>NZ_JBWKKH010000008.1:0-27597 GCF_056431645.1 Saccharopolyspora sp. NPDC045839
CTGCTCCAAAGCGTCTTACTGTGCTGGACCGGCGTTTGCCCCACATGCCAAAGAAAACTCCCCAAACGAAGACAAACTTAACGAAGTACTACTAGGACCGCCCCGACATCCTCGGCACCTCTGCGGGCAAGGGCGCCGCGATCGATCGCGGCGCGCACCAGACCTCGCCAGGATAGGCCGATCAGACTCTCCTGCAGCTCCGAACGGTCTCAAGCAGGTTCTCCTCGGGCCCGCTCCACAAATTTCGCCCGTACGGCGCAGGAATAGCCCGCCTCGGCGAGATCGACCATGCATGCCCGGCGACGATCCACCTCTGCGGAATCATGTCTCGGCCTCGTTTGGCCGCCGGTGGTAGCCCAAGTGCCGCAGCCGTGCTCACTCATCGCATTCGCAGTCCGGAACGGCATGTCGTGGTAGCCGGGACGATGAACCGCAAGCGGTAATTCGGATGCTGGGAGCAGCCGTGACTGTGATCGCGTTCTCCAACGATGACCATGAACACGAGCTCGACGCACGCCGACCGGACTTCGGGCACCCCGGACTCTTCGAACGCGAGCGTTTCCACGAAGACCGAGACCTCGCCCATCCAGGCTTCCACCACCGGCGGCGCTTCGCGCACTGCATCGAGCGCCATCGCGTCTACCTCAAGCGCAACCCCAACTACGCCGGGCGAGTCCCCGAGGAACGCGGTTTCCACTGGGTTCACTTCCCCGGTCAACGCACCTGCTCCGGCCACGCCCCGGCCTCGCCGTCGGAGAGCCAAGAGCACAAGATCCTCAAAGCCCGCACCGTCGTGGCGTTCCGCAAGGCAGGCAACGACCCCGTGCGCCAAGAAGTCACCAGCCCAGGACGCACATACCGCTCCGACGTGCAGTTCGAACGCCCCGACGGCGCCTGCTTCGCGCTCGAAATCCAAGTCAGCGGCATCGATGTGCCGGCCGCCCGCCGCCGCACCGCCATGACTCGCCGCGACGGCATCGACCCGTTGTGGATGACCTCGCGCGCATCGGAAGAATGGCAAGAAGCGGTGCCCTGCGTTCGGCTGCTAAGGCCGGCCCGCGGCGATCGCCGCCAGGACATCGCCGAGATCGAGCTGTTCGTCACCGGCATCGTCTACCCGTACTGGGAAGACTGCGGCCGCGGCCGCCAATGCTGGCGACGCCGCCTCCACAGAACCGAGACCTGCCCGGGACACCTGCGGTGGCGCACCACCATCCACGACGAGAAGGTCATCAACACAACGACTTCCCGTTACGAGGACACCGCGAAGATGCTCGGCATCGACACCTTCGCGGCTCGCATAACCAGCGGCGAGCTCGTGATCGTGCATACCCGACGCGACGACCGCAGGGGCACCTTTCCGGTCGTGTCCACGCCAGAAGGCAGAGATCACGCAGAGCGCTACAGCCGAGAACTCACACGATGGCGAACCCACGCACGCCGCGACCGCCCACTGCCGCCAGCGATCGCCTGCTGCACCCAGAGCAGCAGCTCTTCCCAACCGGCCAGCGAGGATCAGCTCGCCGCAGTGCGTCTTCAGCCACAATCGCCGGGCCAGTCAGCCCCCGAAACCAACGAGAAGCCCGCGCACGCCCGGGGTGAGACACAGCCTGCGCCGTCCGGCGATACGGAAGAACTTCATGGGCAAACCCTGCGGAGCCTGATTCCCATCGCACGAGCACTCGCCGTGGAGCGCGAAGCATTCGTCCGCGTCGTTGCCGACACGACGACGTATCTGGCGCATCTTCAACTCCCCGGCAGCACCCTCGTAACCGGCGAACTGATCCTGGTTCCGACCAACGCGCACCGACGACACCTCATCAGCGCGGGATTCCACTCGAGTCGCCTGATCGCCGCCAACCCGTGAACGCCAATTGCACGCGCCGAGGAGGCTACGCACGTGTTGGCCGACAAAGGCCGAACATTCGAAATAGAAGGTGAACCATGAACTCCGATCTTCCGCACCCGTGGGCATCAGCGCGGCAACACATCGCCCAACGAATCGCCGCCCGGCTTGTGCTCACGCAGGACTCGGAGCCGCGAATCCGCACCCTCGGACCGAAACCGACCCCCAAAGAAGAACCCCAGGCCAACGGGCCTGGCGAGCAGCGCGGCCACCGGGGCCGACCTACTCTGGCGTGTGCGGGCCAACGCGGCCCTGCCCGTGGTGCGTCAGTTCGATGACGGCTCGTACCTGTCGGAGATCGTGGCCTCCCGCGACTACTACCGGCGCGCTGACCCGATCACAGTCCGAGTCGTGGAATACACCCTCGGCGCCGAGCAGACCGTCTACCGGCTGGTGACCACCATCCTGGATCCCGCCGCGGCCCCGGCTACTCACGCTGGTCTTGTGCCTGTTTCCGCACGAGTCCTACCGGTCGGCAATGAAGATCCTCATGTCGGTGTTTGGGCGGGGCGGGCAGGGTTATCGGGTGCCCACGACCGGGTCGATCGGGGCCGCTCGCCACAGGTTGGGATCGGGTCCGATGGAAACGGCGGCGCGCGCGGTGATGACGCCCCGCGCGCGACCGGACACGCGCGGCGCGTGGTATCAGGACTGGTTATTGACGGCGGTGGACGGAACCACATTCACCGTGCCCGATACCGAGGACAACGAGCGGGAGTTCGGTCGCCCGGGTTCGGGCCGTGGCGAGGGCAAGACCGCGTATCCGCAGATTCAGGCGGCGTGCCTGATCGAATTAGGCACGCACGCGGTCTTTGACGCCCGGATGGATGGCTACGCTGCCGCGGAAACGATGTTGATCGAGGAGATGTTCGGCTCGCTGAGGCCGGGCATGCTGGTGCTGGCCGATCGGCATATCTATTCGTTCCATCGGTGGATCAAGGCGGTGGACACCGGCACTGACCTGCTGTGGCGGGTGGCGTCGAACCTCATTCTGCAGCCGGTGGAGATGCTGGCCGATGGGTCCTACATCGCGGAGGTGATCCCGCCCAAGAAGTCCGGTCGGGCGTCGTTTCGGTTGCGGGTGATCGAATATCGGCTGCCGTGGTCAGGTGAGTTGTATCGACTGGTGACCACGATCATGGACCCGGTTCAGGCTCCCGCGAAGGAGCTCGCGGTTCTTTACCATGAGCGCTGGGATATCGAGGGGTTTCTCAAGCAGATCAAGAGCATTCAGCTGGGCAACGAGAAGATCTTTCGGTCGAAGTCGCCGGATGGGGTGCGGCAGGAATTCTGGGCGCATCTGGCGGTGCACTACGCCACGATGTGTGTCCAGGTGGATGCTGCTGATCATGTGAAGTTGGATCCGGATCGGATTTCGCATAAGAACACGGTGCGTGTCATCCGGTCCCGCGTGTGGAAACCGGAGTCTTTTCCCCCTCGCGGCAAGTAATGATCATTATCGTCTACTGCTGGCCGAGGTCTGCGATGAGATCAATCCGGAGCGCCGGAACCGGAGCTATCCGCGCGTGATCAAGAGGAAGATGAGCAATTTCCCGGCCAAACGGGCACGCCACCGCCAGCAGCGCCAGGACAGCAGGCCGTCCCGCTCAGCGGTCGTCATCACCGCACCCAGCAAGACCGGACACCGACCTCGACCAGCCAAGATCACTTAAACGACCGGCATTGCGCCTAGGCAGGGACAAGCAGGCGAAACAATCCGGTTGAAACGAGGGCGAGGCTTCCACCCACAGCGCCCAAGCCGAGCACGCACTGGCAGTCGAACGGGCGCAGCAACAGGCGCCCGCAGGCGCGCCGTGCGCGACAGAAGACGACAAGAAACCCGACGGTGCGACCGATAGCGGCCAGGATGTTGTCGCTCGCCAGTAGGCAGCTTGCCCCTCTCGTTCGGCCCTCGCAGTGGCAAGCCGCGGTGACGTTTCATGGCCTCGTCGAAGCCCGGGTCTCACAATCACACCCTGCAGCATTTTCAAACGCCTTTCTCGGCGTGCCTTGGATTTGCCTGGCCAGCGCTGAGCCGGACAGCCCAGCGCTCGCATTTGGCGCAGCCAGGGCTGTGAACCCGAGCGCAGGATGAGAGAAGATGGTTGAACCATTCGGGTGAGATCGCACGCGCGGATCGGGGCTCCGCATCCGACTCACCCAATTACGCGAACGCTGCTGGATATGCTCTGACATCGAAGATCACGGCACAACCGAAGATCACGGCATAACCGCTTGGGGGAGCTCGTGTCTGAGGCGCTGGAGTTCGACGGCAGCCTATTCGGCCCGCTCTGGTACGGCGCAGGACTCGCGCACCAGGAAGACGGCGAGGAACACCTGGTCCCGCCACCGCAGCTGCTCCAGTACTTTCCCGATCTCGGAGAGCCCGACGATCCGGTTGCCGAATGGGAAAAATCCCAGGACAAGGCGCGAGCACGAGGATGGCTCGACCGGGCCGGCCAGGCGGTTCCGTGGGTTACCGACATCATGAGGCTGCTGGCCTACGCGTCGACCGAGGCCGATACGCGGTTCGCGCCACAGCTTGGCAAGCACGTCCGTGGGTTGGTGTCGATCTCAGGTGATCAGGCGGTTCGCACTCGGGTTGAGGGGCGCAAGATCCGCATTGATCCCGTGTGGCCGACCTCCGCCTACAGCGCGTTGGTGGGCCTCTGGCCTGAGATCACTCCTGTGGGCGGCGCAGCGGTGAGTATTCGGCTTGAAGACGCCATGGCCGCGAGCAAGTCGGCTGAAGAGCATCAGGGACAAGCGCAAGTCAGCGCGACGATCCGCGAGCTGCGAGCTCGTAAGGTCCGCAGCGACGATGCCCGTGAATACGCCCGCATGGTCTCTGGTGAACGCGTCCACGACGGGGAATTCTCGGTGGCGGTTCGAGACAGTCGCGGCAAGCTGCACGCGCCCGACAGCGTCGTGCTGCTCACCGGAACCACCCAGGGTTCGTACATCCAATACCTACGCGGCGAGTTCCTGGTGACCGCCCCAGCCGACCCGGGCTTGGTGGCCCGCACACTTTCCGAGCTCGCCGAGAAACTACCGCGATGACACGAACTGCCGATGAAGGTCAGGGCGCTGGAATCCGATGAGTCACAAGAGAGGGGAGTCATGACCGCACCGAACGATCCGACGACGCAGGCACGTATCGCCCAGGCCGTTGCCCTGAACCCCGTGACAGGGATGTTCCAGATTCCCTTGATCACGGCTTCCAGTGCCGGGGCGACAGCAAGCAGCTTTGAAGTCGCCCCAGAGGAGCTCAACGCAGTCAAGGCAGATCTCGACGCTGCGCTCGAGGAACTCCGACTTGCGTCTGACGATGCCCAGGAGTTCCGGAGCATCCTGCCGCCTGGCGAGGATGAGGTGAGCGTCGACACGACCACCGAGATCATCGAACACCTTACTGCTCGGCCTGGCTCCGCCGTTCACACGATCGACGACATGCGGCGCTGGGTGCAGGACTTCCGCGACAAGATCGAGGCTGCCCAGCGCGAGTACGAGCGCGTCGACGATAAGAACAAGATCGGGAAGCTATGAGTCACGCGCGCACCGCCCTCGCTTTCGCCGCCGTCGTGGTCGCCCTCGGAGCTGCGGGCTGCTCCCAACAAATGGCCGGCACACCGACCGAGACCACAGCACCAAGTTCACAGGCGGCGCCGAGCGATCCAGCCATGCCACAGGTCGCAAACCCGAAGAACCTCGAAGCGGTGGGCGACCCCTGCCAGCTTCTCCAAGCCGATCAATTGGCCCAGATTGGAACTGGTGGAGCGCCTACTCATCGCCCGTCAGCCTGGGGCGAAAATTCCTGTATTTGGGGTGCCAACACTGACGGCCTCCGTGTGAATCTGGCACCTTCCACGACCCTGAACCAGGGGTTGAAGAGTGTGCTGAGAACCGTGCACAAGACAGCGCCGGATGAAGTCATCGACGGCTATCCGATGGTGACAAGCCAGCCTCTGACTTATAGCTGCGGGATTTATGTGTCTACGACGCCAGAGGATGCGTTCTCGGTGAACGTGGATCGGGGCGACAGTGATCACCCGGAACATCAGGACACGTGTGCTGTGGCGAAGCAGGTGGCGAGCATGGTGCTGTCGAATCTTCCAGCCAAGAACTGAGGAGGTAGGGCTGTGTGGCCGTTCAGCCAGCCAAAGGAGATCGAAGGCCAGGCGCTCGCGTTCGATCACCCGAAGATCCACCGGGAGCTCAATGGCGGCGTGGGGGTTACGTCGCTATCGATCGCCGCGGGCAACCTCTCTGGTCAGTTCACCGCTCGACTGCGTCGTGTTGACGAGCTTGTTCAAGGGGCGATCAACCGCTGCCACAGCTCGTGGAGCGGCAGCGCATCGGAGGCGATGACGCAGGAGTCTTCGCCGTTCCGGGATGTGGTGCAGCAGTCGGAAGAGCTGTCGGCGGCGTTGGCCAAGGGCGTGGAGGGCCAGGGCGAGCACTTCAGCCGCACAAAGAACTCAATGCCGGCACCGCACAACGTACCGCCACTTGATCTCGGCTTCAGCGACCTCGCACCAACCAACCTCGGCGCGAAGCTGGCGGGCCAGCAAATCCACGAGACCAAGCACAACGAGGCCGAGCAGAAGGCTCGCGACGACTACGCCACGTATCGGACTTCGTCCAACAGCACAGTGCAGTCCCTGCAGCCGTATCCGCCCGTGCCTGCGCCCGTCGCTGATGTTGGTGTTGCCGACACACAGCGCCCGAACTCGGTCGACCCAAGCACCGGCTACTCCGGTTTCGGTTCCACAACGAGGCCAAGCTCCGTCCGCGCACCTATCCACGACGGGAGCGGCGATACCACGTCAGGCAGCCAGGGCGGTTGGTCGCAGTCGGATGAGACCAGTACGCCAGCCGAATCCGGATCGGCCTGGGTGAGCCCGAACAGCCCACCCCCTGTCGCCTCTCCAGCAGGTACCGGCGTTAGCGGTGGGCCGGCGGGGAGTGGCCCTGGTGTGGGCATCGGAATCGCCCCTGGGGTAAGTGGATCAACTGGTACTGGGACGGGGCGGGGCGTCGGGGGCTTTGGCTCCGACAACCGTGGTGGCAGCGGCTTGGGCGGTCACAGCGGTCCCGGCGTCAGCGGGCGCGGAGTTCTCGGGCCGGGTGGTTCATCGGGCGTTGGTGGCTCCGGCGGAGCCGGCATTTCTGGTTCTGCGAATGCACGCGGTGGCGCCGCAAGTGCCGGCATTGCCGGGGCAGGACAACGCGGGCAGAACGCCGAGGACGAAGAACACGAGCGCAAGTACATCAAGGACACAGACGAACACTTCGAGTTCGACCCCGAGGTCGATCCTGACACCGGCCAGGTCATCGCACCGTCGGTGATCGACGGGTTCAACTCGTCGCAGCAAGACGAGCAGTAGCCCGCAGTGGCGTTGGGGAGGACGCACTCAATTGGTGGATTACCAAACACAAGGTGGAGCCGCGCACGAACTGGCGGGGTTCGCGGGCCTTCAGGCGTCGGCGGCCGAGCTGAGCCAGCATTGGCAGCAAGCCGAATCCGATACCTGCTACACGGGCCGCGACGAGACGGGCTTGATCGGGATTACCGTGGACGGCTCCGGGTTGGTTCGTGCGGTCGACGTTGAGAGCTCGTGGCGTCGTTCGATCGATCCTCGAAGGTTCGATGACGCGGTCCTGCAGGGATTGAACGCTGCACTGGTTCAGGGCGCGACCAGCTGGGCCCAGGTCGGCGGGCCGAGCAGCGCGCCCGAGCAGCACCCGTCAGAGACGGACAGGTCAGGCGCCGAAGTTCCCGAGCCCTTTTCCCACCAAGCCGCCACAGACACGATTGCCGAGATCCTGGGGCTGTTGGAAGACTTCAACCACGACCTAGCCGACTTCGAGCAACAGTTGCGCGATTCGGCTGCTCGGCCGGTGTCCGGGCACAGCGCTGGGGGAAACGTAACCGTGAGCATGGCAAACGGCCAGCCCACCGGTGTTGATGTCGACGCCAACTGGGTCGCGGGAGCACGGCCGGCGGAGATCAACACGGAGGTGCTGAGCGCTCTCGAGGCAGCGCAGGCAGCATCTCGCGACGCGCAGGTGTCCCCGGAGACGTTTGGTCGTTCCATCGGACGCCTCCAGCAGCTCACGAGCAATCCGAACCTTCTCATGCGGAGGCTCGGGCTGATCCGAGAATGACGGGTTCCATACTGCATCGAACTGGAAGGTTGAAGCATGAGTTCACCGCCGTCTCAATCGGATATCAAGGTAGCGCTCGAGGCCCTTCGCTCTGACGCGAATGCGTGGACCAATGCTGCGGGAACGGTTTCAGGTTCTAAAGGCGCCGCAGAGAACCTGAAACTCGACGCTGCCCGATTCTCCTACCTCGCGGACAAAATCGGAGTCACCGATGGCTACCGCGAAATCCAGGAGAAGATCGCTGGACTATTAGCGGAAGCCGAGCAAAATTTCACAAGCATTTCGGACGCGCTCAGGGCGTGCGCTGATACCTATCAGCGCGAGGACGAGGCGGGCGTGCACGCGTTGAACAACGCTTACTGAGGAGGGGACTTTGACGGCACCTGGGGCCCAGTTTGAGTCAGCATTCGGAAAGTCAAACGAGCTGCTGAACCGCGTTCAGGGCGAGTTCGAGAAGATGGTCGGCAATGTCAACAGCATCGCCGACTGGCTGCCGGAATTCGTCTGGCAAAAAATCAAGGATGGCGTCCAGGAAGTTTCACAGCTGATCGATCGACTGTTCAAGGAACTCGCTGATTTCTTCACCCAACCGGGATCACCTGGGGCATTGTGGGACACTGCGAAGGCATGGACCGAGCAGGTCGGGGCGAAAACGAGCGAACTGTCTGCCTCCTTGAAGATCGACCAACTGCGAACTGACAATGAATGGGACGGGCAGGCCGCCAACGCCTACAAAGACAGCATCGCGAGCCAGCAGGATTCACTAAAGGCGATCAAGTCCGCAACCGATGCCTTGGACTCCTCGCTAAACGAGTTAGCGGGAGCAATCATCGCGTTCTGGGTGGCACTCGGAGCAGCACTTGCCACTTATGTCTCATCCATGATCGCAGCAGCCATCGCGTGCGCAACCGCAGTCGGAGCTCTGCCAGGTGTGGGAGCCGCTGTGACGGCAACCGGCGTTGTCGTCGCCGCCGTGGCCGCGTTCGCCACTGCCCTGGTCACTTACCTGAACACGGTCAAGACACAGCAAGCGAACATGCGCCAGCAGTTTGCCAACAATGACGCGTTCCCAGGTGGAAAGTGGCCGCGCTCGACAACCGACATTTCTGACGCCAGCGTGACAGACGGCGATGACACCGACTGGCACGTCCAGTGACGAAACCGGGAGAACCGTGAGAAACGCGCCGAACTACTACCCACTTCCACATCAACAGGGCGATGCAGTGAGAAACCTGTACGCGATAACAGGCATAGGCTATGTCCTGCTAGCGCCTCTCATCTCGCTCGTCCTCCTGGGCATCGGCATAGTGTTGGCCGCCAACGAGGACAGTTCCGGAATCATACTAGCCGGACTCGGGGCAGTATTCGGCGGCGGACTTGTTTTCTCTTCGTCTGTGGTTCTGTCGGCACGCAAGACGATCGTAAATAATCACATTGATGCGATCGGAGCCCGAAAGGCCGCCGCCAGAGCCCGTGCTGTAGCTGTGATCCTGTCGAGCATTGGCGTTATTGGCATAATTGCAAGTTTGGTTGCCCCACCGCTGATGGAGAGCGAACCAAAGATCTCAATCGGGATCATTGCGACACCAGCCGGAATCATATCGATACTCGCCTCGTGGACTGCCTACGTCGTGGTCGCAAAGCGAGCCCCGAAAACGCGATAGAGGCATACCTACTCCATGGGGCGCTGAACGACTACAACCCGGCCGAAGCGCTCTTCCGCGTTGCACCACGAACACGCAGGCAAGCTGTCATCCCACTCGAGCGCATGCTCCGGGGTCGTGAACACGCCGCACAGTGCAAGGAGTTCGGCTCCCCTCCACTGCTCGTTGTGCACCGGCACCAAGTGGTTCTGCCCGGCGAACACGGCTCGAAAGACCTCATGGGTTGGTTCGGCATCGTCTTCCACAAGCAACTCCTGGAACACCCTCAAGTACGCCGCTGAACAGCGGCAAACCGCAGCTGGCCATGCCCGTCTAGTCCGCAACCAGGACGAGCAGGCTGTCTCATTTGCGGTTAGGAAGTGTGCCCGGCGACAGGTCCGGTGAGACGTGTGCTGGATAGAGGGTGACGACGGTTGCGAACTCCGGTTGTGACCCCAGGCACGGATCTGATCGCAAATGCGGTTTGCGAGATCCGCCAGCGCCGTAACAGCGCACTCGGCATGCTGACACCCATCGAGTACGAACGACTCCATCCCACAGTCCTGACCGTAGCTCTAAAATCCAGAAACCCGACTCCGCGAAACCCAGGGAACATCAGGCGCCGCTGGCCATTGGGTGTAAGCGTAAATCTGACGGTTACCCGGGTCATCGTGCATCTCGTCGACCACAGCCCACGCGAAACCCGTGCAGTACGGACCGAAATCGATGGCCGCAACGACCCGGCACCGGCGTACCGTCTCCCCCGTCATCCTTTGTCCTCTCGCAATCAGCTGCGCCAGCGCGGCGTCTACGCGGTCAACTGCCACCCGCCCGTTGACGATTTCGCGGCGGACCGTATGACCCAGGACCGACATAAAGCACGTGCTCGCACCGATGACATGGATCTTCGGTCTCCGCCCGTGGTATCGGCCCCGTTTGGGCGAACTGGTGACCTGTGACCAGCCTGGCGCGGTGGACACCACCCGCTCGATACTCGAGGAAGCTGCGCAGGCTGGCCTGGCCGCGCAACTCCAGCCGCGTCCCCCGAAGGCACGCGGCGCGAGCTTCAACCCGAATACCTGCCCCGTCTGCCAACACCAGGCTGACTGGCACGATCTCAATGGCGTGACCATTCGGGCACTCCATGAGGATTGGGACGTTCTGGCCCGCGCTCGCATCCCCATCCGATGCTGGCGTGCGCTATTGGATGAGCGACATGGCGTGTACTCCTTCTAGCATCGATGCCCGCTATTGCCGCCTGGTCCCGTCCGGACGGCCGACTACGGCTGCCGGCCCAGTGCGCACATCACCTAACAGGCCGCCACGTCCCCCACTCACGCCCTGCAGGAACACAGCGGCTGATTCTGCAGCATTTCTGCATCCTCGGGCCGAAATTCGCCACCAAAAAGAAGAAGCCCAGGTCGTTGACCTGGGCTTTTGCTCCTCCGACTGGACTCGAACCAGTAACCCTTCGGTTAACAGCCGAATGCTCTGCCAATTGAGCTACGGAGGAATGTTTCGTTGTCGTCAGCCCTTGTCGCGCTGACATGACTACTCTAGCCCATGCCTTCGGGGCCCTTCACCGGACCCCCCTCTTATTGATCCTTCCCGCGAAACCGCTGGTCAGCGGCGGTGCGCTACGACGAAGACGCGGCGGAACGGGAACCAGGTCGTGCCGTCGGCCCGCCTCGGGTACGCCGCCGCCAGGCGTGGCGCCAGCTCCGCCCGGAATTCCGTCCACGCCGCGTCGTCCAGCGCCGTCCGGACCGGCCGCAGGGCCGTGCCCGTGACCCACTCCAGCACCGGGTCCGCTCCGGTCAGCGCGTGGACGTAGGTGGTCTCCCAGGCGTCGACCTCCGCGCCGAGGCCGGAGAGCACGTCTGCATAGCCGGTCGGCGACAGCACCGCGTCCGGGCGCAGCACGCCGCTCACCTGGTCGCGCCAGCGCGGCTCGGCGGCCAGCTCCCGGATCGTCACGTGCGACGGCGATTCGAAGTTGCCCGGCACCTGGAAGGCGAACCACGCTCCGGCCGGCAGCCGGGGCAGCCAGCGCTGCAGCAGCTCCACGTGCTCCGGCACCCATTGCAGGACGGCGTTGCAGAGCACGACATCCGTGTCCGGCAACGGTTTCCAGTCCCGCACGTCCTCCTGCCTCGCGGCCACGCCGCGGGCCTGGGCCGCCGCGACCATCTCCGGCGATGCGTCCGTCGCCTCGACCGCCGCTTCGGGCCACCGGCCGGTCAGCAGCGAGGTCAGGTTTCCCGCTCCGCAGCCGAGGTCCACCACCCGGCGCACCCGGGTCGCGCCGACCCTGGCCATCAGGTCGTGGGCCGGGCGGTTGCGGTGGTCACTGAACGACAGGTACTTCTGCGGATCCCACACGTCCACACCTCCATCGAACAGTACGCCCGTACTGTATATCCGGGGTGCGGCCGGTGTCGAGTGAAAGTCAGTCCCGCTCAGGGCCTTTCGCCTGCTGCAAGCGCTCCGCGACGGTCGCGGCGAACTCGGCCACCGCCGCCTCGTCCGCGCCCCGATCGGGCCGGACCTGCAACAGGATGCCGTCCCGGCCGGGCACCTTGCGCTGCACGAACCACGCTCCCCCGCCGGGCAGGTCCCGGTGGTGGCGGGAGCGGATGGACTGGTTGACGCGTTCGTGCACGACGTCGGGCAACCGGCTCGATCCGGTCAGGTCGAGCCGGCGACCCGGCAGGTCGCGCAGCAGCACCGCGTCGCCCGCCGTCCCGGCTTCCTCCGCCTCGATCACGGTGAGCACGCCGTTGTTCCAAGTCGCCTTGCTGAGCAGGTGCCAACCGAGGCGGCGGCCCTCCGGCAGCCACAGCCCCAGGTGCGTGGCGACCAGCGCGCCATCGGCCGTCTTCGCCACCGCGAGGACCTGCTCCTCGGCGTCGAGCGTGCCGGGGAAGTCCGCCGGCACGTCGGCCGTGCCGCTCAGCCGCGCGACGAGCTGCCGCACCCAGGCGATCACAGCGTCCCCATGGCCTGGTCCAGCAGCGCCTTGCGGTAGCCCTCCAGCGCGACCATGTCGCCGAACAGCGCGTTGTACTCCTCGGCGTCCTCCAGCGGCGACATCCGCTGCACCTTCGACTTGATGTCCGCGATCTGCCTGCTGACCAGCCGCTCCTGCAACCGGGCGATCAAGGCCGCGACGTAGCGCGGGTCCTCCTCCGACTGGTTCTCCAGCTTCTCCACCGAGAGCAGCGTGAGCAGGCTGCGCGCGACCTCGTTCTCGCACTGCTGCGACACCGCGTCCACGTACGCCGCGCCGGAGAGCCCGGACACCGTGCCGCCCGCGGCCAGCAACGCCCGGTGCAGCTCGGCGTATGCGGACTCGGTGAACGCTTCCTCCGGCAGAGCGTCGTACAGCGGGCCTGCCAGCGCGGGCACCTGAAGCGCCGCCTTCAGCGCCTCCCGCTGCAGGAACCGCGGGTCGTGCCGGGGCGGGCGCTTCGGGAGGTCGACGTCCATGCCCAGCGACTGCTGCGCCTCCTCCTGCCGCGGACGGCGCCGCGTCTGGCGCACCGGGGCGCCAGAGCTCTGCCGCACCCGGCGCACCACCTGGTTCTCGTCGTTCCAGCCGGCCCACCAGGCCAGCTTCGCGGCGTAACCGTCGCGGCGGGCCGGGTCCTTGATCTGCGCGACCAGCGGAACCGTGCGCTTCAGCGCCGCGACCCGGCCGTCGACGGAGTCCAGGTCGTATTCGGTGAGCAGGCTGCGGATGGCGAACTCGAACAGCGGCCGCCGGCGGGCCACCAGGTCGCGCACCGCCGCGTCGCCCTTGGCCTCCCGCAGCTCGCACGGGTCCATGCCGTCCGGGGTGATCGCCACGTAGGTCTGGCTGGCGAACTGCTGCTCGCCGTCGAAGGCCTTCAACGCGGCCTTCTGCCCGGCCTCGTCGCCGTCGAAGGTGAAGATGACCTCGCCGCGGAACGCGTCGTCGTCCATCATCAGCCGGCGCAGCACCGAGATGTGGTCGTCGCCGAACGCCGTGCCGCAGGACGCCACCGCCGTCGGCACACCGGCCAGGTGCATCGCCATCACGTCGGTGTAGCCCTCGACCACCACCGCCTGGCGGCGCTTGGCGATCTCCCGCTTGGCCAGGTCGATGCCGAAGAGCACCTGCGACTTGTTGAAGATCGGGGTGGCCGAGGTGTTGACGTACTTGGCCTCGATCGGATCGTCGTCGAAGATCCGTCGCGCGCCGAAGCCGACCACGTCGCCGCTGAGGTCCTTCAGCGGCCACAGCAGGCGCCGGTGGAACCGGTCGATCGGGCCGCGGCGCCCCTCCTTGGACAGGCCGCCCTTGATCAGCTCGTCGAGCTCGAAGCCCTTCATCAGCAGGATCTTGGTGAGCTTGTCCCAGCCGGCCGGCGCGAAGCCGCAACCGAAGCGCGCGGCCGCCGCCTCGTCGAAACCGCGCTGCGTCAGGTACTCCCGCGCCTTCAGCGCCTCCGGGGAGCGGAGCTGTTCCGCGTAGAACTCGGCGGCGATGCGGTGCGCCTCGACCATCCGGGCGCGCGTGCCGCGATCCCGCTTCGGGCCCGGCGTACCGCCCTCGTACTGCAGCTGCAGGCCCACCCGGTCGGCGAGTCGCTCGACGGACTCGACGAAGCCGAGGTGCTCGATCTTCATCAGGAAGGCGATGACGTCGCCGCCCTCGCCGCAGCCGAAGCAGTGGAACGTGCCATGGCTGGGCCGGACGTTGAACGACGGAGTCTTCTCGTCGTGGAACGGGCACAGGCCCTTCTGCGCGCCGCCGCCGGCGTTGCGCAGGGCGACGTATTCCCCGACCACATCGTCGATCCGGTTGCGATCGCGCACTTCGGCGATGTCGCTTTCCCGGATCCTGCCTGCCACGTACCCAGTCTAGGGGCATTGTGATCGTCACGTTCGAGGTGGCTTGCCGGTGCGGCAGAATCTCGGCTGTGCCCGCAACGAACACCGCCCTGGCCACGGAATTCGACCAGCACCGGAGCCGGCTGATCGGCATCGGCTACCGGCTCACGGGCCGGATCGCCGACGCCGAGGACGCGGTCCAGGACGCGTGGCTGCGGCTGGCGTCGACCGACCGCGAGACGATCCGCGACCTGACCGGCTGGCTGACCACCGTGGTCAGCAGGCTGTGCCTGGACCGGATGCGCTCGGCCGCGGTCCGACGGGAGCAGTACGTCGGACCATGGCTGCCGGAACCGCTGGTGACCTCGCTCGACGCGGACCCGGGCGACATCGTGGCGACCCAGGACGACCTGCGGATGGCGGCGATGCGGGTGCTGCACGAGCTGCCGCCCGACCAGCGGCTGGCGTTCGTGCTGCACGACGGCTTCGACGTGCCGTTCGCCGAGATCGCCGAGGTGGTCGGGTGCAGCACGGCGGCCGCGCGGCAGCACGCGTCGCGGGCGCGGCGGGCGATGGCCGACGCCGACCCGCCGGAGCGGGTTCCGCTGCCCGAGCAGCAGCAGGTGCTTGAGGAATTCCTCACGGCGGTGGCGTCGAAGGACCTCGAAGCGATCACCCGGGTGCTGCACCCGGCGGTGGCGGTCTACGGCGACAGCGGCGGCAAGGCCCGCACCGCGCGGCGCCCGGTGGTGGGCGTCGACAAGGTCGCCCGGTTCATCGTGGGGCTCATGGAGAAGTACGGCGACGGCCTGGTCGAGAACATCCGGCCGGTGATGGTCAACGGCGACCTCGGCGTGATGTTCATGGGCAACGACGCCGAGACGGCCGCCCCGCGGGTGTTCACCATGGCGGTGCTGGACGGCCGCCCGGCGGCGATCTTCGACATCGTCAACCCGGACAAGCTCACCCGCGTCCCCTGGTGACCAGCAGGCCGTGCGCGTTTTGTGTCGCTATCGCGGCACAAGGCACGCACGGCCCGGTTGACCAGCGGAAACAGCGAACCCGGGGCGGGCGGCGCTCAGCTCGGGTCGGTGACGCGGGCCAGGAAGTAGAGGGCACCCGTGGCCTGGTGGCGCACCAGGAACAGGAACGGCCGGTCGACCTCGACCCGGATCGGGTCCGGTTCCCGGACGATCGCGGTCAGCCGCATCATCACCGCCGTCGCGGCGGCGCCTTCGAGGCCGCTCTCGTCGACTTCGAGCACCGCCTGGTGCACGACCGTCGAAACCCGCAGCGGCTGATCGGTCAGCGGCGAGAAGTCCGCGTCGGGGGTGAACAGCTCCTCCACGCCGAGCGCGCCGAGCGACCTGGTCAGCTCGGCGTCGCCGGTGACGTCGAACTTCGGCAGGAACAGCTCCACCCGCTGCTGTTCGACGGCCGCCAGGAGACGGCGCAACTGCGTGGCGTCGAGTTCCGGCTCCGCCGTCCCCAGGTCGGCGTCCGGCAGCAGCACCACGGCCTCGACGCCGCCGGCCGCCGGCAGGCTGACGACCTGCCAGCCTTCGGCTGCGGCGTAGCCGAGGCGGCGGGTGGCGCGCATGGTCGGCACGTCGCGGTCGCCCGCCGGGGCGTGGAACGGCCGGCGGTCGGTGGCCTTCTCGTCGAACGCCTCCCGCCACGAAACCTTCAGGTAAAGGGCGTTGACCAGGGCAGCGACCGTGTCCGCGACCACCGAACCCGGGCTCAGCAGCTCGGGGATCAGATCTCGCGTCGTCTCCGCGACGTCGGCGTTGATCAGCTTCCGGGCATCTTCCGGGGCGGTCCGGAAGGGCGCGTTGCGCACCGCGCTACCCGGCCAGTCCTCCAGCGCGGTCAGGTAGGACTGGTGGATCGGGAGATCCGCGTGCGCCCACAGGGTGTTGGCCACCGCCAGCACCGGCGGCTCGGCGGACGGGCCACCGGAGAGCTCAGCGGCGCCGCCGAGCAGCTTCAGCAGCCCCGCCGGGTCGTCGCGCAGCGCGGTGACCAGTTCGTCCCTGGTCCGGCCGCCGGTCGCGGTCGCGGCCAGGCCGAGCGCGCTGGCCACCGAGTACGGCGACCAGCAGAACGGGGTGTTCGCCGGCGGAGCGAGCCGCCGGTGCAAGGACAGGCTGAAGTCGAGGTGTTCGCTCACGGCCGCTGGGCTCCGTTTCCGCGTCGGCTGACTCGGGGCTGATCCCGAGTCTGCCAGCCGAACGGCCGACGGTGGGCGCGAGCGATTGGCGGGTTCTCGCCCGCTTCGCCCTATCGGACGGATTCCTCGATGTCGGACAGGCCCATCAGGCGGAGTTCCTGGGCGATGTAGTGGGCCGCGCGCTGGGCCGCCGGGTCCTGCCACCGCAGGTCCCGGACCCAGTCGGCCAGGTTGTCGGTGTTCACGTACGGCTCGCCGCCGACGACGAGCTTCTGGATGTAGTGCCGGTTGCGCATCGGGGTCTCCTTGCGACCCGGGTTTCGGGGCCGGGCCGCGGGCTGCACCGAACGGTTTCGAGCAGCCGGACGGGGATCGGGGGCGGTGCCGTCGGCGTTCGGGGCTCGCCGAGCAGCACACTGAGTAAGAATTCTGGGGGCGAATCCCAGATCAACTCTCCCCTTTCGGATTAACGTCACATCGATTCGGACACGTTCCGTACATGCTTTCGATGCCAGGAGATCGCCTGCGCGTCCGTCAGCGACGAGACCTGGTCCAGCACCACCCGCAGCCGGGCCCGGTCGTCGCCCGCCCGGTGCCAGGCCGGCGCCATCGCCGGATCCAGCGACTCCGGGGCCCGCTCCGCCAGCGCCCACACCAGTTCGGTCAGCAGCGCCCGCTGCCGCTCCTGCATGCGCAACCGCTGCGGGTCGCTCATCACGTACCGCAGCGCGACGGCCTTGAGCACCGCGACCTCAGCCACCACCGGCTCCGGCACGACCAGCTCCGCGCGGTAGCGGGTCAACGGCCCGGGCCCGAAGCGCTCCACCGTTCCGGTCACCGCCGCGGCCACGAACCGCCCGACCAGCTCGCTGGTGAGCCGCTTCAGCGCGATCTGCGCGCGGAACGTGCCGTCGTAGTCCAGCACCGCGTCCACCACCGGCCACCGCACCAGCTCCGCCGCCGCGTGGTCGAGCAGCCCCGCGGTGTCGCCCGAGCCGTCGCCCCAGAAGTGCTTCGCGGCCATCCGGACGATCTCCGCGCGCTCCTCGCCGCTGGTCAGCGAGCGCAGCGAGATCCGTCCCGACAGCACCCCGTCCTCGACGTCGTGCACCGAGTAGGCCACGTCGTCGGACCAGTCCATCACCTGGGCCTCCAGGCACCGGCGGCCCTCCGGCGCGCCGTCGCGCAGCCACTCGAACACCGCCAGATCGTCCGGGTAGGCACCGAACTTGGCCTCGCCCGGGCGCTTCGGCCACGGGTACTTCGTCGCCGCGTCCAGGCACGCGCGGGTCAGGTTCAGGCCGCGGCCGACGTCGTCCGAGCCGGCCAGCTTCGGCTCCAGCCGGGTGAGGATGCGAAGAGTTTGCGCGTTGCCCTCGAAGCCGCCGCAACCGTCGGCGAGGTCGTTCAGCGCCCGCTCGCCGTTGTGCCCGAACGGCGGATGCCCGATGTCGTGCGCGAGCCCGGCGGTGTCCACCAGGTCCGGATCTGCGCCCAACGCGGCGGCGATGCCCCGCCCGATCTGCGCCACCTCCAGCGAGTGGGTCAGCCGAGTGCGCGGCACATCGCCCTCTTCCGGGCCCACGACCTGCGTCTTCCCCGCCAGCCGACGCAGCGCCGCCGAGTGCAGGACCCGCGCCCGGTCCCGCGCGAACGGGTTCCGGTCGTCCGACCGGGCCTCGGCGGGCGCGGCCGACTTCGGCGGCTCGGGCAGCAGCCGCCGCAGGTCGTGCGCGTCGTAGCCGGGCATGGCGCCCGTGGGGTCTCCGGAGCTCATCCCGCTCAGATTACGGTGCGAACCCGACGGACCACCGCATTCCGGCGGCGGTGCCGCGGCGTCGACCCACCCGGGTCATCAGCCCAGGCCGTCGCCGGCGATCTCCGCCGGTGCGTGGGTGAGCCGGTAGTACAGCAACGCACCGGTTTCCCGGACGATGTACTTGAACTGGACCTCGCGGGTCTGCACCACGGGCCCGGACCTGGCCGGGGACGCCCACGCGTCGAGCCCGAAGTCGCTGGCCATCGTCCGCGCCCGCAGCGAGTGCCAGGGGTCGCTCACGATGAGGGCGCTCGTCCAGCCCCGCTGCTGGGAGATGTCGGCGACCGCCTGCAGGCTGCCCAGCGTGTCGCTGCCGACGTCGACGTCGACGATCTTCTCGGCGGGCACCCCGTTCTCGGCCAGCCACTTCTTGCTGGCCTGCGCCTCGGTGAAGGCGTCGCCGGGAAGCCGGCCGCCGACCGTGACGATGTACTTGGTCAGGCCGTCCTGGTAGAGCTCCAGGGCCTGTTCGAGCCGCGCGGCGAGCACGTCCGAGGGCTTGCCGTGGTACTGGGCGGCGCCGAGCACGATCACGATGTCCACCGGCCGCCGGTCGTCGGCGCGAGCCACCTGCCACACCCGGAACGCGGTGCCGCCGATCACCAGCAGCATCACCAGCAAGGCGCCGACCAGGACGCGCCCGAACACCCGGCCTGCGGGGCGGCGCCGGTGGGCGGCTCGATGGGGGCTCACGTTGGCATCCTCGCAGATCTTCGGGTCCGCTGGGGCAGGCCGGGCGCGGGAAATCCAACCCGCCCAACCACTTTCGGAAAAAACGGGCCGGTGGCGTCCGAGAACACCACCGGCCCGAGCCCGGATCAGCAGCCGAGGAGGCGAACCGCCAGGTATTCCTCCAGCTTGTCCATCGCCACCCGCTCCTGCGACATCGTGTCGCGCTCGCGGACGGTGACGGCGTGGTCGGACAGCGAGTCGAAGTCGATGGTCACGCAGAACGGCGTGCCGACCTCGTCCTGCCTGCGGTAGCGGCGGCCGATCGCGCCGGCGTCGTCGAAGTCGACGTTCCAGTTGCGGCGCAACTGCGCGGCGATGTCGCGGGCCTTCGGCGACAGCTCGGCGTTGCGCGACAGCGGCAGCACGGCCACCTTCACCGGCGCCAGCCGGCGGTCCAGCTTCAGCACCACCCGCTTGTCCACGCCGCCCTTGGCGTTCGGCGCCTCGTCCTCGTGGTAGGCGTCGATCAGGAACGCCATCATCGGCCGGCCGACGCCCGCGGCCGGCTCGATCACGTACGGCCGGTACCGCGAGTTGCTGGCCTGGTCGAAGTACGACAGGTCGACGCCGGAGTGGTTCGAATGCGTGGTGAGGTCGAAGTCGGTGCGGTTGGCGATGCCCTCCAGCTCGCCCCACTCCTGACCGCCGAACCGGAACCGGTACTCGATGTCGACGGTGCGCTTCGCGTAGTGCGAGAGCTTCTCCTTCGGGTGCTCGAACTCCCGCAGGTTGTCCCGGCTGATGCCCAGGTCGGCGTACCAGCTCATGCGCTGGTCGATCCAGTACTGGTGCCACTGCTCGTCTTCGCCGGGCTCGACGAAGAACTCCATCTCCATCTGCTCGAACTCGCGGGTCCGGAAGATGAAGTTGCCGGGCGTGATCTCGTTGCGGAACGACTTGCCGATCTGGCCGATGCCGAACGGCGGCTTCTTCCGCGCGGTGGTCATCACGTTGGCGAAGTTGACGAAGATGCCCTGCGCGGTCTCCGGCCGCAGGTAGTGCATCCCCTCCTCGCTCTCCACCGGGCCGAGGAACGTCTTGAGCATCATGTTGAACTCGCGCGGCTCGGTGTACTGGCCGCGGGTACCGCAGTTGGGGCACGGGACGTCGGAGAGGTCGTCCTCGGCGGTCTCCTTGCCGGTGCGCTCGGAGTACTCCTCGGCGAGCTGGTCGGCGCGGAAGCGGTGGTGGCAGGAGGTGCACTCCACCAGCGGGTCGTGGAAGGCGGTGACGTGGCCGGACGCCTCCCAGACCGGGCGGGGCAGGATCACCGACGAGTCCAGGCCGACGACGTCGTCGCGGCCCTGCACCATCGACTTCCACCACTGGCGCTTGATGTTGTCCTTGAGCTCGACGCCGAGCGGACCGTAGTCCCAGGCCGACCGCGTACCGCCGTAGATCTCGCCGGACGGGTAGACGAAACCACGGCGCTTGCAGAGATTGACGATCGTGTCGATCTGGTCGGCGGGCACGTTCACTCCGGAATCATCGCTGGACTGCATAGAACCAGCTGGTCGGGCTGGAGTTTCCCAGCGTACCGATCCCGGACCGGGTGACGTTCGCCCGGGCTGGCCACCCGGGCGACGTGGTGGCGCCGACGGGGCGCGCGGTGTTGATGTGACAGGTCAGGCCGGGCGTACCCGTAGGATGGAGGGCGCGAAGCGTCCCCGTGCGCAGGCCACCGTTCGAGTGGCCTGCCCGAACCGACGCCACCGCAGGCAGGCGACGCCGTGTGGAGGTCTCGCCGGAAAGGAAGCGATGCCCGCCGTCAGCCCGCAATCCGAGCCGACCCGGTCGACCGCGGGCTTGGACGGCCTCGACGACCACGTGCACTCCCCGGAGCGGGACGCACACCCGGTCCCGATGCGGGACCAGCGGATCCTGGTCGAGGCCGGCGAGCTGCTGCGGGCGCTGGCCGCCCCGGTGCGCATCGCGATCGTCCTGCAGCTGCGGGAGTCGGAACGCTGCGTGCACGAGCTGGTCGACGCGCTCGGCGTCGCCCAGCCGCTGATCAGCCAGCACCTCCGGGTGCTGAAGTCCGCCGGGGTCGTGCACGGCGAGCGGCACGGCCGCGAGGTCGTCTACCGCCTCGTGGACGAACACCTGGCGCACATCGTGGTGGACGCCGCCGCGCACGCGGAGGAGATCTCCGGCGCGCGGTCGCGCGGTTCGGCGCCACGTTCCATCGCACCCAACTCCCGACAGGAGACGGAGACAGCGTGACCACCGGCGAGGGTCCCACGGTCGGCGTACCGGGACTGCGGGCCACCAAGCAGCGAGCGGCGGTTTCGAACCTGCTGGACCAGGTCAACGACTTCCGCTCCGCCCAGGAACTGCACGAGGAGCTGCGGCGGCAGGGCGAGGGCATCGGCCTGACCACGGTCTACCGCACGCTGCAAACCCTGGCCGACGCGGGCGAGGTCGACGTGCTGCGCACGCCGTCCGGCGAGGCGGTCTACCGGCGTTGCTCCAGCCACCACCACCATCACCTGGTGTGCCGGCACTGCGGGCGGACCGTGGAGGTGGCCGACCCGCCGGTGGAGAACTGGGCCGAGCGGATCGGCCAGGAGCACGGCTTCTCCGACGTCAGCCACACGGTCGAGATCATCGGCACCTGCCCCGACTGCACCGCCCGCGGCCTCTGACGTTCTGCGCAGCGGTGCGGGTAGCGGAACCTCGCAGCCAGCGGACGTGACCAGGTCGTGTGATCCGGTCAGTACTCGTAGGTGTCCTGAGGGGCCGGGATCGGGCGGATCAGGATCGTGTCCAGCGTCGGGACGTAGTCGTTGGCTTCGGTGGCCGAGCCCGGCCGCAGCCTGCCGGTCACCTCGATCCACGTGTCCGCCGGGAGCTCCGCCACCTGCGGCGGGGCCGCGAGCTCGACCTTCACCGGCGCCGCGTCCGCCGCGCAGCAGCTGATCCGCATCCTGGCGAGCTGCGTCGTCCCCGGTGTGAGGTGCACTACGAAGCCCTGCAGGCGCACCGCCCGGCCGTTGAGGGCGCCGCTTCCGTCCCAGATGGCTCGGGTGACGAACTCCGACACGCCCAGCAGCGGCGCCTGCTCGGGCGGCAGGTCCGGGAACAGGGATTCCCTCGGGGCCGCCGGCGCCGCCATCCGGTCGCGGGTCACCGAGTCCGAGCCGAGGGCCGGCGGCGCGATCAGGAAGATCGCGAACACCGGTAGCAGGAGCATCCACGGGCTGCGCGAATTGTGCTCGTGCTGCCCGGCTCCACCGGCGCGGATGTCGCGGACGATCGCGAAGATCGACAACCCGATCATGACCGCCCCGGCGACCACCAGCCACGGGAACAGCGCGGGCTTGACGTAGCGGAGGTAGCTGCCGCCCAGCGCGATCTTGAGCAGCGCGCCGCCCAGCAGCAGCAACAGCAGGTTCTGGGTTTCCCGGCGCATCACGAACCTCCCAGCAGCAGGGCGCCGACACCGACCGCGCAGCCGATCGCCACCACGAACGTGGCGGGCGCGAACCGGGCGGCGAAGCGGCGGCCGAAGGCGCCGGACTGCAGCGCGATCAGCTTGAGGTCGACGGCCGGGCCGACGACGAGGAACACCAGCTTCGGGATCAGCGGCAGGCCCGGCATCGACGCGACCACGAAGGCGTCGGCCTCGCTGCACAGCGCGAGGACCACCGCGAGCACCGCCATCACCAGCACGCCCAGCACCAGCTGGCCGCCGAGCGACTCCAGCCAGGACGCGGGCACGACGACGTTGAACACCGCCGACGTCAGGCCGCCGAGCACCAGGAATCCGCCCGCCTCGACCAGGTCGTGCCGGGCCGACTCGGCGAAGACCACCCACCGGCTACCGGAACCGCGATGCGCCTCGACCCGGTGCAGCGCGCGCTCGGCGAGCCATTCCGCCTTGCCCAGCCGGGCCCAGAGCCAGCCCATCACGCACGCCGTCAGCAGCGAACCGAGGAACCTGGCCAGCACCATCAGCGGCTCGTCCGGGAACGCGACCACGGTGGACACCAGGACGATCGGGTTCACCGCCGGCGCGGCCAGCAGGAACGCGAGCGCCGCGGCCGGCGCGACGCCCTGCTGCATCAGCCGCCGCGCCACCGGCACCGAGGCGCACTCGCAGCCGGGCAACGCCACCCCGGCGACACCGGCCACCGGCACCGCGGCAGCGGGGTTGGCGGGCAGCCAGCGGCGCAGCGCTCCCGGCGGGACGAACGCCGCGATCAGACCGCTGACCAGCACCCCGAGCACCAGGAACGGCATGGCCTGGACGCAGACGGCGACGAACACCGTCGAGCCGGTGCGCAGCGCGGGGACGTCCAGCAGCGCGCTCAGCTGCCCCTGGAACACCGCTGCCACGACCAGCAGGCCGCAGAGCACCTCCAACGAGGTGATGACGGGGCGCCGCGTGCGCGGCGGGTCGGCGATCTCGGTCACCGGGTCATCGTGCCAGTTCGAACTGATAATCGTTCGCACTAGGGGGTGAACCCACGCCCACACCCACTCGCCCCGAACCCGTCACCCCTGCTCAAGCAGGACACCGTCCACCGGGCCGCAAGCCCGGACCGACACACCGACACGTCCCCCGGTCCCGTGACGGACCGCAATTTCAATGGAAATCGAAGGTCCGATTTCCATTGAAATTGCGGTCCAACACCCGGTCGGGTGCCGCTAGTTGGTGGTGCCCTCTGGTTCGGCGAGGAGTTCGGTGCGCAGCTGGGACGCCGTCGCCACCACCAGCATCAGCAGGGTGCCCAGCGGCGCCGCCGCCATTCCCTCCGCCGGGAACGCGTAGCGCAAGGTCACGTCCATGCCGCGCTCGGTGCGGACCACCCCGAGCGTGCCGAACAGGCCCTGCCCCGCGCGCTCGGCGACCGACTGCGCGAGCTCGTCGGTGGGCGGCAGGTCCCAGGCGACCACGCAGGTCAGGCTCAGCACCGTCAGCCCGTCCGCGAGCTGCATCGCCTGCACCGCGCACGGGACATCGGAGTGCCGGAACGTGAGTGCACCGTCGTCGTCGACGTGCACGTCGTGGTAGTTCTCCAGCGCTTGCTTCGCCGCGGTCAGCAACCGCGCGGTGGCTGCGGCCTCCTGGGTCATCAATTGCCCTCCTGGGCGGTTTCGGCCGCCGCCCGATCGATGGCCCCGCCGAACCGCCGGTCCCGGCGCGCGTACTGCTCGCACGCGCGCCACAGGTGCCGGCGATCCACGTCGGGGAACAGGGTGTCCTGGAAGACGAGTTCGGCGTAGGCCGACTGCCAGAGCATGAAGTTCGAGGTTCGCTGCTCCCCGGAAGGCCGGATGAACAGGTCCACGTCCGGCATGTCCGGCTGGTACAGGTACCGGGCGATGGTGCGCTCGTCAACCCGGTCCGGGTTGATCTTCCCGGCGGCCACCAGTCGCGCGATCTCGCGGGCGGCGTCGCCGATCTCGGCCCGGCCGCCGTAGTTGACGCACATGGTCAGGTTCATGACCTCGTTGTTCTGCGTGCGGACCTCGGCGGATTGCAGCTCGTTCACCACGCTGCGCCACAGCCGTGGCTTCCGGCCCGCCCAGCGCACCCGCACCCCCAACCCGTCGAGCTCGTCGACGCGGCGCCGGATCACGTCTCGGTTGAACCCCATCAGGAACCGGACCTCGTCGGGGCTGCGCTTCCAGTTCTCGGTGGAGAAGGCGTACAGCGACAGCCACTTGACGCCGAGCTCGATCGCGCCGCGGGCCAGCTCCAGCACGACCGCCTCGCCTCGCTTGTGCCCCTCGATGCGCGGCAGCCCGCGCTCGTTGGCCCAGCGGCCGTTGCCGTCCATCACGATGGCGACGTGCTTGGGCACGAACTCCGGCGGCAACGCCGGCGGCTTCTCGCCGGAGGCGTGCGGTTCCGGCGTCCGCACGGTCGGGTCGTCCTTGCCCCGCCCACGGCGTCGCAACATAACTGGATTCTCCTTAGGACTGCTGGGCGTGAGGGTTTCATTGTCCTCGCCCGGGTCGATCAGGGGCTCAGCGCCCGTCCTCGGCGGCGGCGACCAGCGCGGCATCGGCGGCCCGCTCCCGGATGAGTTCCGGCACGGTCCGCTCCACCAGCGGCAACGACCGCAACTGCCGTTCCATGTGCCACTGCAGGTGCGCCGCGATGAGGCCGCTGGCCTCCCGGCGGACCGGATTCGCGGCCGCCTCGGCGGAAGACCAGTCGCCGTGCAGCAGCGACTCCATCAACGGCAACGTGTGCACCGATGGCCGCACCGAACCGGCGGGCCTGCACTGGACGCACACCGCGCCGCCCGCCTGCACGTTGAAGGCGGCATGCGGGCCCGCCTCGCCGCAGCGCGCGCACTCGCTGAGCGCCGGCGCCCAGCCCGCGAAGGACATCGCGCGGAGCAGGAAGGCGTCCAGCACCTGCGAGGAGTCGCGATCCCGCCCCGACAGCGCGCGCAGCGCGCCGATGGCCAGCAGGTAGAGGCGCAGCACCGGCTCGCCCTCCTCCGCGGCCAGCCGGTCGACGGTCTCCAGCACCGCGCAGGCCGCGGTGTAGCGCTGGTAGTCGTCGACGATGTGCGCGCCGAAGGCGTCCACGGTCTGCACCTGGGTGATCACGTCGAGCGTGCGTCCGGTGTAGAGCTGCACGTCGACGTGGCAGAACGGCTCGACCCGGGCGCCGAACCGCGACGTCGTGCGCCGCACTCCCTTGGCAACTGCCCGAACTTTGCCGTAGCGGCGGGTCAGCAAGGTTATGATCCGGTCTGCCTCGCCCAGCTTCTGCACCCGCAGGACGACTGCGGTATCGCGGTAGAGGCTCACCCACCCATCATCACACCCCTGGGCGACGGCATCGAAGCCACGCGGAAGAATCACCGGGCATTCCGCGCCGAAAGGACGTCATGACCTACCCGTACGACCAGAACCCCTACCCGCAGGCGCCGATGCCGTACGGGCCTGGTTATCCGATGTTGCCGCGGAACAACGGCATGGCGATCGCCTCGATGTGCGTCTCGCTGGCCGCGATCTTCACCTGCTACGGCGCCATCCTCATCGGACCGGTCGGCGCGATCCTGGGCCACGTCTCACTGCGCGAGATCAACCGGAACCCGAAGGCCTACACCAACCGCAGCATGGCGCTGACGGGCATCATCGTCGGGTGGGTCGTGCCGGGCCTCTGGTTGCTGTTCATCACGTTCATGATCCTGGCCGCCACCGGTGTCCTCGGCAACGGCCTCCAGAGCTCGTTCGACAACTAGACGTAGAGCGCGTCGAAGGGCGGGAACGGCAGGTTCCTGATCACCGACCAGACGGCGATCAGGACCAGCCCCACCAGCGGGGACCAGCGCCACTGCTCCCAGGTCGGGATCCGCCGGCCGCGCCAGCGGCCCAGCACCCAGGCGCCCCAGGTCCACAGGAAGAACGGGATGAACGCGACCGCCGCCGCGTTGAAGTGCAGCGCCGTCAGCACGTCACCGTGCAGCAGGCTGTAGAACATCCGCGTCGCGCCGCAGCCGGGGCAGTCGAGCCCGGTCAGCCACTTGACCGGGCAGGGCGGCAGCGGAAATCCGGCGTCGGAGGTGGGATCGGCGGCGAGCACGATCCCGGCCGCCGCGCAGCCGATCAGCGCGGTCGCGGCCGGGAGAACCATCGCGCGAAGGCGCGCGGCGACCATCAGCTCGCTGCGGCGGCGAAGCCGAACAGCGCGATCATGATCACGAAGTAGGCCACGAACGCCAGGATGTAGAGGCCCAGCAGGCTGGCGCCGACGATGACGGCGACCTTGCCCCACTTCTTGGCCTCGTTGGCCGAGATCCGCGCCTGGTCGGGCAGGCCCTGGTACCAGAGCGAGTTGACCTGCAGCGCCTTGATCAGCGCCGGGATCCCGAAGGGCCAGCACACCAGGATTCCGGCGATGGCCCAGCCCAGGTTGTTGTTCACCGGCACGGGGGCGACGCCGAACTGCGCCGCGTAGGGGTGCGGCGCCATCGGCACCGGGTGGTGGACCGGCTGCTGAACCATCGGCTGCTGGACCGGCTGGTCGAACTGCTGCTGAACCTGCGGGTCGACGGGCTGCTGCGCGATCGGCTGCTGGACCTGCTGGTCAGCAGGCTGCTGCGCGATCGGCTGCTGGCCAGCAGGCTGCTGAACCGCCGGCTGCTCGGCCGGCTGCTGCGGAACACCGGTCGGATCGGACGGTTCCGTCATTGTTCCCCCGGAGAAGTTGACGCGCGTCGTTGGGGGGGGGGGGGGGGGCGCGGGCACAAAACAAAAAAAGCCCACGGTGGGGGCCCACCCAAAGGGGGGGGGGTCTACAAAAAAAACACCGGACCAGCAGGCTCGAGAA
>NZ_JBWKKH010000008.1:27607-291276 GCF_056431645.1 Saccharopolyspora sp. NPDC045839
CTTTGGGGGGGGAGTGTTTTTTTTGTTTTCCCCTGGAGGGGTTTGCAGCTCTTCTTCCCCCCCCCCCCCCCCCCCCCCCCCAACGCACGACTCGATCAGTTGTAGGAGCTCACCGAGGCGGCGATGATCACGAAGAAGATCACGTAGATCAGGATGATCAGGACCCACCACGCGGCGCCGGCGATGATGCCGATCTTGCCCCACTTCTTGGCGTCGTCCGCCGCGGCCTGGGCCTGCTGGTACTGGCCCTGGGCCCACAGGTTCTGCACCGAGGTGGCCTTGATCAGCGACGGGATCGCGAACGGCCAGCACAGGAAGATCGAACCGATGCCCCAGCCGATGTTGTTGTTCGGCGGGGCGCCACCGGGCTGCTGCCCGTAGGGGTTCGGCTGGCCGTACGGGTTCTGCTGCCCGTAGGGGTCGGGCTGGCCGTACGGCTGCTGGGGCATCGGCCCCGACGGCGGACCGTATCCGCCCGGCTGCTGACCGTACGGCTGCTGCGGGTTGGGCCCCGAAGGCGGGCCGCCATAGGGATTAGTCACGATTGATCCTTTAATCGTCGAACAAAAAAAGCCAGGTGTCCTTGCCCGTACGCAAAGAGTCCGGCCAGCAACGTACCTGAGACGCACTCAGGTCATGGTGGGTTCCACGGATTCCGCGCCGAAGTTGTGATCAGAACCCCAGCTTGCGCAGCTGCTTGGGGTCGCGCTGCCAGTCCTTGGCGACCTTGACGTGCAGATCCAGGTAGATCTTGGTGCCCAGCAGCGCCTGGATGTGCTTGCGAGCCTGGGTGCCGACGGCGCGCAAGCGCTCCCCGCCGCGGCCGATGACGATCGACTTCTGGCTGGAGCGCTCGACGTAGAGCACCGCGTGCACGTCGATCAGGTCCTTGCGGCCCTCGCGGGGGATCATCTCCTCGATGGTGACGGCCAGCGAGTGCGGCAGTTCGTCGCGCACGCCCTCCAGCGCCGCCTCCCGGATCAGCTCCGCGATGAGCGTCGTCTCCGGTTCGTCGGTGAGCTCGCCGTCCGGGTACAGCTGCGGGCCCTCCGGCATCTGCGCGACCAGCAGATCGGCCAGCACGTCGACCTGGAAGGAATCCACTGCGGACACCGGCACCAGGTCGGCGAAGTCCATCACCTGCTGCAGGTCCAGCAGCTGCTGCGCGACCTGCTCCTTGCTGACCAGGTCGGTCTTGGTGACGATGCCCAGCACCGGGGTGCGACGGGCCACCTTCTTCAGCTGCTCGGCGATGAACCGGTCGCCCGGGCCGACCTTCTGGTCGGCGGGCACGCAGAAGCCGACCACGTCCACTTCGGACCACGTCTCGTAGACCAGGTCGTTGAGCCGCCGCCCGAGCAGGGTGCGCGGCCGGTGCAGGCCGGGGGTGTCGACGATGATCAGCTGCGCGTCGGGGCGGTGCACGATGCCGCGGATGGCGTGCCGGGTGGTCTGCGGCTTGCTGGAGGTGATCGCCACCTTCGAGCCGACCAGACTGTTCGTCAGCGTCGACTTCCCGGCGTTGGGCCGGCCGACGAAGCAGGCGAATCCGGAGCGGTGCACATCTGCGGAGCTGGTCACCGCACCATTGTGACCGGCCCGCCCTGGCCGCAGCACAGAGGGCATCCACCGCCGAGTGCCCCGAGGCCTGGCAGGCACCCCGGGACGCAATTTCAATGGAAATCGAAGGTCCGATTTCCATTGAAATTGCGGAAGTTGTCCACAGTCTCCGGCGTGTCGAGGCACGACACGCCGATGATCCGCAGTTTCAATTGAAACTGCGTCCCGGGGCCGGAGCTCCGACGCCCTGGACCGGTGTCCGAGTGCCTCAGGGTGGCGAGGTTCCAGGGGGCGAAGCCGGGTTACGCCTGGAGAACGCCTGCGACGGCGCCGGTGGCGTCCGCGCGGAGGATCTGCGCAGTGCGAGTGAGGTCGTGGACCGCCGCGACCGAGTCGGCGTCGACGGCGTCGGCGTCGGTGACGACCGCGGCCGCTTCGAGGCCCTCCGCGCCGCTGGCGACGGCTGCCGCCACCGCCGCCTGCAGGGCGGTCAGCCGCAGGGACGGGAGGGCGACCGTGCACGCCGCGTAGGTGCGGCCGTCGGTGTCGCGCACCGCCGCGCCCTCGGCCGCTCCGGTGCGGGCTCGGGACGACCGCGCGAGCGTGACGATCTTGGCGTCCTCCGGGTCGATCTCCTGCGGGGCCACCGCTTCGACGTGCTCAGCCACGGGCGTTGCTTCCCTCCTGGTCGGCACCGCGCAGCGGTGCTTGATCTGCGTTCACCGGGCGGACGAGCAGCGCATTGATGCGAATCCGCCCGCGGTGGTCCTTGCCGCCCTCGGCGCGCAGCCGCAGGCCGGCGATCTCGGTCTCCGCGCCGGGCAGCGGCACGCGACCGAGCCGCTGCGCCAGCAGCCCGCCGACGGTCTCCACGTCGGAGTCGTCGAGCTCCACGCCGAACAGCTCGCCGAGGTCCTCGACCGGCAGCCGCGAGCTGACCCGGACGGTGCCGTCGTCGAGCCGTTCGATCGGGCGGTGCTCCTCCAGGTCCGACTCGTCGGTGATCTCGCCGACGATCTCCTCGATGATGTCCTCGATGGTCAGCAGGCCCGCGGTGCCGCCGTACTCGTCGACGGCGATGGCCAGGTGGCTGCGGGAGAGCTGCATCTCGCCGAGCAGCTCGTCGAGCCGCTTGGTGTCCGGCACGAAGCTGGCCGGGCGCATCAGCTCCGCCACCGTCGGCCCGGTCGGGTCGCGGCCGGCCAGCACGGCGCTGGTCAGGTCCTTGAGGGTCACCACGCCGACGATGTCGTCGATGCTCTCACCGATCACCGGGACGCGGGAGAAGCCGGAGCGCAGGCACAGCGCCACCGCCTGCCGGGCGGACTTGGTCTGCTCGATCCAGATGATCTCGGTGCGCGGCACCATCACCTCGCGGGCGAGGGTGTCGCCGAGCTCGAAGACCGAGTGGATCATCTCCCGCTCGCCCGCGGCCACCACGCCGCGTTCGCCGGCGAGGTCGACCAGCTCGCGCAGCTCCACCTCGGTGGAGAACGGGCCCTCGCGGAAGCCCTTGCCGGGGGTGATCATGTTGCCGATCAGGATCAGCAGCCTGGTCAGCGGGTTGAGCAACCTGGCCAGCACCCGCACCGGCGCGGCCACCTTGAGCCCGATGCCGTACGGGTGCTGCCTGCCGAGGGTGCGCGGGCCGACGCCGACCAGCACGTAGGACGCCACCAGCATGATCAGCCCGGCGATCACGACCGCCCACGCCTCGGAGTCGGCCAGCCGCAGGGCCACCACGGTGACCAGCACCGTCGCGCCCATCTCGCACGCCAGCCGCAGCAACAGCAGCAGGTTGACGTGCCGGGGCCGGTCGGCGAGCAGCTGCGCGAGCTGCTTGCCGCCGCCGCGGCCCTCGCGGACCAGTTCGTCGACGCGGGCCCGGGAGGCCACGGCGATGGCGGATTCGGAGGCCGCGAAGACCCCGGCCGCCAGCACCAGCAGCACCGCGATGATCAAGAACGCAGTGGAACCGGTCAAGTCCACCGCCGGCTCCCCTAGTTGGCGTTGGCCGGGCCGCCCTGCGGCGACTCCGGCTCGTCCAGCCCGACGGCGCCCAGCACCCGGGCGTCCGCGCTGCGCTGCGCCTCAGCCCGCTCGGCCTCGTCGCGGGCCTCGCGGTACTCGGCGAGGATGCGGTTCTGCAGGCCGAACATCTCCCGCTCCTCCTCCGGCTCGGCGTGGTCGTAGCCGAGCAGGTGCAGCACCCCGTGCACGGTGAGCAGGTGCAGCTCGTCCAGCAGGCTGTGCCCGGCCTTGCGGGCCTGGTCCTTGGCGAACGCCGGGCAGAGCACGATGTCGCCCAGCAGCGCCGGGCCGGAGCCCGCGGAGTCGGGGCGGCGGGCCGAGTCGTACTCGTCCATCGGGAACGACATCACGTCGGTGGGACCGGGCAGGTCCATCCACCGCTCGTGCAGGTCTGCCATCACGTCGAGCTCCACCAGCACGATGGACAGCTCGGCGAGCTGGCTGACGCTCATCTTGTCGAGGGCGAACCGGGCGACCGAGACGATGGTCGCCTCGGGCACTGCGACGCCGGATTCGTTGGCGATCTCGATGCTCATGCTCGTCCTCGTCGTTGCCCGTTGCGCCGGCCCGACCGGGCGTGGTCGTCGGCGTCTTCCAGGGCGTGCCAGCGGTCGTACGCGTTGACGATGTCGGTGACCAGCCGGTGCCGCACCACGTCGTGGCTGTCCAGCAGCGCGAAGTGCACGTCGTCGACGTCGCCCAGGATGTTCTGCACGATCTTCAGCCCGCTGCGCTGGCCGCCGGGCAGGTCGATCTGCGTGACGTCCCCGGTGACCACGATCTTGGAGCCGAAGCCCAGCCGGGTCAGGAACATCTTCATCTGCTCGGGCGTGGTGTTCTGCGCCTCGTCCAAGATGATGAACGCGTCGTTGAGGGTGCGGCCGCGCATGTAGGCCAGCGGCGCGATCTCGATCGTGCCTGCCTGCGTCAGCCGCGGCACCGACTCCGGGTCGACCATGTCGTGCAGCGCGTCGTACAACGGCCGCAGGTACGGGTCGATCTTCTCGTAGAGGGTGCCCGGCAGGAACCCGAGCCGCTCGCCGGCCTCGACGGCGGGGCGGGTGAGGATGATCCGGTTGACCTGCTTCGCCTGCAGCGCCTGCACGGCCTTGGCCATCGCCAGGTACGTCTTGCCGGTACCGGCGGGGCCGATGCCGAACACCACGGTGTGGTGGTCGATGGCGTCGACGTAGCGCTTCTGGTTGAGCGTCTTGGGGCGGATCGTCCGGCCGCGCCGGGACACGATGTCCAGGCTGAGCACGTCGGCGGGCGACTCGCCGTGGTCGGCCGAGAGCATCGCGACGCTGCGGCGGACGATGTCCGGCGTGAGTTGGCTGCCCTTGGCGATCAGCGCGATCAGCTCGGCGAACACCCGTTCGGCGAACGCGACCTCCGCGGGATCTCCGGACAGCGTCACCTCGTTGCCCCGGACATGGACATCGGCGGTGAGCAGGTCCTCCACGACCCGAAGGTTCTCGTCCCTGGATCCGACCAGCGTCAGCACGACGTTGTCGGGAACGGTCACCTTCGACTGCGCTGTCGCCTCTTGGGCTGCGGTCTGGGGGTGCTCTCCGGACTGGGCGGCGGCTCCACCCGCTGCAATACCGGCCACGTGTTTTCGGGCCCGCTTTCTGCGCGTTCGCGCGGGTCGTTCGGTCAGTTCTCCCTGGCGTCGATGGTAGTCCACCCGGCAATCAGTTTGCCGCCGTCACCGCAACCTCGACGCGGCGTGGATCAGCCCCTGAGCGGCCCGCCGGTGAGCCCGCCGAGCGGTTCGCCGCCGAGGAGGTGCAGGTGCACGTGGAAGATCGTCTGGCCCGCGTCGGCGTTGGTGTTGAACAGCAGCCGGTAGCCGGATTCCGCGATGCCCTCCTGCTCGGCGATGTCGCGGGCGAAGGTGATCAGCTCGGCCAGCAGCTCCGGGTCGGCGGCGGCGAGCTCGGCGACGTTGCGGTAGCGCTTCTTCGGCACGACGAGCACGTGCGTGGCGGCCTGCGGGTTGATGTCGCGGATCGCGATGACGCGGTCGTTCTCGCGCACGACGTCCGCCGGGATTTCGCGCGCGATGATCCGCAGGAAAAGGGAGTCCATGTCGCTCATGCCCGGAAGATTAGCCGAGCGGTCCAGTGCGGTTCGATCATCGCGGGGCCGGTTCCGGTCGCATCCCGGCACGCTGCGCCGCAACCGGGTCTGGGGGTTGTCCCGTTTGCGGCGCAGCTCTCGCCGGACCGAGGGGGGAGGTGTCCGGCGAGTGCTGGGGTCCGATGCCCCGTGCGGCACCGGTCGCGGCAAAACCTCACCGCGATCTTTCGCACACGAAGCGTATCTCTGCGTCAGCCGTTCGCGCTACGGATAGCCCAAAGTTTTTGATCTTCTTAGCGGTACGTGACCGCCGATCGCGTGGGATGACAATTTTGCGGAAAATTGACCTTCACCCGAGTGAGTGAGAATTTCCTGCTAATTGCGCCCTTCGCAATCAGGACCAGCGGTCGGTGCGAGCGCCGAGGGCGCCGAGGGCGACTGCCGCGGCCGTGGAGGCGCGCAGGACCGTCGGGCCGAGACGGACGACGTGCGCGCCGGCGTCGGCCAGCGCCGCGAGCTCGTCGCCGGTCACGCCGCCTTCCGGGCCGACGATCAGGACGAGTTCGCCGGCCTCGGGCAGCTCGACGGACGCCAGCGGCGCGGTCGCCGACTCGTGCAGCACCAGCGCCGCATCGGCCCCGCGCACCAGCTCCGCGAGCTGCTTGGTGCTCACCGGCTCGTCGACCGGTGGCGTCCACGCCCGCCGCGCCTGCTTCGCCGCCTGCGCGGCCGTGCTGCGCCACCGCGCCAGCGCCTTCGCGCCGCGCGGGCCGTCGTCCCACTTCGCCACGCACCGGGCGGCGCGCCACGGCACCACCGCGTCCACGCCCGCCTCGGTGGCCAGCTCCACCGCGAGCTCCCCGCGATCGCCCTTGACCAGTGCCTGTGCCAGCCGGACCCGCAGACCCGGCTGCGGAACCTGCCAGGTCTCGGACACCGCGAGCTGCAGCGAGTCCTTCGCCGCGGCCAGCACTTCGCAGCGCGCCATGCCGCCCTGCCCGTCGGAGAGCAGCAGCTGCTCACCGGCCCGCAGACGGCGCACGGTGGCCGCGTGCTTGCCCTCCGGGCCGTCCAGCGTGGTCGCGCCGACGGCAGGCAGCCGGTCGACGGAGAACACCGGCAGCGAGGATTCCGACACTTCCGGCCTCAGCTCTCGTCTTCGCGGCGAACCGTGTGCGAAACCACTCGGTCAGCGGTGGCCGAACGAGCGGAAGCGGGAGAACAGCCCGTGCCGGCTGCCGTTGCCGTTGGCGGTCACCGTCGGCTCCGGCTGCTCCTCGCCGCGCAGCGTGGCGAGCTGGCGCAGCAGGTCGGACTGCGCGTCGTCGAGCCGCGTCGGCACCACGACGTCGAGGTGCACGTGCAGGTCGCCGTGCCCGCTGACCTTGCCGTTGGACCGCAGCTTGGGCAGGCCACGGCCGGCGAGCACGTGCTCGGTGCCGGGCTGCGTGCCCGGCTCGACCGTGAGCTCCTCCTGGCCGCCGTCGAGCGTCTCCAGAGTGAGCACGGTGCCCAGCGCGGCCGCCGTCATCGGCAGCTCGACGGTGCAGTGCAGGTCCGCGCCGTCGCGGGTGAACCGCTCGTGCGGCAGTTCCTCGACCTCGACGAACAGGTCACCGGCCGGCCCGCCACCGGGCCCGACCTCGCCCTCGCCGGCCAGCCGCACCCGCATCCCGTCGCCGACCCCGGCCGGGATCTTGACGGTGATGGTGCGCCGCGCGCGGACCCGGCCGTCGCCGCCGCACTGCTGGCACGGGTCGGTGATGACCTCGCCGAATCCGCGGCACACCGGGCACGGCCGGGACGTCATGACCTGTCCCAGGAACGACCGCTGCACGGACTGCACCTCGCCGCGGCCACCGCAGGTGTCGCAGGTCGACGGGGCGCTGCCGACGCGCGAGCCGCCGCCGTCGCAGGAGTCGCAGAGCACCGCCGTGTCCACGGTGATGTCGCGGTTCACGCCGCTGGCGCACTCCTCCAGCGTCAGCTCCAGCCGCAGCAGCGCGTCCGAGCCGGGCTGGACCCTGCTGCGCGGTCCGCGGCCGCCGCCACCGGCGCCGCCGCCGAAGAAGGCATCCATGATGTCGCCCAGCCCGCCGAACCCGGCGAAGGGGTCTCCCATGCCGCCGCCGGCACCGCCGCCGTTGCCCAGCGGATCCCCGCCGAGGTCGACCACCTGCCGCTTCTTGGGGTCGGAAAGCACCTCGTAGGCGGTCGTCACCTCCCGGAACCGCTCCTGCGCGGCCTCGTCGGGGTTGACGTCCGGGTGCAGTTCCCGCGCGAGCTTGCGATACGCCCGCTTGATCTGCTCGGGTGTCGCGTCCCTGGCCACCCCGAGGGTCGCGTAGTAGTCCCTGGCCACCTTCTCAGTACTTCCTCTGCTCGATCAACGAGTTGTCGCCGGTCAGGCGTCGGTGAACAGTCACCGACCGACCAGGATCTCACCCACGTAAGCGGCGACGGCCCGCACGGCCGCCATGGTCCCCGGGTAGTCCATCCGCGTCGGACCGACCACCCCCAGGCCTCCCAGCACCATGCCATCCGAACCGTATCCGGTCGAAATCACCGAGGTCGTCTGCATCTCCTTGGCCTCGTTCTCCATCCCGATGCTGACCCGCACGGTGCCCGAATCGCGGGCCGCGGCGAGCAGCTTGAGCACCACGACCTGCTCTTCGAGCGCCTCCAGGACCTGGCGCAGCGAGTTGGGGAAGTCGGCGACGTTGCGGGTCAGGTTGGGCGTGCCGCCGAGCAGCATCCGCTCCTCGGGGTGCTCGACCAGCGATTCGATGAGCACGCTGCACACCCGGATCAGCGCGTCGCGCAGCTCCGACGGCGCCTGGTCGGGCAACTCGGCCACCGCGGCGGAGGCATCGGCGAGCCGCTTCTCGGCCATCGAGGCGTTGAGCACGTTGCGCAGCCGGGCCACGTCTTCGTCGGTGATCACGTCGCCGAGGTCGACCATCCGCTGGTCGACGCGCCCGGTGTTGGTGATCAGCACGAGCATCAGCCGCGCCGGGGTGATGGTGACGACCTCGACGTGCCGGACGGTCGACCGGGTCAGCGTGGGGTACTGCACCACGGCGACCTGCTGGGTGAGCTGGGCCAGCAGCCGCACGCTGCGGCGCATCACGTCGTCCAGGTCCAGCGCGCCTTCGAGGAACTTGTGGATGGCCCGGCGCTCGGCCTCCGTCAGCGGCTTGACCTCGTGCAGCCGGTCCACGAACAGCCGGTAGCCCTTGTCGGTGGGCACCCGGCCGGCGCTGGTGTGCGGCTGGACGATGAAGCCGTCCTCCTCAAGCGCCGCCATGTCGTTGCGGACCGTGGCGCTGGACACACCAAGGTTGTGGCGGTCGACGAGGGCCTTCGAACCGACCGGTTCCTTGGTCGACACGTAGTCGGCCACGATCGCCCTCAGCACCTCGAACCGGCGTTCATCCGCGTTCACACGCCACCTCCTCCGCACCTCGGCAGCGGCCCGAAGACCGCAGTGCTCATGCTCATGCTCAGCGCCCGGGCGACGCCCGGGTACCACCATCGAGTTTACGGTGTTCGTGCACCGGAGCCGAGACCCGCGGGCGCGCGGCGGTAGCCTGCGGCCACGACGACGGGCGCCGGTTCGATCCGCCGAACGGGCGGTGCACTCCCGCCGCGGCGGCGGTACCCGCAGGTGGACCAATCTCGGTGGGCGCCGGATTCGGCCGTTCGCCAGGAGGTGCCGTGATCTTCAAGGACGTCCGGGAGGGGCAGCCGTACCCCGACCACGGGCTGTCGCTGCGGGACTGGGCGAACGTGCCGCCGCGCCCGGTGCGGATGGAAGAGCTGGTCACCACGACGAAGGTGCTGCACCTGGACCGCCTGCTGAGCCCGGACTCGACGTTCTTCGGCGACCTGTTCCCGCACGTGGTCCGCTGGCACGGCGAGCTCTACCTGGAAGACGGCCTGCACCGGGCGCTGCGATCGGCGCTCCACCAGCGCACGGTCCTGCACGTCCGGGTCTTCGACCTCGACGCCCTCCGCTTGAGCCCGGAATCTCCCCAATTTTAGGCAAAATTGGGAAGATCACCGGCCCGGAAGCCGGCGGGCACCGCGAAAGATCCCCAATTTTAGGCAAAATTGGGGCCTCGGACCGCAGTGGAACCCCGGGTCACCGCGAGAAGCGCCCAATTTTAGGCAAAATTGGGAAGCCGGCTCGCGGTGCTTCGAGTGGGAATGGCACCGGGCGAACCGGATTGCTTACGTGATCAGGCGTTGGACGACTCCGTCGGCGAGGAGGCGGCCTCGGTCCGTCAGGACGCAGCGGCCCGCCGTCAGTTCTTCGCGTTCCAGGAGACCGTCCGCCGCCGCTTGCTTCGCCGCCACCCGGCCCTGCTCGTCCAGCGCTTCCACCGGTAGGCCCGTCGCCAGGCGGAGTTCCAGCATGATCCGCTCGATGCGCTGGTCTTCGACGCCGAGGCGCTCCCGCCCCGCCGCCGGCGAGGCGCCCTCCGCCAGCACCGTCGCGTAGCGGGCCGGGTGCTTGACGTTCCACCAGCGGACGCCGCCGACGTGGCTGTGCGCGCCCGGCCCGGCGCCCCACCAGTCGCCGCCCTGCCAGTAGCCGAGGTTGTGGCGGCAGCGCGCCGCGTCGTCGCGGGCCCAGTTCGACACCTCGTACCAGCCCAGGCCCGCGTCACCGAGGACGCCGTCGATCAGCTCGTAGCGGTCGGCGAGCACGTCGTCGTCGGGCATCGGCAGCTCGCCGCGGCGGACCTTGCGGGCCATCGCGGTGCCGTCCTCCACGATCAGCGCGTACGCCGAGACGTGGTCGACCCCGGTGGACAGCACCGCGTCCAGCGAGGCCCGCAGGTCGTCGTCGGTCTCCCCCGGCGTGCCGTAGATCAGGTCCAGGTTGACGTGCTCGAAGCCGGCCGCGCGCGCCTCGCCGACCGCCGCGACCGCGCGGCCCGGCGTGTGCCGCCGCTCCAGCACCCGCAGCACGTGCTCGGCGGCGGACTGCATGCCCAGCGACACCCGGTTGTAGCCGGCCTCGCGGATTCCGGCGAAGAACTCCGGCGACGTCGATTCCGGGTTGGATTCCGTGGTGACTTCCGCCTCATCGGCGAGCCCGAACGACTCGCGGATCGCGGTCAGCACCTCGCCCAGCCGCTGCGCACCGAGCAGGGATGGCGTGCCGCCGCCGACGAACACCGTCTCCGCCGCGGGCGCCGCCTGGCCGCCCGCCGCGAGCACCCCCGCGCCCAGCTCCAGCTCCGCGCGCAGACCGTCCAGCCAGCTGCCGAAACCCGCCGCTGAGCCCAGTTCGTCGGCGGTGTAGGTGTTGAAGTCGCAGTAGCCGCAGCGGGTGGCGCAGAACGGCACGTGCACGTACACCCCGAACGGCCGCGAGCCCAGTCCGGTCAGGGCCGAGGGCGGGAGCGTTCCGTCGGCCGGGGCGGGTTCGCCGACAGGCAGTTGAGCAGGCACTCCACCACTGTCTCACCATGCGGATGGGGATGGACCGCCCGGTGAGCGCGTGGCACGCTGCCCCTCATGGGTGCGACCTTGCCGAGGCTCTTGCTGGTCACACGCCGCTACGTGGACCTGCGGCGCGTGTCCAGCGCGCTGTGCCGCGCCATGGGTTGATTCCCGCTGCCGCGTTCTGCTTTGTCCAGTCGGCGCCGGGAGCGCCGAGCAGTGAGAACCGTCACCGACGACGGGAATTCCACGCGGCGCTGCCGCGCCCGAATCCCGGAGGTCGGACATGGTCCCCCCGACGGAAGCCCCTGCTCGCCCCGCCCGCAAGCGCAAGACGCGCGGCGAGGGCCAGTGGGCGCTCGGTTACCGCGAGCCGCTCAACCCCAACGAGCGCTCCAAGAAGGACGACAACCCCCTGAACGTCCGGCAGCGCATCGAGACGATCTACGCCCACGGCGGCTTCGACTCGATCGACCCGGCCGACCTGCGGGGTCGTTTCCGCTGGTGGGGGCTGTACACCCAGCGCGCACCGGGCATTCCCGGCGCGCGCACCGGCACGATCGAGCCCGAGGAGCTCGACGACCGCTACTTCATGCTGCGGGTCCGCATCGACGGCGGCGCGCTGACCACCGAGCAGCTGCGCATCATCGGTGAGATCTCGCAGACCTACGCGCGCGACACCGCCGACATCACCGACCGGCAGAACATCCAGCTGCACTGGGTGCGGGTGGAGGACATGCCCACGATCTGGCAGAAGCTGGAGGGCGTCGGGCTGTCCACCACCGAGGCCTGCGGCGACTGCCCCCGCGTCGTGCTGGGCTCGCCGGTGGCGGGCATCGCCGCGGACGAGATCATCGACGCCACCCCGGCGATCGACGAGATCGCCGAGCGGTTCATCGGCGACAAGTCGCTGTCGAACCTGCCGCGGAAGTTCAAGAGCGCGATCAGCGGCTCGCCGCGCTGGGACACCGTGCCCGAGATCAACGACATCTCGCTGGTCGGCGTCGTGCACCCGGAGCACGGGCCCGGCTTCGACCTGTGGGTCGGCGGCGGCCTGTCCACGAACCCGAAGCTGGCCGTGCGGCTGGGAGCCTGGGTGCCGCTGGGCGAGGTCGCCGAGGTGTGGCAGGCCGTGGTGCAGATCTTCCGCGACTACGGCTACCGGCGGCTGCGGCACCGCGCCCGGCTGAAGTTCCTGCTCGCCGACTGGGGCCCGGAGAAGTTCCGGCAGGTGCTGGAGGACGAGTACCTGGGCCGCAAGCTGATCGACGGCCCCGCGCCGGAGACGCCGACCGGGCACCGCGACCACGTCGGCGTGCACCCGCAGGTGGACGGCAACTTCTACGTCGGCGCGAAGTCCGCGGCGGGCCGGGTCAGCGGCTCCACGCTGGTGGAGGTCGCCAAGGCCGCCGAGCGGGTCGGTTCGCGGCGCATCCGCACCACCGTCGAGCAGAACCTGCTCGTCCTCGACGTGCCGCAGTCCGAAGTGGACGGTCTGGTAGCGGACCTGGGCGCGCTGGGCCTGCAGTCCGACCCGTCGCCGTGGCGGCGGAACGTGCTGGCCTGCACTGGGATCGAGTTCTGCAAGCTGGCCATCGTCGAGACCAAGGAGCGGGCGATCGCGCTGGTCGACGAGCTGGAGCGGCGGCTGGCCGACATCCAGGGCGACGTGACCGACCCGGTGACGATCAACCTCAACGGCTGCCCGAACGCCTGCGCCCGAACCCAGGTCGCCGACATCGGACTGAAGGGCCAGATGGTGCCGGACGGCAACGGCAACCAGGTCGAGGGCTTCCAGGTGCACCTCGGCGGCGGCCTCGGCCAGGACGCCGGGTTCGGCCGCAAGATCCGCGGTCACAAGGTCACCTCCGCGGAGCTCGGCGACTACGTGGAACGCCTCGTCCGCAACTACCTGGCGCAACGCGGCACCGGCGAGCGCTTCGCGCAGTGGGTGGCGCGGGCCGAGGAAGACGACCTCAAGTGACCCGGGCGACACCGTTCTACTGCCCGTACTGCGGGGACGAGGACCTCACGCCCGAGGCCGAGCCCGCGGGCGCGTGGCAGTGCGGCTCGTGCCTGCGGGTGTTCACCGTTCGGCTCGTGGGGTTGTCGCTCGGCGACCCGGCTGGAGGAAACGGAGACCGATGACTGCCGACACCACCACGAAAATCGGCGCGCGGCGCAGCGACGAGGAGCTCCGCGCACTGGTCGAGGAGGCCGCGCCGCGGTTGGCCGAGGCCGGTGCGGAAGAAGCGCTGCGCTGGGCCGCCGACACCTTCGGCGACGGCTTGATCGTCGCGTCGAACATGCAGGACGCGGTGCTGGTCGACCTGGCGGCCAAGGCCAAGCCGGGCGTGGACGTGCTGTTCCTGGAGACCGGCTACCACTTCGCCGAGACCATCGGCACCCGCGACGCCGTGGCGCAGATCCACGACGTCAGCATCGTCAACGCCGTTGCCGAGCAGACCGTCGCCGAGCAGGACGCCGCCGAAGGCCCCCGGCTGTTCGAGCGGGACCCGAACCGCTGCTGCTTCCTGCGCAAGGTGGTGCCGCTGCGCAACACCCTGGCCCGCTACGAGGCGTGGGTGACCGGCGTGCGCCGGGTGGAGGCCCCGACGCGGGCGAACACGCCGATCGCGACCTGGGACGAGCGCAACGGCCTGGTCAAGATCAATCCGCTGGCGGCGTGGTCCGACGACGACATGCAGCACTACATCGACGAGCACGGCGTGCTGGTCAACCCGCTGGTGGCGGCCGGCTACCCGTCGATCGGGTGCCAGCCCTGCACCGCCAAGCCCGCCCCGGGCGCCGACCCGCGCAGCGGGCGCTGGGCGGGCAGCGGCAAGACCGAGTGCGGACTGCACGGCTGAGGAACTCCGGAGGAGACATGACGACAGTCGAGTTGCCGAGCGATCCGGCCGAAGCGCCGCCGCAGGTGGACAACCTGGACGCGCTGGAGTCCGAGGCGATCCACATCTTCCGCGAGGTGGCCGGGGAGTTCGACCGGCCGGTGATCCTGTTCTCCGGCGGCAAGGACTCCACGGTGCTGGTGCACCTGGCGCTGAAGGCGTTCTGGCCGGCTCCGGTGCCGTTCCCGCTGCTGCACGTCGACACCGGGCACAACTTCCCGGAGGTGCTGGAGTTCCGCGACGAGCTGGCGGAGCGGCACGACCTGCGGCTGGTGGTGGCGTCGGTGCAGGACTACATCGACGACGGCCGGCTGCAGGAGCGGCCCGACGGCACCCGCAACCCGCTGCAGACCACGCCGCTGCTGGACGGCATCAGCGAGAACCGGTTCGACGCGGTCTTCGGCGGCGGCCGGCGCGACGAGGAGCGGGCGCGCGCCAAGGAGCGCATCTTCAGCCTGCGCAACGCCTTCGGGCAGTGGGACCCGCGCCGCCAGCGCCCCGAGCTGTGGAACCTGTACAACGGCAAGCACCGGCCGGGCGAGCACGTCCGGGTGTTCCCGCTGTCGAACTGGACCGAGCTGGACATCTGGCGCTACATCCAGCGGGAGAAGATCGAGCTGCCGGAGATCTACTACGCGCACCGCCGCGAGGTGTACCTGCGCGACGGCATGTGGCTGACCTCGGGGCCGTGGGGCGGCCCGCGCGAGGGCGAGGTCCCGGCGTCCAAGATGGTGCGCTACCGCACCGTCGGCGACGGCTCCTGCACCGGCGCGGTGGAATCCGAGGCGTACACGGTCGACGACGTGATCGCCGAGGTCGCCGCCAGCCGCCTCACCGAGCGCGGCGCAACCCGAGCCGACGACCGCCTCTCCGAAGCCGCGATGGAAGACCGCAAGCGCGAGGGCTACTTCTGAGCCTGGCGCGGATACGCAAGCGGCGAAGCCGCTTAGCCCACCCTCGCAACTCGCACCGCCGCGAGTTCTGAGAGGTCTTCTCGCGAGGACAGCCCCGATGCCGCGGGACATACATAAGTCGGGGATCCCGGCGTCGAGAAGACCTCTCAGGTTCCGCTACCCGCACCGCCATGCAAGACGAGCCGACCACTCTTAAAAGCCAGGAATGGGTTCTTCAATGACCGAGACGACTATCCGCACTGCTCCGGACAGCGGCACCGAGGTGACCCTGCCGGTGCACAGCGATCTGCTGCGGTTGGCCACCGCCGGCTCCGTCGACGACGGCAAGAGCACCCTGGTCGGGCGGCTGCTGCACGACACCAAGTCGGTGCTGGCCGACCAGCTCGACGCGGTGCACCGGGCCAGCGCCGACCGCGGCCTGGCCACCCCGGACCTGTCGCTGCTGGTGGACGGCCTGCGCGCGGAGCGCGAGCAGGGCATCACGATCGACGTGGCCTACCGCTACTTCGCCACGCCGAAGCGCACCTTCGTGCTCGCCGACACCCCGGGGCACGTGCAGTACACCCGCAACACCGTCACCGGCGCCTCGACCGCGCAGCTGGCCGTGCTGCTGGTGGACGCGCGGAAGGGCGTCATCGAGCAGACCCGGCGGCACGCCGCGGTGCTGGCGCTGCTGGGCGTGCCGCAGCTGGTGCTGGCGATCAACAAGATCGACATGGTGGACTTCGACGAGGCGGTGTTCACCCGCATCGCCGCCGAGTTCACCGAGCACGCCCGGGCCCTGGGGTACCGGGACGACGCCGTGGTGACCATCCCGGTGTCCGCGCTGCTCGGCGACAACGTGGTCGAGCGTTCCGCGAACACCCCCTGGTACAGCGGGCCTTCGCTGCTGGAGCACCTGGAGAGCGTGCCGGTGGCGCCGGACCCGCACGATGCGCCGTTGCGGATGCCGGTGCAGTACGTGATCCGGCCGCGCACCGCCGAACACCCGGACTACCGCGGCTACGCGGGCCAGGTCGCCGCGGGTGTCGTCGCCGAGGGCGACGAGGTGGTCGTGCTGCCGGCCGGGCTGCGCACCCGGGTGTCCAAGGTGGACACTCCGAACGGCGCGAAGCCGCGCGCCGCCGCCGGGCACTCCGTCACGCTGCTGCTGGCCGACGACGTGGACATCTCGCGCGGCGACCTGATCGCCGCCGCGGACGCGCCGCCGCGGGTGACCGACGAGCTCGACGCCACGGTCTGCTGGCTGGCGGAGAAGCCGCTGAACCCGGGCGCCAAGGTGCTGGTCAAGCACGGCACCCGCACGGTGCAGGCCATCGTCACCGAGCTGTCCGCCCGCTTCGACGAGCAGCAGCTGTCGAGTGTGGATGGTCCGGATTCGTTGCAGCTCAACGAGATCGGCCGCGTACAGCTGCGCACCTCGGAGCCGCTGCCGGTGGACGACTACGCCGCGAGCCGGCGAACCGGCTCGTTCCTGGTGATCGACCAGGCCGACGGCACCACGCTGGCCGCCGGACTGATCGGCGTGCCGCTGGCACCGCTGGCCGCCGCGTCGGAATGAGCCGCTCATGACCGCTCCACTGGTGGCCGTCGCGCATGGCAGCCGGGATCCGCGTTCGGCCGCGACGATCCACGCCCTGCTGGACGTCGTGCGCGCCACGCGCCCGGACCTCGACGTGCGCGTGGCGTTCCTGGACCTCTCGGCGCCGCGTGTCGGCGACGTGCTCAGCGCGGTGCACGGCGACGGGCATTCCGCCGCGGTCGTCGTGCCGCTGCTGCTCGGCCGGGCGTTCCACGCCCGCGTCGACGTGCCCGCGGCGGTGGCCGACGTGGAACGGCGCTATCCGCGGTTCCAGGTGCACGTTTCCGACGTGCTGGGGCCGAATCCGAGGCTGGACGAGGCGGCGTGGCGCCGGCTGGTGGACGAGGGCGCCGATCCGGACGATCCGGAGCTGGGCGTGGTCCTGGCGGGTGCGGGCTCGTCGCACGCCGCGGCGAACCGGCTCGTGGCGGACGTCGCCGGGCGCTGGCAGGCGAAGGCCGCCTGGGCGGGCGTCGTCCCGGCCTTCGCGGCGGCCGCCGAACCGGACGTGCCGGCGGCGATCGAGGCCCTGCGCACCCGCGGCGCGCGCCGCTTCGCGGTCGCGTCCTGGTTCCTGGCCCCGGGCCTGCTCCCGGACCGGATCACCGGCCTGGCCCGCGAGCACGCGACCGACCCGCTGATCGCGGCCCCGATGGCGGACGACGAGGGCGTGGCCGACCTGATCCTCCACCGCTACGCCGAAACCCTCAACGCCGCTCCCCTGCAGCTACCTGAGGCCCTGTGACGCCCTGGAGCGATGTCATCCGCTACGCGAGCCACTAAACGGCTCTCATGAGCGTGACTTACGACGACCTCCACCAATTGGTGGAGCGACTGCCCAGCGACAAGCTGGACGACGCGGCCTCGGCGCTGGTGCACCTCGTCACGCAAACCGTAGAGCTCGCGGATGAACCGGTGCGCGATCTGAGCGGATACGCAGGCTCGTTCGCCGCGGAGCCGGATTTCGCCGAGCGAGCTGAGGAAATTCTCCACGAGCGGTTCCGGGGCGTGGAAGCCGCGCGGGAGCAAGCCCACATCCAGACCCTCCGTCTGCTACTCGCGATCGAACGGCTGGAAGCCGGCGGCGGACAAGAGCACGAACTCGTCGAATGAGGCAGGTCCGGGACGACCACGTCTGACAGCAAGCCTGCGATCACGAGTTCCTCAGGCCGATCAACGGCGTGCACGCCGGCCGCGCGACCTCTGAGCAAAAGTCGACAACTGGGTTTGCAGGGGCAACCTGCGGGGCATGATGTGGCCGTGTCATCCAGCTGGGTACACGAAAACCGGCAGCGACCCGGACACCCCCGACAGCCCCGGTCGCTGCCGGTCCCGACTTGGCGGTGCGACGGATGAACCCGCAACCGCACTTCATGGCGCGGGTTCGCGCCGAGTTCGCCCGCAGCGAGCAGGACAAGTCCTGCCACTTCTTCCCGCTGCCCGCCGACGGCCCGCTGCCGCCGATGCTGTACGCCTACTGCGGTTTCGGCATCCTCCCAGGCGAGGCCGAGGCGCTCGACGGCCCGGCGGGCATGCCCTGCCTGCAATGCCTGATGGCCGCCGCGCTCACCGACACCACCTCGTGAGCCGCCCGGCCGCGCGACCAGCGGCGGGAGCGAAAATCAACACCTGACTCTGAGTTGTTCTTCCGAACACTAAGCTTCACCCCATGTGGTCATGAGAGAGTTGCTTGCCAGCGTCTGGACGGGGAACCGGCCGCTCCCTGTGTTCGTCGTACCCGCCAGGCCCGCGCTATCGAGTGACCGCCGGTGGGTGGGGGCGATCAATGCAAGGCTGGACGAGGAGTCGGGGACAACAGCGCGAGATGAACACGCAGCAGCCGAATCGACCGGTCATCACGCCGACCATGCGAGAACAGGCCATGAAGCAGCCGAACACCTGGCTGTACGTGGTCGACCCGATCTTCACCGATCCGAACGCCGAGGTGCCGCCGTGGGGCTTCATCGGCGGCTACCGGGTCGATGAGCAGGGCGAGATCACCGACGACTTCTCCCCCAACCCGAACTACCGGCCCTCGCCGGTCGCGCTGCGGCTGCCCGCACCGACCAACGACGTCGAGCGCGCGCTGCAGCTGACCACCACCGGCTACGCCCAGGGGCACGCGCTGCTGACCGCGATGCTGGACGCCGAGCTGATCCTGTTCGCGCAGCCGCAGGGCAACGGGCTGTTCACGATCGAGCACGAGTCCGGCCGCCGGCAGCTGCAGGTGTTCACCTCCGAGGGGTTCCTGCCGCCGAACTGGACGACCTGGCAGCGGATGACCGGGCGCCAGCTCGCGACGCACACCCTCACCGGCATCGACGTGCAGGTGAACCCGACCAGCCCGGTCAAGGCCCGGCTCCCCGCCGAGGACCTGGCCAAGGCCGCGGCCGCCGTGCCGCCGAAGGCGCCGGGCGTGCCGGTGCACTCCCCCGCCACCGGCACTCCGGTGGTCACGCCGCCGGGAGCCGCGCCGCAGCCGCCCGCGGCACCGGCGCCGCCCGTCGAGCAGGCCCCGAAGCCGGCGGTGGATCCGGCCGAAACCGAGTACGGCCGCCGGTTCATCGGCTCGATGCTGGCCGGCGCGATCGGCGACGCGCTCGGCGCGCCGGTGGAGTTCTACCCGGTGGACCAGATCCGCAGCCGGTTCGGCGCGATGGGCGTCACCGAGTACGACCGCGCCGGTGAGCAGCCGGGCGAGTTCACCGACGACACCCAGATGACGCTGTTCACCCTGGAAGGCCTGATCCGCGGGCACATCGCGACGCGCTCGACCGGCGCGGACAGTCCGCTGTCGGCGATCCAGCTGGCCTACCAGCGCTGGCTGCACACCCAGGGCTACGCGTGGATGCGCGCGGCCGGGCCGTTCACGATGAGCCACCCCAAGCCCAACGGCTGGCTGATCGACCAGCGCGACCTGTTCGTCGTGCGCTCGCCGAACAGCAGCTGCATCACCGCGCTGCGGGAGTTCGCCTCGGTCGGCGCGCCCGGCACCTTCGAACGGCCGATCAACGATTCGCAGGACTGCGGCGGCGTCGTCCGGGCCGCCCCGGTCGCGCTGTGGTCGGACGACCCCGAGCAGGTCTTCGAGCTCGCCGCCGCGACCGCGGCCCTGACCTACTCGCAGCCCAACGGCTACCTGCCCGCCGGCGTGCTGGCCGTCGTGGTGCACCGATTGCTGCACGAGGAGACGCTGGAAGAAGCGGTGCGGCAGGCCCGCGAACTGCTCGTGCAGTACCACGGCCACGAGGACACCGACCGCGCGTTGCAGGCCGCCGAGGAACTCGCCAAGCAGGGCAAGCCGAGCCCGGAGGAGCTCAAGGACACGCTGGGCGGCGGCTGGGCCGGGCACGAGGCACTGGCCATCGCCGTGTGCGCGGCGTTGGCCACCGACACCGTCGCCGCCGCGCTGATGGTGGCCGTCAACCACTCCGGCGACAGCGACTCCACCGCGGCGATCTGCGGGAACATCGTCGGCGCCCGCTACGGTTCGACGGCCCTGCCCGGGGTGTGGCTGCGCGACCTCAAGCAGCGCGAGATCGTCGAGACGCTGGCGAAGGACGCGCTGCAGGAGTTCAGCGCGGCGCCGCCGACCGGCGACGCGTGGGCCTCGCGGTACCCGGCCGCGAAGGACATCTCCGACCTGATCTTCACCTCCGACCTCCCGCTGGTGGGTTCGGAACCGGTCGCCAAACCGGCGGAAGCGGAACCGGCGCCGGTCGCCGACGAAGCACCGGCCGAGACCGCCGAACCCGAAGCCGAGCCGGACGTCTCCGCGGTTTCAACTGAAACCGCGGACCAACCGGAGGCGGAGGCTCCGGCGGAGGACCCCGCACCCGCCGAACCCGAGGTGCCAGCGGTTTCAATTGAAACCGACGACCAGCCGGAGGCCGAGGTCGCCACTGTGGCCGCGGCGGTCGAGGAACCGGTCGAACCTGTCATCGACCCCGCCGAGCTCCGGCCGCACCGCATCCTGGGTTTCCTGCTCGGCGGCGCCGCCGGCGACGCGCTCGGCTACCCGATCGAGGACGACTCGCTGCAGGACATCCGCCGCAAGTACGGCGTGGCGGGGCTGACCGACTTCGTCGACGCCCACCGGCCCGGCGGCTCGATCAGCGACGAGACCCAGATGACGCTGTTCACGCTGGACGGTCTCATCCGGGCCAGCATCCGCCGCCGGCTCTTCGGCGAGAACGAGCCCACCACCCAGGTGCAGCACGCCTACCAGCGCTGGCTGCACACCCAGGGCTTCGACTGGCGGGAGGCCGGCGGGCCGCTGGCCGCGAACCCGCCGGACGGCTGGCTGATCAAGCAGAAGGGCCTGTTCGTCCGCCGCGCGCCCGGCACCACCTGCATTCAGGCGTTGCACGGCTACGCCAACGGCAACAAGCAGGGCTCGTTCACCAACCGCCTCAACGACTCGAAGGGCTGCGGCGGCGTGATGCGCGCCGCCCCGGCCGGGTTGTGGTCCGCCGACGCGGCCGAGGTGTTCCAGGTCGGCGCGATGACCGCGGTGCTGACCCACGGCCACCCCAGCGGCTACCTGCCCGCCGGGGCGCTCGCGGTGATCGTCCAGCAGCTGCTGGCGGGCCGGTCGCTGCCCGAGGCGGTGGACCGCGCGCTCACCGAACTGTCCACGTGGGACGGTCACGAGGAGACCAGCACCGCGCTGCGCCGGGCCATCGAGCTGGCCACCGCGGGCACCCCGACGCCGGAGCAGATCCACGAGGTCCTCGGCGAGGGCTGGTTCGGCGAGCAGGCCCTGGCGATCGCGGTGTGCGCGGCACTGACGCACCCGGAGTCGTTCGCCGACGCCGTGATCCTGGCCGCCAACCACTCCGGCGACAGCGACTCCACCGCGGCGATCTGCGGGAACATCATGGGCGCGGCGCACACGGCGGACGCGATCCCGCAGACCTGGCGCGACAAGCTGGAGCTGCGCGAGGTCATCGAGGCGATGGCCGGCGACGCGATCCAGGAGTTCGGCCCGACCCCGCCGACGGGTGCGGAGTGGCTGGAGCGCTACCCGATCGGCGACGTCGAGCCCGCCGCCGAGCCGGTGGTCGTGGAGACGGCCGAGGCGGTCGAAGAGCCCGTGCCGGCAGCGGAAACGCCGGAGCCCGAACCCGAGCCGGTCGTCGAGGAGCCGGTCGTCGAGGAGCCCGTCCAGGAAGTGCCGGAAGCTCCGGCCGTCGAGCCCCTGGCGGCCGAAATCCCCGTCGTCGAGCCCGCGGCCGAGGTTCCCGCCATCGATGTGCCTGCTGCCGAAGCCCCGGTCGTCGAAGCCGCCGCCGTCGAAGCCCCGGCTGCGGACGTCGCCGTCGCGGAGGCGCCGGTCGATGCCGACGACGAGGCCGACGACGGGCTGTCGGACGAGGAACAGCAGCTGCTCAGCGTGTGGCGCAAGTTCCGCGACAACGGCGAGGGGAGTTCCGCCGACCTCACGCAGAGCCTGCAGAAGCTGCTCGTCGAGGCCTTCGGCGCCGAACGCGCCGCCCAGCTGATCGGCGAGGCCGAGCCCGAAGCCGAGGCCGAGCCCGCCGCCGAAACCCAGGTGGAGCTCAGCCGGAGCGAGCGGCTCGAAGGCTGCGTGCTGGGCTCCGCGGTCGGCGACGCCCTGGGCGCGCCGTGGATGTTCACCGACCTGCGCAAGATCCTGCGCGAGAACCCCGAAGGCGTCCGGGAGCTCACCGAGCTCTTCGGCCGTCGCGGCTCGGCCACGGTGTACACGCAGCAGACCGCGTTCGTGCTGGGCGCGCTGATCCGCTCGCACATCCGCTCGACCCTGCGCGGTATCGCCGCGCACCGGCCGTCGATGGTGCGCCTCGCGCTGCTGCACTGGATGGACACCCAGGGCGCGCAGGTGTCGAACGAGTCGCCCGGCGGGTCGCTCGCCGAGACCGAAGTCCTTCGCGCACAACGGTTCCCGGACGAGGCGACGCTGACGGCGTTGGCCCGCTTCGCCGACCGACGCGACGTCCCCACCCCGGCCAGCCCGCCGAACGCCGCCCGGACGGCGGCCGCCACGGTGCGCGGGGCGGTGGTCGGCTTCGACGCCGCCGACGTGCCGCACGCCATCTCGCTGGGCGCGGAGATCGCCGTGATCACCCACGGCCACCCGGACGGCTTCCTGCCCGCGGGCGCGCTGGCCGGCCTGGTGTGCGCGCTGAACAGCGGCCAGACGCTCGTCGACGCCGTGCACGTGGTGCTGGCCGAGCTGGACCAGGTGGAAGGCGCCGAGAACACCGCGCAGGGATTGCGCGCGGCGGTCCAGATCGCCGGCGGCGGACCGGCCTCGCCCACGAGCTTCGACGAGCTGGGCCTGGGCTGGAACGCACCGGAGGCCCTGGCCATCGCGGTCGCGGCGGCGCTGTCGCACCCTAACTCCATCTCCGACGCGGTGTCGCTGGCCGCCACCCACGCCGGGAACACCGCGGCCACCGCAGCCATCTGCGGCAGCCTGCTCGGCGCCGCCCGCGGCGCCGCGGAGATCCCCGCGGACTGGGTCGGCGAGCTGGAGCTGCGGGAGGTCCTCGCCCAGCTGGTCGCCGACGAGCACCGCGCCCGGACGGAGATCTTCACCGACGCGCCGGCGCCCGACTGGGCCGGGCGCTACATCGGATAATCCATAGTGGACGAACTAGGTCTCGACGAGACGGAACGAGCGCTGCTGGCGGCGTGGCGGGAGGCGCGCGCGGCCAGCCGCCGCGACCCGGTGGAGCAGCGGCTGCTGGACACCTGGCGGCAGTGGCGGCGACAGCCCGCCACCACGCCGCTGTGGGTGACTGCCCTGCAACACCGGCTCGCCGCGGAAACCCCGCCTGCACCCGCCACCGGCCTGGCCGATCGGAACGGCGCGCTGCCCGAGGCGCCGGGCCGGTTGCTCGGCATGCTGCTGGGCGGCGCGGTCGGCGAATTCGTCGCGCTCGGGCGGGTCGGCGAGCGCACCACCGCCGTGCTCTTCGCCCTGGAGGGCCTGATCCGCGCGCACACCAACGCGCGGTCGACGGGCGACGGCGACCCGGTCGGCTCCGCCCTCGCCGGGCTCCAGCGCTGGCTGCACACCCGGGGCGTGCCGTGGCGCGACTGCGGAGCCGACACCGCCCAGCCCAACGGCTGGCTGGTCACCGAGCCCGCGCTGCGCGGCACCGGCAGCGACGACCCGGCGATGCTCACCGCGCTCGCCCGGGTCGCCGCCGGGCACGCCGCCGGTTCCCGGCAGCAGCCGATCAACTCCTCGGACACGGCATCCGCCGTGCCGCTCGGCGCGCTCGCCGCGCTGTGGTCGGGCGATCCCGGCACGGTGTTCGCGCTCGGCGGCGATCTCGCCGCGCTCACCCACGGCCATCCCAACGGCCACAGCCCGGCCAGCGTGCTCGGCGTGACGATGCTGTGGCTGCTGCGCGGGAACTCGTTGCAAACCTCGCTGCGGCAAGGGCTTTCCGGCTGGCAGACGGGACGCACGGCGTTGACCCGGGCCCTGCGGCTCGGCCGGCTCAGCCCTGCCGGATTCCGGCCCGGGCAGGCCCACCTCGACGCGATGTCCACCGGGCGCAGCGGCCTGGACGCGCTGGCGATCGCCGCCCGGGTCGCCACGGCCTGCGAGGACGACTTCGCCGGCGCCGTCGAATCGGCGAGCCTGCACAGCGCCGACGCGGCCGCGCTGTGCGGGCAGCTGCTCGGCGCGCTGCACGGCCCGACGGCGATTCCCCCACGATGGCGGGAGGAACTGCCGATCACCGAGCTCGTCGAGCGGATCTCCGAGGACGCGGCAACGGAGTTCGGCCCGTACCCGGACGAGTCCGACCGGTGGCAGCGCCGCTACCCGACCACCGAATCCGCCGAACCCCAGGCACCGTCCACAACGGACTACCGCACCGGGCTGACCGCGGTGCCCCGGCTGGCCGCGTCCCGCGACCGGTTCCTCGGAGCGGTGCTCGGCTGCGCGATCGGCGAGGCGCTCGGCATGCCCATCGCCGCGGACAGCTGGGACGAGATCCGGGCCCGGCACGGCGCGAACGGCCTCACCGACTACATCCCGGCCGGCCACCCCTCGGGACGGCTCGGCAGCGACACGCAGCTCCTGCTGTTCTCGCTGGAGGGCACGATCCGGGCCAACGTCGCGCGCCGCACCACCGGCACCGAGGACCCGGCCCGGCACATCCAGCACGCCTACCAGCGGTGGCTGCACACCCAGCACCTGAGCTGGCCGCGCGCGGCAGGCGAGTTCCTGGGCGGCACCCCGGAGCCGGACGGCTGGCTGGTGCGCCAGCGGGCGCTGTTCCAGACCCGCAATCCGGGCCGCACCATGATGCGCACGCTCATCGCGTTCGCCAAGGGCCAGCAGCGGATGGGCTCCCCGGACCACCCGGTCAGCGACTCGCAGGGCAGCAGCGCGATCATGCGGGCGGTGCCTGCGGCGCTGTGGAGCAACGACCCGGCGGAGGTCTTCCACGTCGGCATGCGAACCGCGGCGCTCACCCACGGCCACCCGGCCGCCTGGCTGAGCGCGGGCGCGCTGGCGTTCCTGGTGTCGCGGCTGATGAACGGCGAGCCGCTGGCCACAGCGGTCGATGCGGCGCTGGAGCAGCTCACCCCGCACACCGGGCACGAGGACGTCAGCCGCCGCATCTCCGCAGCGGTCCGGCTGGCCCGCAGCGGCCGCGTGCCGCCAGGTGATCTCGAACGCGCCCTGGGTGTCGGCTCGACCGCGGCCGAAGCGCTGGGCATCGGGCTGTACGCGGCGCTGGCCTGCGACGGGGACTTCGACGCGGCGCTGCCGGTGGCGGTGAACCACTCGGGCAACAGCGCGACGACGGGAGCGGTCTGCGGCAGCCTGATCGGCGCGGCGTCCGGCGCGGAGCGGATCCCGGAGCGCTGGACGGTGGAGCTGGAGCTCTACGAGGTGATCGAGCGCCTCGCCCACGACGCTGTCCTGGAGTTCGGCCCCCGGCCCCCCGAATGGGCCGACCGCTACCCCCCGACCTGACAGGACCACATCGTTACCGCACCGCCGCAGTGCGCCGAAGGCTCCCAATTTTAGGCAAAATCGGAAACGCACCCGCCCAGGCCCCGGTTTTAGGCAAAATCGGGAATCCCACGGTGCCGCGCCTCGGTGTGGGACTGGGATCACTGGCCCACCGGCGCTAACGACGGTTAACGTGCCTGTCATGGATGAGCTTGTGCACCTCGCCGTGGCCGACGGCATCGCGACGATCACGCTGGACTCGCCCCACAACCGCAATGCGCTGTCCGCGCAGCTGCGGCGCGAACTGCGGGACCACCTGAGCGCGGCGATCGCCGACGACGCGGTGCGCGTGATCGTCCTGGACCACACCGGCAAGGTGTTCTGCGCCGGGATGGACCTCAAGGAGTCGCGCTCGGCGGACTCCGAGAAGCAGGGCGTCAACGAGTTCCCGGCGATCCTGGAGCAGATCTGGACCAGCCCGAAGCCGGTGGTCGCCAAGCTCGCCGGCCCGGCCCGCGCGGGCGGCGTCGGCATCGCGGCGGCCTGCGACATCGCGGTCGCGGCGGACACGGCGACCTTCGCGTTCTCCGAGGTGCGGATCGGTGTCGTGCCCGCGGTGATCTCGGTGACGGTCCTGCCGCGCCTCGACGCCCGCCAGGCGCACGAGCTGTTCCTGACCGGCGAGACCTTCGACGCCCGCCGCGCCGCCGAGATCGGGCTGCTCAACTCCGCCGTCGCCGCCGACGAGCTGGACGCGGAGGTCAAGCGCTACACCGACATGCTCGCCCTGGGCGCCCCGGGCGCGATGGCGGCCACGAAGGAGATGCTCATCGGCCGGCGCCCGTCGAGCATGGGCGAGGCGTTCGCCCAGATGCTGGAGCTGTCGGCGAAGCACTTCGCGGGCGAGGAAGGTCAGGAGGGCATGCGGGCCTTCGCGGAGAAGCGCAAGCCCGCCTGGGTGCCCGACGCCCTGAAGTGACGCTCAGGCGCCTTCGCCGCCGATCCGCTCCCGCCACGGTCCCTTGGCCAGCAGCCAGTGCGGAACGAGCTTGACCGGGAACGGGAAATCGGTGGCGAAGACGTCCTCGCCGATGACCTCCTGCACCTCTCGGTACTCGCCGTCATCCAGCCGGAACTCGAGAATCCCTGGCTTCTCGTCGTCCGGAGTGACGATCCAGTACGCCTGGATACCGAATTCGGCGTACTCGCGACGCTTGATGTGATGGTCGCGAAGGATGCTCTCCGGAGAAACGACCTCGATTGCGAGCAACGGCGGACAGGTGAGGTACGGCTTCTCAAAATCGGTCTCGTTGAGCACGACAATGTCCGGGATGCGGTGGTGCGTCCGATCCGCGTTGAAGTTGATACCCGCACCTCGCATCACGATGAACTCGGCCGGGGCAAGTTCGAAACCGAGGTACTGGCAGAGCCTCGCCTCAGTTAGGGAGTGCGCACTCACTGGCGCAGGAGACACGTCAAGCCTCCCGTCGACCAGCTCGTAGCGGCGCCCGTCGTCGGGTAGCCGCTCCAAGTCGTCGACGGTCATCGGCGCATGCTGCTCGTCCGCCCGCATGTTCACGACAGTCATACTGCCTCCCGTTCTGCACGGGAGCCAGTATTGCGAGGCGCGTCTGGTCACCAATGGGCGATCAGGACCTGGTCAGCACCGCCGTGAACTCGCGGCCGCAGATCGGGTGCTCGGAGGCGTCGCGGAGCACCGCGTTGATCCGGCCGAACGCCTTCGGGTCGTGCTCCGCGAGCGCCTGGAAGCCCGACCAGACCAGCACGTGCTCGCCCTCCGGCAGCCAGGACAGGTCCGTCAGGCAGTCGTAGAGGGCGTCCAGGTTGCGGCCCGTCCACTCCGGGAAGTTCAGCACCGCGGCGATCCCGTCCAGGGTGGTCCGCTTGCTGATCAGATCGGAGCCGTCCAGCACGTGCGCGACCGCGCCCCGCTGCTCGGCTTCCTGCACGGCTTCGCGCGCAGTGACGTCGGCGGACGGCTGCTCCACCTCGCTCACCGTCGGCTCCTTCCGCACCCTGCTGGCCCACTTCGTCGCAAACATCGCACTCAACCCGCGGCGTCGACAACCACAAATGACTCGTAATGATCGCTCGTGTAGTAAAGCTCGGAATGGCTGCCGGTGACCAGTCGTCGGGCACCGCGATCTTGGGAACCCGGCGTCGGCACGGTGTACTCGTGGTAGTAACCCGACTGCTGCTCCGGCAGGACGCCTTCGCGGTTGCCGAACACCGAGCCGTCCTTGCCCGGGTAGGGGAACGGGCCGCCCTTGATGATCAGCTGCCAGGTCTGCCCGGCCTCCGGCGGCAGCGTGGACAGCGCCTTGACCGGCAGGCCGGACTCGGCACCGGGCACGGCCCGCTGCTGCGTCGCCGCGCCGGGACCGACGTCCATGTAGTCCCGGACGAACCAGCCGATGACGACCAGGGCGATCAGCCCGACCAACGCCACCGAGATGCGCTTGCGCGACGTCACGCCGCCGTCCCCTTCCGCCCGGCCTCGCCGTCCCGGCGGCCGACCGGGGGTTCCGCGTCGCGAACCCTCGTCAGCTTCGCGCCGAGGCGGTCGATGCCGCGGTCGATCACACGTGCGAGCACCCAGCACAGCGGCAGCAGCACCGCCAACACCAGGGTCACCTGCAGGGGGTAGACGAGCTGCACGAGCCACAGCTCGACGCCGTCGTACCACTCGACCAGCCACTCCAACACAGAGCGTCAGGGTACGCCCGGTCCGATGAAGCCGTGCGCCACCCCGGGCCCCGCCCGCGACTACCCCGCGTGCGCGCCTCCCGCGGCGCAGCACGATTTCGCGAGGAATCGACCCCCACCTGGGTAAACGGTAATTCCTCGCGAAACCGGCATCGGGTCGTCAGCGCTGCCCGGAGTGCTCCCGGACGGACTTGATGATCGCGCCGAAGTCCAGGTCGCCGCCGCCCTCCTCGTTGAACCGCTGGTAGAGCTCGGTCGCCAGGCGGCCGATCGCGGCGTCGGTGCCGCTCTGCTCCGCCGCCGAGGCCGCCAGCCTGAGGTCCTTGAGCATCAGCGCCGCGGCGAAGCCGGGCTCGTAGTCGTGGTTGGCCCGGCTGGTCTCCACCAGGTCCGGCACCGGGCAGTTGGTGGTCAGCGCCCAGCACTGCCCGGTGGAGATGGACGCCACGTCGTAGAGCGCCTGGTGCGACAGCCCCAGCCGCTCCCCCAGCACGAACGCCTCGCTCACCGCGATCATGGACGCGCCGAGGATGAGGTTGTTGCACATCTTGGTGACCTGGCCGTTGCCCGGTCCGCCGCAGTGGATGACCTTGCGCGCCATCGGTTCCAGCAGCGGTTCGGCGCGGTGGAAGTCCTCCTCCGAGCCGCCCACCATGAACGTCAGGGTGCCCGCCTCGGCGCCGGCGGTGCCGCCGGAGACCGGGGCGTCGATCGAGCCGAAGCCCGCCTCGGCGGCCCGCTCGTGCGCCTGGCGGGCGTCCGCGACGTCGACGGTGGAGGAGTCGATGAGCAGGGTGCCGGGCTTCGCCGCGGCGAGCACGTCGTCGTAGCAGGCCAGCACGTGCTTGCCGCTGGGCAGCATGGTGATCACCGCGTCGGCACCGGCGGCGGCGTCGGCCGCCGATGCGACGGTGGTCACGCCGTGCCGGTCGGCGACCTCCAGCGCCGCCGGGATCAGGTCGAACCCCTGCACCGAGTGGCCGGCCTTGACGAGGTTCGCCGACATCGGGCCGCCCATGTGGCCCAGCCCGATGAATCCGATGACAGCCATTGTCATTTTCCCCTTCTGCGCTGGAACTTCCGTCAAGGCCGCCGCGGATCAGCCGAACAGCTCCGGCTCGCCCGCGACCGGTTCGAAGAACTTCTCCATCCGAGATTCGTCCACATCGGACAGCTGCGCCGGCGACCACTGCGGGTTGCGGTCCTTGTCCACCAGCGTCGCGCGCACGCCCTCGACGAAGTCGCCGATGCGCACGCACGCCATGGCCAGCCGGTACTCCTGGACGAGGGCCTCCTCCAGCGAGCCGTAGTCGCTGCGCAGGGCCTTCAGGGTGATCTTGAGCGAGGTCGGCGACTTCTGCCCGATCGCCTCGGCGGTCTCGCGGGCCGCTTCCTCCGGCCGCTCGCGCAGGCGCCGCAGGATCTCCTCGACGCCGTCCGCCGAGTACGCGGCGTCGATCCACTCGCGCTGCGCGGCCAGCGGGGCCTCGGGCGCGGATTCGGAGAACTTCTGCAGCACCTCGTCCACCTCGCCGGTGGCCAGCGCCTCGACGAGTTCCGGCAGGTTCGCGCTGTTGACGTAGTAGTCGGCGACCCCGCAGTAGATCGCGTCCGCGCCGCCGACCGGCGCACCGGTCAGCGCCAGGTGCGTGCCGAGCTCGCCGGGGGCCCGGGAGAGCAGGTAGGTGCCGCCGACGTCGGGGATGAAGCCGATGCCGACCTCGGGCATGCCGACCTTGGAGCGCTCGGTGACCACCCGGTGCGAGCCGTGCGCGGAGATGCCGACGCCGCCACCCATGCAGATGCCGTCCATGATCCCGATGACCGGCTTCGGATAACCCGCCAGGGCCGAGTTGAGCTGGTACTCCTCGGTCCAGAACGCGGCGGGCAACGACTCGTCGCCGGCCTTCGCCGCGTCGTGCAGGGCGCGGACGTCGCCGCCCGCGCACAGCCCGCGCTCACCGGCCCCGTCGATCAGGATCGCCCGGATGTGCTCGGCGGTGCGCCACTGCTCCACCGCCTGCGCCATCGCCCGGACCATCCCCAGCGTCAGCGAGTTGAGCGCCTTGGGGCGGTTGAGCGTGATCCGGCCGAGCGAGCCCTGTTCGCGAACCAGGATCTCGGGCTCCGTCATAGTGCGACTCCTGTCTTCGTGTGCACGGACCGGCTTGCGTTCCGGTGCCCCAGCGGAACCTCAGCGCCCGCCTCGACACCCTCCTGCCGCAATTTCCATTGAAATCGAACCTTCGATTTCAATGGAAATCGCGGACCACATGACGTCGGGGCGGTGCTCGCGAGGCGCCGGACTTGCGTCGAGCACTGCGAACCTCCCAGTCCGTGCTGGTGCGCTGCCCACCCGAGGCCGCCGGCGGTCAGGCCGCCAGCAGTCCCCTGGAGATGATCAGCCGCATGATTTCGTTGGTACCTTCCAGGATCTGATGCACCCGCAGGTCGCGGACGATCTTCTCCAGGCCGTACTCGGCAAGGTAGCCGTAACCACCGTGGATCTGAAGTGCCTCGTTGGCCACCGCGAACCCCGCGTCGGTGGCCAGCCGCTTGGCCATCGCGCACAACCGGGTGGCCGCCGGGTCCTTGACGTCCAGCGCCCACGCCGCCCGCCACAGCAGCAGCCGCGCGGCCTCCAGCTCGGTGGCCATGTCGGCGAGCTTGAACTGCAGCACCTGGAACTCGCTGAGCTTGGCGCCGAAGGCGCTGCGTTCCCGCACGTAGGCGAGGCTCTTGTCGAGCGCGGCCTGCGCGCCGCCGAGCGAGCACGCGGCGATGCTGAGCCGGCCGCCGTCCAGGCCGGTCATGGCGATCCGGAAGCCGATGCCCTCGTCGCCGAGCCGCTGGGCGGCGGGCACCCGGACGCCGTCGAAGATCACCTGCCGGGTCGGCTGGGCGTTCCAGCCCATCTTCTTCTCGTTGGCGCCGAAGGACAGGCCCTCGGCGTCGCCCTCGACGATGAAGGTGGAGATGCCCTTCGCACCGGGCTCGCCGGTGCGGGCCATCACCACGTAGACGTCCGAGGTCCCGCCGCCGGAGATGAACTGCTTGACCCCGGTCAGCAGGTAGCCCCCATCATCGCGGACCGCACGGGTCTCCAGCGCCGCCGCGTCCGAGCCCGCGCCGGGCTCGGTGAGGCAGTAGCTGGCCAGGCGTTCCATCGAGCACAGTCCCGGCAGCCAGCGGGCGCGCTGCTCGGCGTTGCCGAAGCGGTCGATCATGCCCGCGCACATGTTGTGGATGGAGATGTAGGCGGCGATCGACGGGTCGCCGGCGGCGAGCGCCTCGAAGATCAGCACCGAGTCGAACCGGCTCAGGCCGCTGCCGCCGACCGACTCGTCGACGTAGATGCCGCCGATGCCGAGCTGCCCGGCGGCGCGCAGCGCCTCGACCGGGAAGTGCTTGGTCTGGTCCCATTCGACCGCGTGCGGGGCGAGTTGTTCGGTGGCGAACTCCCGCGCGGTCTGCTGGATCGCGCGCTGGTCCTCGGTGAGCTCGAACGGCGACACCGGGCCGGCCACGGCTGCAACGGACACGTCCACTCCCTTCCCGTGAGCGATTTCGCGCCTCCCGGCGCAGGTGCGGCGGCGGTTTCGCACGAGATCGCCGCCGCACCCGCCCGGTTCAGTGCATCGTCGGAATGGTGAAGCTGGCGCCTTCCTTGAGGCCGGAGGGCCAGCGCGAGGTGACCGTCTTGGTCTTGGTGTAGAACCGGATCGAGTCCGGCCCGTGCTGGTTGAGGTCGCCGAATCCGGACCGCTTCCAGCCGCCGAAGGTGTGGTAGGCGATCGGCACCGGGATCGGCACGTTGACGCCGACCATGCCGGTGTTGACGCGGGAGACGAACTCGCGCGCCGCGTCGCCGTCGCGGGTGAAGATCGCCACGCCGTTGCCGTACTCGTTCTCGCTGGGCAGCCGGACCGCCTCGTCGTAGTCGGCGGCGCGGACCACCGACAGCACCGGCCCGAAGATCTCCTCCTGGTAGATCCGCATGTCCGGGGTGACGTGGTCGAACAGCGAGGCGCCCAGGAAGAAGCCGTCCTCGTGCCCGGCGAGCCTGAAGTCCCGGCCGTCGACCAGCAGCTTCGCGCCTTCCTCGACGCCGACGTCGATCAGGTCGCGGACCCGCTGCCAGGCCTGCTTGGTCACCAGCGGGCCGAAGTCGGCGGCCTCGTCGAAGCTGGTGCCGATCGTCAGCCGGTGCACCCGCTCGACGAGTTTCTCGATCAACGCGTCGGCGGTGGCCTCGCCGACCGGCACGGCGACCGAGATCGCCATGCAGCGCTCCCCGGCGGAGCCGTAGCCGGCGCCGATCAGGGCGTCGGCGGCCTGGTCGAGGTCGGCATCGGGCATCACGATCAGGTGATTCTTGGCGCCGCCGAAGCACTGCGCGCGCTTCCCGTGGGCCGCGGCGGTCGAGTAGATGTACTCGGCGATCGCCGACGAGCCGACGAACCCGACGGCCTCGATGCGCGGCTCGGTCAGGATCGCGTCCACCGCGGTCTTGTCGCCGTTGACCACGTTGAAGATCCCCGGCGGCAGCCCGGCCTCGATGAACAGCTCGGCCAGCCGCAGCGGCACCGAGGGGTCGCGTTCGGAGGGCTTGAGCACGAAGGCGTTGCCGCAGGCGATGGCGGGCGCGGCCTTCCACAGCGGGATCATCGCGGGGAAGTTGAACGGCGTGATGCCGGCGACCACGCCCAGCGGTTGCCGCAGCGAGTACACGTCGATGCCGGTGCCGACGCTCTCGCTGTACTCGCCCTTGAGCAGGTTCGGGATGCCGACGGCGAACTCGACGACCTCCAGGCCGCGCTGGATGTCGCCCTTGGCGTCGGGGACGGTCTTGCCGTGCTCGGAGGCGAGCAGCCGGGCCAGCGAGTCCATCTCGTCGTTGACCAGCTGAAGGAACCGCATCAGCACCCGCGCCCGCTTCTGCGGGTTCATCGCGGCCCACGCCGGCTGCGCCTCGGCGGCGTTGTCGACCGCCGCCGCGACCTCCTCCGCCGATGCCAGCGGCACCCTGGCCTGCACCTGCCCGGTGTTGGGATCGAACACGTCACCGAAGGACCCGGACGTCCCCGCTACGCGCTTGCCGCCGATGAAGTGCTCCAGCTCGTTGGTCATGTCGCAACGCACCTTCCGCCGAACCGGTCGGTAATTACTAGGAAACCAAACCTTTGGTACTCCAATCTTTCCCAGAAACGCGGCCAATGCAACAGGGTGCGCTGCGTCACAGGCCCGATCGGGTAGCGGTGAAGACCTGACGAGCCGGAGGAGGGCGCGGACGACTTCCCACGCCGACCGCCGGCGGATGCCGACGAGATCGAGCGCACCCGGACCGGCCGCCGCTCACGCCCGGAGCGACCCGCGATGCTCGGGCGGCGAGCCCAGAGGCGGCTTCGAGCCGCCCAGCACTACGCCGGGCCTACCGCATGGATCACCTGCCGGGCGATCTCCGCAGGAAGCGGGGCGCCGTTGCCGTCGTCCACTCAGGACGATCAGGATTCGAAGTGCTTCTCCAGGATGCCTTCGAGGTCGGTGCTGAGCGGGATCTCGTCAGCCGCCGAGACCCAGGCGTACGCATCGTGCTCGGTCAGCCGCACGCCTTCGGCCGTGGCGACGGTGACCGACCAGGTGTGCTGGCGGTTGTACGTGCCGCTGCGCGTGATGTAGTCGAACGCGCCCAGGTAGCCGGTGATCTCGGCGATGCGGAGGCCCGTCTCCTCGTCCACCTCGCGGTGCAGCGCCGTGTTCAGGTCTTCGCCGGGATCGACCTTGCCGCCGGGGAATTCCCATTCGCCGCCGCGAGAATCCGTCTCCCTGCGGCGCACCAGCAGGACCTGCCCACCGGCATCGATGACGGCCGCGACGATCTGCTGCTGCACACCGTCGGCGGCGTCTCGGCGGGCCAGATCGGCCACTTCGGCCAGGTGCATGCGGACCGTCCTCCTGGGCTTTTCGCCACCGTACCGGGCCGCCCCGACGCCCCGCACGTCCCTACGCGGTCGAAACCAGCAATGCGGACATCCGCCGGACCACTTCCAGCGCCGCAGGGTCGAGCGAGTAGCAGATCTGGGTGCCGTCCCGGCGGGTTCGCACCAGCCCGGCCTCGCGCAACGTGCGCAGGTGACCGGAGATCGTCGGCTGGCTCACCCCGAAGTACTCGGTGAAGTCGCAGGCGCAGATCTCGCCCTCGCGGCGCAGCCGGTCGAGCACGCCGAGCCGGATGGGGTGCCCCATCGCCCGGAACAGGCCGGCGGTGTGTGCCAGATCATCATCGCCCACCCGGCCATTGTATCGCCACTCTCCTATATAAAGAGAATCGGCAATTACCTATATAGGAGGATGGCGATGACGTCCGGTGTGAACGAACTGGTCCTGGAGGTGGCGGACCTCGACGCCGCCGAGCGCTTCTACACCGAAGTGCTCGGATTTCCGGTCATCGAACGCTGGGAAGGCGGGCACTGGCGCAACCGCGAAGCGGTGTGGGTCCTGGCCGGCGGCACCAGGATCGGCCTGTGGAAGCCGGCTCTGGGCATAGCCCGCGCCCGGGGCGGCGTGCACGTCCACTACGCCCTGTCCGTGAGCGACGACGAATACGACGCGCTCGTCGAGCGGGTTCGCGCGCGCGGCGCGCAGGTCGACGAGGTGGAGTTCGGCCCGGGCAATGCACGCTCGGCGTACGTGGCCGACCCGGACCACAACGTCGTCGAGTTCTGGACCTGGGATGTGAAGCAGGGCAGCCCCGGTGCGCCGAGCGCGATCAGCGAGGGCGTCTTCGGGGTCTAGCGGGTCTGCGAGCCCTTCGGGTTGCCGCCGCAGCCCGAAGGAATCGCGGTCCGCCCGGTGGCTGAACAGCGCACCGCGCAACGGCTTTCGGCCCAGGAACAACGACTCCGCGGCGGAGAAGCTCCTGCGTCATCGGGCGTGGGCGAGCTGTCCACAAAGAACAACCGGTCTCCGTCGAAAGCGCGTTCAGCCCCTGGCGTGCCGCTCGCGGCGCGCTGAGCAGGCCGGACGGGCTTACCCTGCAACGCATGCCCCCCGAGTCGCCGGACGTCTGGGCTATGGCCGACCTGGCCACGCCGTTCGCAGTCCGCACGGCGGCCACCCTCCGGGTGCCCGACGCGGTCAAGGACGGCCCGCTCCCCATCGCCGAGATCGCGCACCGCTGCCGGGCCGAAGCCGATCCGCTCGGGCGCGTCCTGAGATTCCTGGTGCACCGCGGCGTGTTCACCGAACCCGAGCCCGACGTATTCGGCCCCAACGACGCCTCGCAGGCGCTGCGCAGCGACCTGGCCGACGGCCCCCAGCCCTGGCTGGACCTGGACGGCGCCGTCGGCCGCGCCGACCTCGCGTTCGTCGAACTCATCGAGCAAGTCCGCGGCCGCCACCCCGCCTATCCGGCCGCGTTCGGCCGGTCCTTCTGGGAAGACCTGGCGCACAACCCGCAACTGTCGGACTCGTTCGACGCCCTCATGGAGACCAAGACCTACGGGATCGCCCCGCTGATCGCCGTCGCGCACGACTGGAGCGCCTACGGCCGGATCGCCGACGTCGGCGGCGGCAAGGGCGTGCTGCTCGCCGAGATCCTCCGGACCAACCCGAAGGCACGCGGCATCCTGGTCGACCTGCCGGGCCCGGCCCGCAGCGCCGCGGACTACCTGCGCGAACAGGGCGTCGGCGACCGCTCGGAGGTGGTCACCGCGAGCTTCTTCGACCCGCTGCCCATCCAGGCCGACGCCGTGGTGGTCTGCGACGTCCTCGGCGACTGGGACGACGAGGACGCCACCCGGATCCTGGCGCACTGCAAGCAGGCGGTCGCCCCGGGCGGTCGACTGCTGATCGTCGAACTGCTGCCGGACCGGGAGCGGATGGCGCTGTTCACCGAGATGGACCTGCGGATGATGGTCTACGTCGGCGGCCGGATGCGCGATCTCGACCGGACCCAGCAGGTCGCGGAGGCCGCCGGGCTCGCCGTCGACGACTTCACGCCGCTGGACAACGGCTACGCCATCGTCGAATGCCGCCCCGAGCGGTAGCGCTGCACCCTCGCGGCGATCGACTCCCGCCACTTCTCCGGCAGGTCGGCGAGACCACCGGCGACGTGTTCGGCCAGGTCTCCGCGGTCCTGCATCTTCAGGGCGAACACCTCGGACACCCGCACCCCGTGCTCCGGCCGGGAGAGCACCTCGACCGAATCGCCTGCGGTGATCTCGCCCGGCTCCTCCACCGCCAGGTACGCGCCGGTCCGGCCGTGCTCGCTGAACCGCTTGACCAGGCCCTTGACATCCCAGAACCCGGCGAACACCCGGCACGGCGTGCGCGGCCCCGTCACCCGCAGCACGGCCCCACCGATCCGCCACCTCTCGCCGATCACCGCGGAACTGCTGTCGCACCCCACCAGCGTGAGGTTCTCGCCGGCATTGCCGGGGACCAGCTCGCGCCCCAGCTCCCGCGACCAGTACCGGAGCTCCTCGCTGTCGAACGCGTAGGCCGCCTGGTACCAGGCCCCGTGGTACTTCACATCGCACACCGTGTCGCCGTGCACGCCGGCCTGCTCGAACCGCACCGGTCCACCGGCCGGGCGCTTGTCGATACCGCTGCGCCCCACGCGCCCGGTCCAATCCCCGGTCTGCACCACCGCGAGGTTCACCGACTGCACAATCCCCATGGCCCCAACCTACGCGGACGGCCACCAGGGCAACCGAGCGAGTATCCGCTGGAAATCGACCCTGCCCGGTGGCCGCAACCCCGAGGGCACGGCGCCCGGAGCCGACAGTCCGCCCGGCGAGCGGCGCCGCAACTCCCCCGCTCACACCACCGAACCACTTGCGCGCGGCTTCCTCGGGCCCTCCCCTTTGCTGCCGCGCGGCAGTGTTCGGTTGATCGCGCCCGGTTGCCGGGCGGCCGCGATCAGCGCCGTGGTCACAGCCGGGTGCTGGCCTGCTGCAGTGCCCGGCGGGCCTCCTCGGTCAGGCGGCGCACCAGTTCCGCCGCGGGCAGCGGGCGCGTTTGCGCGTAGGTTTGGCCCGCCCACAACGACATCAGCTCCGCGTCGCCGGCCTTGCCCGCGGCGCCTCGCATCGGCTTCGTCAGGTTGTTCAGCTGCGGGTACGCCGCCGGGGCGTCACCGTTGCCGGCCAGGAACCGGTTCACCAGCCCCCGCGCCGGGCGGCCGCTGAACGCGCGCGTCAGCGCGGTTTCCCGTTGCCCCGCCGCGATTTCGGCCCGCTGCGTCGGCTGCGTACCCGCCTCGTCGCACACCAGGAACGCAGTGCCCAGCTGCGCCGCCACCGCTCCCGCGGCCAGCACCGCCGCGACATCCGCCCCGTGCACCAGGCCACCCGCCGCGATGATCGGCAGGTCGACCTCGGCCCGGATCAGCCGGATCGCCGCCAGCAGGCCGAACAGCTGCCCGCCGCCCGGTAGCGCCGGATCGTCGGCGAACACCGCGCGATGTCCGCCAGCCTCCATGCCCTGCACGCACAGCAGGTCCACTCCCGCGTCCGCGGCAGCGCGCGCCTCCTGCGGCGTCGTCACCGTGACCACGACCTCGGAGCCCACTTCGTGCAGACGTTCCACAATGGACCGGTCGGGCAGCCCGAAGGTGAACGACACGACCGGGATGCGCTCGGCGATCACCACCTCCACCTTGGCCGGGTAGTTGTCGTCGTCCCAGCTCGGCGGGCCCGCCTGGGCCCCGTGCCGGGCGGCTGCCGCCGCCACCCGCGCCGGGTAGTCGGCGAGATCGAGATCCCGACGCTCGCCCGGGACGAAGAGGTTCACCCCGAACGGCTCCGACGTGAGCCCGCGCAACGCCGCGATCTGAGCGGTCAGCGCATCCGCCGACAGGTACCCCGCAGCCAGGAAACCGAGGCCGCCCTCGGCGCTCACGGCCGCGGCCAGTTCCGGCGTGGAGGCGCCACCCGCCATCGGCGCGGCGATCAGGGGAATTCGTCGCTCTGCGATCATGTTTCGACGGTAATCCCGCCCTCGACACGAGCGCATCAGAGCATCGCGCACGCCACAGCGCCGACCGCGCCGGGCCGCAGTCCAAAGCCGCGGGCTCGACCTTGCGTGATCCGGCACTCTTTCAACGGCATTTCTCCTTTCGTTTGGGCATAACGGAGTTGAGGAGCTGATCGGAAAGGCACCCCCCCATGCGAACCACCACGCGCGACGGCCTCGCGCTCCGCGCCGCCAGCAGTACAGACACCCCGGCGCTGGCCGAATTGCTCAGCGCGTCATACCGCGACGAGCCCCGGATGGCAGCGCTGCTGCCTCTCGAAGCACAGCGAGAAACGAAGCTCCGAGCACTGTTCTCCCTTCTGCTGAACCAAGATCACCTCGATCACGGCACCGAGATCGCCGAACTGGACGAGCACCCGCACGCCGTCGCGGTGTGGGACCGGCCGGGCAGCCAAGCCGCGCCGCTCGGCCGACGCCTCATGCACCTCCCGGCGCTGCTGTCGGTGTTCCGCTGGCGGCTTCCCGAGACCGCCAGGGCGATCCAGACGTTCAACGCCACCGACAGCCACCGGCCCGACGAACCGCACTGGCACCTGGCCGCCATCGGCACCACACCGGACGCCCGCGGTCGCGGCCTCGGCAGCGCCCTGCTGAAATCCGGGCTGGCGCGTGCCGACGCCCACGACACCCCGGTCTACCTGGAAGCCACGGCGCACGCCGCCGTGGACCGCTTCGAGCGGTTCGGGTTCCGCGTGATCCACGAATACCCGGTCGCCGGCGGCCTCACCGTTTACGGCATGTGGCGCCCGGTGGCCCGCTGACCTGCGAAGACCGTTCCATCAGGGCCGCAACCCGGCGACCAGGTCGACCGGGGCGAACCGGACCGCGAATGGTCGCTCCGGCTCGAACAGCTCGTCGCCGACCACCCGCGCCACCCGCTGGTAGTCACTGCCGCCGACCAGCTCCCAGGCAGTCACCGACGGCACCTCGAGATCCGGATCGACCAGCCAGAAGTGCTGGGTGCCCAGCCTGGCATGGGCGGCCTTGCGCAGGCTGATGTCGTTCAACCGGCTGCTCGGCGATGCGACCTCCACCGCCAGCACCGGTGCGGCCCGCAGGTTCCGCATCGTCAGATCGGCGTAGCGCGCGACCAGGACGTCCGGCCGCAACTCGGTCCACAGGTCCTGGCGCACCGCGAACGGCGCGGACAGCACCCGGTATTCGGGCGGACTAGCCCGGTGCAGCTGGACGAACAGCGCCCCGAGCGCAGCCTGGTGCGGCCAGCCCGGCACCGCGCCCACCAGCAGCTCGCCGTCGACGAGTTCGTACCGGCGACCGTCCTCCGGGAAAGCCTCCAGGTCCTGGACCGTGAACCGCCGCCCGCCAAGATCGATAGACATCACGTGCTCCCTCCGCTCGTGCGCCCCGAGGTTTCGGGGTCTCGCATATAAAGAGGAGCGAAGGGCCCGTACGGATACAGCTGAAGCCGATGATCACTGGATCGGGTTGTGGCCGGTCATCAACCGATCTCGCCCGAGCAAGCTCTCGCCGTGCAGTGGGCGATAACCCGATGCCCGGGCATCGGGTTATCGCCCACTCGCAGGCGCGGCCCCGTCAGGGACGCAACCCGGCAACCAGGTCGGCCGGGGAGAACTTGACCTCGAACGGCCGCAACGGGTGGAAGACCTCGTCGCCGACCACGTGCTCGGCCTGCTGGTAGTCGTCGCCGTCGAGCTCCCACGCGGTTAGCGTCGGCGTCTCCGAATCCGGGTCGACCAGCCAGAAGTGCGGAGTCCCCAGCCGGGCGTAGGCGGCCTTCTTCAGATTCGCGTCCTTCAGCCGGCTGCTCGGTGACATGACCTCCACCGCCAGCACCGGTGCGGCGGGCAGGTTCTTCATGGTCAGGTCGCCGTAGCGGGCGACCAGGACATCGGGCTGCAGCTCGTTGAAGATGTCGTGCCGCACCGCGAACGGCGCCGCCAGCACCCGGTATTCCGGCGTGCACGCCTGCCGCAGCCGGACGGCCAGTTCGAGAGCCGCTTCCTGGTGCGCCCAACCAGGTGCCGGGCTCACGATGAGCTCCCCGTCGATGAGCTCATACCGGCGGCCGTCATCGGGCATCTCCTCCAGGTCGTGGACCGTGAAGGGACGTCCGCCTGCATCGATCGGCATGACAGTCATGGTCCCTCCTCTCTGTCGTCGTGTCCAAGGAACCGCCCCACTGTGTTCAGGGCATCTGACAAAAAGAGGAGCGAAGGGCCCGTACGGATACAGCTGGCGCCGATGATCACTGGATCGGGCAAGAAAAAAGTGGGCGGGAACCCGACGCCTGGGTTCCCGCCCACTCGCACCATCGCGATTTCCGACACCCCGCCACAGGGCCGCTGGTGCGTCTAGGGCGTGGTCGGCGCGCTGCCCGCGCGCCGACCACGGATTCAATTGGTCAGCCGGATCAGTGGAACTGGGCGGTCTCGGTCGAACCGGCCAGCGCGGTGGTCGAGGAGTCCGGGCTCACCGCGGTGCTGATCAGGTCGAAGTAGCCGGTGCCCGCCTCGCGCTGGTGACGGGTGGCGGTGTAGCCGCGGGACTCCGAGGCGAACTCGCGCTCCTGCAGGTCCACATAGGACGTCATTCCGTCCGCCGCGTAGCCCTTGGCCAGGTCGAACATGCTGTAGTTCAGCGCGTGGAAGCCGGCCAGCGTGATGAACTGGAACTTGTAGCCCATGTGGCCGAGTTCGCGCTGGAACTTGGCGATGGTGCTGTCGTCCAGGTTCTTCCTCCAGTTGAACGACGGCGAGCAGTTGTAGGCCAGCATCTGCTCCGGGTACTTGTCCTTGACGGCCTCGGCGAACCGACGGGCGACCTCGAGGTCCGGGGTGGAGGTCTCCATCCAGATCAGGTCCGAGTGCGGCGCGTAGGCCAGGGCGCGGGTGATGCACGGCTCGATGCCGTTGCGCACCTTGTAGAAGCCCTCCGGGGTGCGCTCCCCGGTGACGTACTGCTGGTCGCGCTCGTCGATGTCGCTGGTCAGCAGCGTCGCGGCCTGCGCGTCGGTGCGGGCGATGACAAGGCTGGGGACGCCGGCGACGTCGGCCGCCAGGCGCGCGGCGTTGAGCGTCTTGACGTGCTGGCCGGTGGGGATGAGCACCTTGCCGCCGAGGTGGCCGCACTTCTTCTCGGAGGCCAGCTGGTCCTCCCAGTGCACGCCCGCGGCGCCGGCCGCGATCATGCCCTTCATCAGCTCGTAGGCGTTGAGCACGCCGCCGAAACCGGCCTCCGCGTCGGCGACGATCGGCGCCAGCCAGTGGATGTCCTCGCTCTCACCGCCTGCGCCCTGCGGGTCCAGGGCCTCGGACCAGTTGATCTGGTCGGCGCGCTTGAGGGCGTTGTTGATCCGCCGCACGACCGACGGGACGGAGTTGGCCGGGTACAGGCTCTGGTCCGGGTAGGTCTCGCCGGCCAGGTTGGCGTCCGCGGCGACCTGCCAGCCGGACAGGTAGATGGCCTGCAGACCGGCGCGGACCTGCTGGACCGCCTGGTTGCCGGTCAGCGCGCCGAGCGAGTTGACGTAGTCGGTCTCGTTCAGCAGCTTCCACAGCCGCTCGCTGCCCTGCCGGGCGAGGGTGTGCTCCTCGCGCACGGAACCGCGGAGGCGGATGACCGTTTCGGCCGAGTGCGTGCGCTCGATGCCCTTCCACCGCGGGTTGGTGTCCCAGTCGCGCTGGAGTTCTTCGGTCGCCTGCTTCGCCTGCTCGCGGATGCTCATGATGTTCCCCTTCCGGGATTGCCCTGCGGCTTGTTGATCCCAGTCTTGGCCCTGATCCAGCGAAACACGACCAGAATTCCGAGGTAATTTTTGAGTTTTTTCTGCTAACATCAACGCCATGACGGAGTTCGCCACTGAAGAAGACCGCAATTTTTCAACAGAACACGACCTTCTGGTCTTCGGTCAGCGGCTGCGGCACTTGCGGCGCGCAGCCGGGCTCACCCTCGTCGAGCTGGGCGAGCGGGTCGGGCGCGCGCCCTCGCAGCTGTCGCTGCTGGAGAACGGCCACCGCGAGCCGAAGCTGTCGCTGCTGCGCTCGCTGGCCGATGCGCTGGGCACCTCCGTCGACGAGCTGCTGTCGAAGAAGCCGCCGAACCGGCGCGCCGAGCTGGAGATCGCCGTGGAGAAGGCCCAGCTCGACCCGCTCTATCAGCGGCTCGGCGTACCTCCGCTGAAGGTCGGCAAGCGCGTCCCCACCGAAGCGCTGGAACACGTCCTCGCGCTGTACGAAGAGCTCAAGCGCCGCGAGACGAAGCAGGTCGCCACGCCCGAAGAAGCCCGCAAGGCCAACGCCGAGCTGCGTGGCATGATGCGCGAGCACGGCAACTACTTCCCCGAGATCGAGAAGACCGCCGCCGGCATCCTCGACAAGGTCGGCTACCACGGCGGCCCGCTGTCGGAGGGGATGATCCAGTCGATCGCCACGCACCTCGGCTACGGGCTGCGGTTCGTCACCGACCTGCCCCGCTCGGTGCGCTCGGTGACCGACCTGAAGAACCGGCGGATCTTCCTGCGCCGCGAATCGCTGGGCATGCACAGCCCGCGGACGATCCTGCTGCAGACCCTCGGCCACCTCAGCCTCGGCCACCGGCAGCCCCGCGACTTCGCCGACTTCCTGCGGCAGCGCGTGGAGGCGAACTACTTCGCCGCCGCGGTCCTGGTCCCGGAGCAGACGGCGGTGCCGTTCCTGCAGGACGCGAAGGCCGAGCGCGACCTCGCCGTGGAAGACCTGCGCGACGTGTTCTCGGTGTCCTACGAGATGGCCGCGCACCGGTTCACCAACCTCGCCACCCAGTACCTGGACCTCGTCTGCCACTTCGTGCGCAACGACGAGACCGGCATCATCTACAAGGCGTACGAGAACGACGGGCTGGTCTTCCCCAGCGACCCGACCGGCGCCATCGAGGGGCAGCGGATGTGCCGGTACTGGGCGGGGCGGCAGGTCTTCGCCTCCTCGGACCGCTACTCGACCTACTACCAGTACACCGACAAGCCCGGTGCCACGCACTGGTGCGTCGCGCACGTCGACCCCAACCGCGGGCGGGACTTCGCGATCACCCTCGGCGTGCCCTACACGGAGTCGCGGTGGTTCCGGGGCCGGGACACCAACAACCACTCCAAGTCGAAGTGCCCGAACGGCGAATGCTGCCAGCGCCCGCCGTCGGATCTCGCGAGCCGGTGGGAAGGCATGGTGTGGCCGTCGGCGCGGGCGCACTCGCACGTGCTCGCCGCGCTGCCGTCGGACACCTTCCCCGGCGTGGACGAGGCCGACGTGTACGCGTTCGTGGAGGCGCACCAAGGCTGATCGTCAGTCCGATGCGGACAGTCCGTTCCACGGTGCCGCGCGGCGACGACGACTCGACCGCGCGGCACCGGGCACACGATCCGAAGGAGGAGCATGGGCTCCCGGCCACAGTTCTCGATCGCCCTGATCCCTGGTGACGGCATCGGCCCCGAACTCGTCGAAAGCGCCGTCGAGGTGCTCCGGGCCGCCTCCGCCGACCTGCACTTCACCACCGAAGACGGCGGCGCCGGAAACTTCCGCCGCACCGGAACGGCCTTGAGCCCGGAGGTGCTGCACCGGATCCGCAACACCTACGACGGTGTCCTCAAGGGCCCGGTCGGGCTGCCCGATGTCCGCCATCCCGACGGCACCGAGGCCGGAATCCTCGGCGGAATCCTGCGCGGCGGGCTCGACACCTACGCCAACGTCCGCCCGATCACCCTGCTCCCCGGTGCTGCGACCCCGCTGCGCAGCGCCGATTCGGGCATCGACTACGTCATCGTGCGCGAGAACACCGAGGGGCTCTACCTCTCGCGCGGGCGCGGCGTCGGCAACGACCGCGCCGTCACCGACCAGCTGCTCATGACCCGGGAAGGCACCGAACGCGTCGTCCGCTTCGCATTCGAGCTCGCGCGCCGGAGAGATGGCGCGCCCGCCGACCGCGTCCGCCGCGTGACCTGCGTGGACAAGAGCAACGTGCTGCGCAGCTTCGCCTTCTTCCGGGCGATCTTCGACGAGATCGCCGACGAATACCCCGACATCGAGCGGGACTACCGCTACGCCGACGCCGCCGGGCACGACCTCGTCGCCGATCCCGGGCACTTCGACGTGCTCGTCATGGAGAACTTCCTCGGCGACATCCTCAGCGACGTCGGAGCAGCGACCGTCGGCGGGCTCGGCATGTGCCCGTCCGGCAACATCGGCGACCACGCCGCCTACTTCGAGCCCATCCACGGCAGCGCCCCCGCGATCGCCGGGCAGGACAAGGCGAACCCGACCTCGCAGATCCTCGCGGCCGCTCTCATGCTGGAACACCTGGGCGACCGGTCGACCGCGGCGCGCATCAAGGACGCCGTCGCCGGGGCATACCGCCAGGGCGGCGTCCGGCTGCTCCCCAACTGCTGCCCCGAGGGCGGGACCGAAGCCGCCACCCGGGCCGTCATCGACGCCCTCGACGACTGAGCCACCGCGGCCTCCACGTGCCCGGCAGCGGGGCCGTGGGTGAACGTGGTCATTCCTGGGCGAGCTGGTCGAGGTACTGGCCGACCAGGTGCAGGCCGGAACGCAGGGTCTGGGTGTCGTCGGCGAAGCCGATCCGTGCGGTGTGCTCGATGTCGAACGCGGCACCGGGGGTGAACATGACGCCGGTGTGCTCCAGCAGGCGGGTGCAGAACTCGTAGGAGCCGATGGGTGCGTGGTAGCGCAGCAGTGCGGTGGTGCCCGAGGCGGGTTTGACGTAACCGACGTCGTCGCGGCTGCTGACCCACTCGTCGAGGATGGCGAGATTGGTGCGGGTGATGTGGCGGGAGCGGGCCAGGATCGCTTCCTTGTTCTCCAGGGCGACGCCGGCCAGGAGGTCGTCGAGGCGTCCGACGCTGATCGTGGTGTAGTCCCGGTGGGTGGCGACCGCGCGCAGCAGCCCGGTGGGGCCGACGATCCAGCCCAGGCGCAGTCCCGCCAGGGAGAAGGTCTTCGACATGCTTCCGGTGGAGATGCCGCGCTCGTACAGGTCGGCGATCGAGGCGGTGAACCCGTTGCCGTCTTGGTCGACGCCTCGGTAGACCTCGTCGCACAGCACCCACGCTCCGGCGCGCTCGGCGATCTTGGCGATGCGACCCAAGCCGGTTTCGTCGATGAGGGCGCCGGTGGGGTTGTTGGGGTTGTTGACGGCGATGAGTTTGGTGTCCGAGGTGACCAGGCTGTCGAGCTCGTCCAGATCGGGCAGCCAGCCGTTCTCCTCGCGCAGCGGCAGGTGGTCGACCCGGGCGCCGTAGCTGCCGGGGATGGAGTAGTGCTGCTGGTAGGTCGGGACCACGGCCACGACGTGGTCGCCCGGGTCGACGAGGGTGGCGTGCACGAGCGCGTTCGCGCCGATCGCCCCGTGGGTGATCAGGACGTTTTCCGGGCGCTGGGCCGCGTACAGGCCCGCGACGAGGCGGCGCAGGCGCGGGCTGCCTGGGATCGGCCCGTAGGTGAGCGGGGTGGCGTCCAGTTCGGCCAGCACTTCCTCGCGTCGGCCGGACAGGTCCAGCAGCTCACCGGTGGTGAGCGAGCGGACGCAGGTCTCGGCCAGGTTGTAGCGGCAGGTCTCCTCGTATTCGTTCATCCACTGCTCGACTGCGAACTCGCGGATCTTCACCGGGACCGCCCCTTCGTCGTGTTGCCAACTCGCACAATGGGCAACATATTGCTCATCTGGAGCTCAAGCAAGCCGCGTGTGCACTATGCTGCTCATCGTGAGCAGTGAGGTCGATGCCGGCAGCAATGCGGCGCCCCAGTTCGTCACACGCATCGGTGGGCGAATCCGGGAGCTGCGCAAACAGCGCGGCTGGACCGTGCAGCAGCTCGCCGAGGCCAGCGCGGTCAGCCGGCGAATGCTCACCCAGATCGAACTCGGCCAGGCCAACCCCAGCCTCGCCACCGTCGACCGCGTCGCACGTGCCCTGGACACCGATTTCTCCGCCCTGGCCCTGCCCGATGGCGACGCGGCAGGCACGGAGACCGAGGGAACCCTCGTGTGGCAAGCCCCGGGAGGCAGCGCCGCGCTCCTGCTCGGCGCGACCCGCGACCCGCGGGCCGAACTCTGGCGCTGGACCCTCGCTCCCGGGGAACGCTACGACGCCGAGCCCGACCGGCCCGGCGCGCAGGAGATCCACCACGTCCTCGCCGGCCGCCTGACCCTCGCGCTGGAAACCGGACCCCGGACGCTGGGGCCCGGGCAGAGCGCCGTCATCGCCAGCGACCAGCAGTACGCCTACCTCAACGAGGAGGCCGAACCCGCCGTCTTCATGCGGGTCGTCACCGGCGCCTGATCGAAAGGGCCCCGGAATCGATGCCGCAGCGCCCCGCATTCGACAAACCGTTGCAAGACCTGAGCTCTCGCGCGGTCGCGAGTCGCACCGCAGTTGCGGGACACGGCCTGATATCCCGCTGCACGCACCCGCGGCGGAGCCCGGCGTGGCCTGGGTACGGGTGCACCTGCACGCCAACACCCACGAGATCGAGGAACTGCTCGACGCGGAATCCCTGCTAGCCGATGGCGTCATCGAGGGCTACGCGATCGAGGAATGCGAAGCTCCAATGTGGACGGAATTCAACCGCCGAGCACGCCTCGCAGGTATGCCTGCACCACCCGCGAAAGCTCCTCGATGCTGGCCGCGCTGCCGGGCTCCGGGGCATCCAGCGACCGGCCGCCGATGACACGGTCGAACACCAGCCCCTCGCACAGGCCGACCAGACCGGCGGCGGCGAACTCCGGATCGGATGCCCCCAAGGCGATCAGCAGCTCGACGGCCAGCGGACGGGAGAACGCCGCCCGCGCGAGCGGCTCGTGCAGCTCCGCGGCCGCAGCCACCTCGGCTACGAGCGCATACCGGGCGATCGTGTCGCTTCGGCGGGGCCCGAGCATCCGGTCCAGCTGGACCGCGATCCCGTCGGCCGCGCCGCGAACATCCGGCGCCCGATCTGAACGCGGCCCCGCGATCGCGTCGAAATCCGCCCTCGCCCGCGCTGCCAACCGCGCCACCGCGGCCTCCAGCAGCGCCCGCCTCGTCCGCATGTAGTACGACGTCGATCCTCGCGGCAGCTCCAGCCGGGAGTCGACGGCCAGGTGCGTCAACGCGCGAACACCCTGCTCCGCGACGATCTCGATCACCGCATCCGCGATGCGCGTTCGGCGGTCCTGCTCACACATCGCCCAACCTCCCCGACACCACCGGTACTCTACATCCATAGAGCCTCTACGTTTGCAGAGTCACGGGGAGGGAAGTTGATCCACCGAGCGGGATCACCCGGAACACTGCGTGCGCGCTTCGACCTGGCGGCCGGGCAGCAAGGCTTCGAACTCGACGACGCGCAACGACCGGTCGCCGACAAGCTCGCCACGCTCGGCGCCGAACTGCGGAAGCACTTCCACCGGCCGCGCGGGCTCTACCTGCACGGGCCGGTGGGGCGCGGCAAGAGCTTCCTGATGAACGCGTTCTTCGCCGCAGCACCCGCCCGCGGCAAACTGCGCGTGCACTTCCACGACTTCTTCGACCGGCTGCACCGCACCGCCGCCCGGCACCACGCGTCGAGCGGATCGATCGCGGTGGACGCGGCGGTGGCCGAGCTGCTCGACGGATGCCGGCTGGTGTGCTTCGACGAGTTCCACGTGCACGATCCCGGCGACGCGGGGCTGATCACCCACCTGCTGCGCGCCCTGCACGCACGCCGCGTCACGCTCGTGACGACGTCGAACTACCCGCCGGACGGGCTGCTGCCCAACCCGCTGTTCCACCACCTGTTCCTGCCCGCCATCGAGCTCATCGAGGCACACCAGGAAGTCATCGCGCTCGCGGGCCCCACCGACTACCGGACCACCAACCGGCAAGGGCGCTTCGCCGAAGGCACCTGGCAATGGCCGGGCAGCGAATTCCCGCCGCCGGGCGGCGAGGAGCAGAGCACGCTGCTCATCAACGGCCGGAACCTCCGCGCACTGGCGGTGCGGAACCGGCTGGTGTGGTTCGACTTCCACGAGCTCTGCGCGACGCCCACCTCGACGCGCGACTACCTCGCCCTCGCCGAGCGGTTCGGCACCTGGGTGATCAGCGGCGTGCCCAGGCTCGCCGACTGCGAACCGGACGCCCGCCAGCGCTTCGCCAACGTCGTGGACGTGTTGTGCGACAAGGACATCACCACGCACGTGCTGGCCGATCACAGCATCGCCGGAACGCTGACGGACGGCACCGACGTCGCACGCACCGCCAGCCGACTCTCCCTGCTCAGGCCGATTCCGTTCAGCGAAGCGGCAAGCGACGCCGCCGTTCCCGCGAGGTCGTAGCCAGCCCTCGGATCACGCGCGGATCTGCTTCCTGGCGTCGTAGTCCCGGCGGGCCCGCTCGACCTCGTCCAGGTTGACCGACCATTCCGCGAGCGCGGCGAAAAGCGGCGCCAGGCTGCGCCCGAGGTCGCTGATCTCGTACTCCACCCGCGGCGGGACCTCGGCGTAGTAGCTGCGCACGACGAGACCGTCCCGCTCCAGGGCGCGGAGCCGCTGGGTCAGCACCTTGGGAGTGATCGAGGTGATCCGGCGTTGCAGTTCCACGAACCGCTGGCGGCCGTACTCGTGGAGCGCCCACAGGATCGGCGTGGTCCACCGGCTGAAGACGATGTCGACCACCGGCGCGATCGGGCAGGCGTTCTCCGGAGCGACCTCTCCGCCACCGCGCCGGCGTGTGTCCTCCCGCACATTTCCCCCTCTCGCCCAATACTTTCCTCTAGGTACCTACTAGCCCACCGATAGTAGCTTCGCCGAGTCAACGCAGGAACTCGGAAACGGAGCACGAAATGATCGTGGTGACCGGAGCGACCGGGAACGTCGGGCGACCGCTGGTGCAATCCCTCGTCGCGGCGGGCGAAGAAGTGACGGCGGTGTCCCGGCGGATCTCCGCCCAGGACGTGCCGGCGGGCGTGCGGCACCTGCAGGCCGACCTGGCGGACCCTGCGAAATTCAAAGCCGCCGTCGATGGGGCCACTGCCCTTTTCCTGCTGACCTCGGGCGATTTCGCCGGAGCCGGCGGCAGCCTCGACACCGTCCTGGAAGTCGCGCGGGCCGGCGGCGTTCGGCGGGTCGTCCTGCTGTCCTCGCAGGGCGTCAGCACCGGGCACCACCCGCCGGTGTTCGAGGACGCGGTCGAGCGGTCGGGCCTGGAATGGACCTTGCTGCGGCCGGGGAACTTCGCCTCCAACGCCTTCCAGTGGGCCGAAACGGTCCGCGCGCGGCGAGCGATCGCCGCGCCGTTCGGCGATGTCGGACTGCCCGCCGTCCACCCGGCCGACATCGCCGAGGTCGCCGCCATCGCACTGCGCGACGCCCGCCACGCCGGCCACTCATACGCCCTGACCGGGCCCGCGCCGATCACTCCCCGGCAGCAGGCCGCGGCGATCGGCGAGGCGTTGGGCGAGCAGGTGCGGTTCGTCGAGCAGACCCGGGCGGAAGCCAAAGCCCGGATGATCCGCTCCATGCCCGAACCGGTCGTCGACAGCACCCTCGACATCCTGGGCACGCCCGGCGCCCTGCAGCAGGTCAGCCCCGACGTCGAACGGCTCCTCGCCCGACCTGCCCGCACCTTCGCCGAGTGGGCGGCGAACAACATCGCGGCCTTCGAGTGACCGCGACCAACACGATCTGAACCGCCACGGAGACAACACCTTGCCTGTCGCACGCGTTCTCGACTCGACCATGTTCTACCGGGAGACCGGCACCGGCGTGCCGATCGTCTTCCTGCACGGCAACCCCACCTCGTCATACCTGTGGCGGCGAATCCTGCCGGCCGTGGGCGATCCCGGCCGGCGGCTGGCGCCGGACCTGATCGGCATGGGCGACTCGGGCAAGCCCGGCATCGACTACACCTTCGACGACCACGCCCGCTACCTGGACGCGTGGTTCGATGCGCTGGACCTCGACGCCGTCGTCCTAATCGGACACGATTGGGGCGGCGCGCTGGCATTCGACTGGGCCGCGCGCCATCCCGGCCGGGTCCGGGGCGTCGTGTTCACCGAGACGATCGTGAAACCGATGTCCTGGCAGGAGTTCCCGGCGGCGGGCCGTGAGCTCTTCCGCTCGTTCAAGACCCCGGGCGCCGGCGAGGAGATGGTTCTGGATGGCGACCTCTTCGACGGACTGCAGGGCACCGTCGCCACCCGGCTCGACGCCGAGACCCTCGATGCCTACCGCAAGCCCTACGCCACCCGCGACAGCCGCCTGCCGCTGCTGCGCTGGACGCGCGCGATGCCGCTGGGCGGGGAGCCGGCCGACGTCACCGCCAGGGTCCGCGACTACGACGAGTGGCTGGCGACCAGCACCGACGTGCCCAAGTTGATGCTCACCTTCGAACCCGGACCGGGAACGATGATGACCCCGCAGCTCATCGACTGGTGCGCGGCGAACATCGCCAACCTCGACATCGCCCACCGCGAACTCGTCGCCGGTCACCACACCCCGGAAGACCACCCCGAAGCGATCGCCACCGCAGTCGCGTCCTGGCTGGACGAACACGACCTGCGGACGGCATAGCAGGCGCCCCGGTGACGGCACTCCGATCGCCGGCACCGGGGGCCCGCGCGCTACTTCTTGCCCTTGGCCTTGTCGTCCTTGGCCTCGTCGGTGGACAGCGCCGCCACGAAGGCTTCCTGCGGGACCTCGACGCGGCCGATGGTCTTCATCCGCTTCTTGCCTTCCTTCTGCTTCTCCAGCAGCTTGCGCTTCCGGCTGATGTCACCGCCGTAGCACTTGGCGAGCACGTCCTTGCGGATCGCGCGGATCGTCTCGCGGGCGATGATCCGCGACCCGATCGCCGCCTGGATCGGCACCTCGAACTGCTGCCGCGGGATCAGCTCGCGCAGCTTCGATGCCATCTTCGTGCCGTAGGCGTAGGCGGCGTCGCGGTGCACGATCGCGCTGAACGCGTCCACCGGCTCGCCCTGCAGCAGGATGTCGACCTTCACCAGGTTCGACGCCTGCATGCCCGACTCCTCGTAGTCCATCGAGGCATAACCGCGGGTCCGCGACTTCAGCTGGTCGAAGAAGTCGAACACGATCTCCGCGAGCGGCAGCGAGTAGCGCAGCTCGACCCGGCTCTCCGACAGGTAGTCCATCCCGGACAGCTGCCCGCGCCGGCTCTGGCACAGCTCCATGATCGTGCCCACGAACTCCGACGGCGCGATGATCGTGCACTTGGCGACCGGCTCCATGACGTCCTTGATCTTGCCCTCGGGCCAGTCGGACGGGTTGGTCACCACCAGTTCCGCCCCGTCCTCCATCTCCACGTGGTAGACCACGTTCGGGGCCGTGGAGATCAGGTTCAGGTTGAACTCGCGCTCCAGCCGGTCCCGGGTGATCTCCAGGTGCAGCAGACCGAGGAAACCGCAGCGGAACCCGAAGCCCAGCGCCCCGGAGGTCTCCGGCTCGTAGGTCAGGGCGGCGTCGTTGAGCTGCAGCTTGTCCAGCGCCTCGCGCAGCAGCGGGTAGTCCGTGCCGTCCACCGGGTAGAGCCCCGAGTACACCATCGGCTTCGGCTCGCGGTAGCCGCTGAGCGGCTTCTCCGCGCCCTTGCGCTCGGCGGTGATCGTGTCACCGACCTTGGACTGGCGGACGTCCTTCACCCCGGTGATCAGGTAGCCGACCTCGCCGACGCCGAGGCCTCTCGACGGCTTCGGCTCCGGCGAGATGATGCCGACTTCCAGCAGCTCGTGGGTCGCGCCGGTGGACATCATCCGGATCCGCTGCCGCGGGGTGATCTTGCCGTCGACCACCCGGATGTAGGTCACCACGCCGCGGTAGGTGTCGTAGACCGAGTCGAAGATCATCGCGCGCGGCGGCGCGTCGGAGACGCCCTGGGGCGCCGGGATCTGCCGCACCACCTCGTCGAGCACCGACCCGACGCCCTCACCGGTCTTGGCCGACACCCGCAGCACGTCCTCCGGCTCGCAGCCGATGATGTGCGCCAGCTCGGCGGCGTACTTGTCGGGCTCGGCGGCCGGCAGGTCGATCTTGTTGAGCACGGGGATGATCTGCAGGTCGTGCTCCATCGCGAGGTACAGGTTCGCCAGCGTCTGCGCCTCGATGCCCTGCGCGGCGTCGACCAGCAGCACCGCGCCCTCGCAGGCCGCCAGCGACCGACTGACCTCGTAGGTGAAGTCGACGTGACCGGGGGTGTCGATCATGTGCAGCACGTGGTCGACGCCGTCGGAGGTCCACGGCAGGCGCACGTTCTGCGCCTTGATCGTGATGCCGCGCTCCCGCTCGATGTCCATCCGGTCGAGGTACTGCGCCCGGTACGCGCGCTCCTCCAGCACACCGGTCAGCTGCAGCATGCGGTCGGCCAGCGTCGACTTGCCGTGGTCGATGTGCGCAATGATGCAGAAGTTCCGGATTCGCTCCGGGGGCGTGAACGTGGTGTCGGCGAAACTGCTCACTCAGTGTTCCTCGCGGATGTCGACTGGTGCGGGGTTCACCCCATCGTCCCATGACACGCCTGGTACTCGGCGTCCAACTCCGGGTCATCCCCGATGCGAGCACCGGCTTCGGGCTGCTGAGCTGGTCCTATGGGTCATTTCGCCGGTTTCGCCCTGGATCGTGCGTTCGGTCACCCGCGCGGTCTGCTGGGCGCCGCGGGCGGCGCGCTGATGGCGCGCGGCAACGCCGCGGCCGAGCACCAGGTGGTGCGGTTGGCCAAGCTGACCGGCGCGGAAGATGTCCTGGTGATCGGGCCCGGACCCGGCGTGGGACTGCGGGCGGCAGGCGAGCGGGCGGCGCGGGTGGTCGCGGTCGAGCCGTCGGCACCCATGCGGCAGGCATCCTGCCGCCGGTGCGCGGAGCTGCCCAACGTCGCCGTCGAGGACGGCACCGCCGAAGCGACCGGGCAGCCGGACGCCGCGTTCGACGTGGTGCTGAGCGTGAACAACGTCCAGCTGTGGCCGGATCGCGCCGCAGCGCTCGCCGAGCTGCACCGCGTGCTCCGGCCCGGCGGCGTCCTGCTGCTGTCGACCCACGAGCGCTGGCTGCCCGGCGGCCGGGCCGGTCTCCACTCCGACGTCCAGGCGGCGGGCTTCGCCGACGTTCAGACCTGGGCCTGGCAACCGGACCGCGGCACCACCCAGGCCCAAACCCGGGCCATCCGGCCGGAATAGGGGCGCCGACGGGTGCCGGCGATCACTCCGGGGCAGGGTCGCGGACGTCGGTCCGGATCGGGTGGTCGGCCGGGATTTCGACCAGCACGATGCGCATCCCGTCCGGATCGGCCACCCAGCCCTCGTCGAGGCCCCACGGCTGCCGCGCCGGCTCCGCCAGGACCGTCACGCCACGGCCCCGGAGCCGCTCGAACTCCGCCCGCACGTCCCGCACCTGCAACCAGAGCACCTGATCCGGGCTCGGCCCCGGCCCGCCCGCGCCGGAGATCTCCAGAAAACCCTGTCCCAGGAAGAAAACCGTGCCACCGGGGAACTCCCGCGAGACGGCCAGCCCGAGCACATCACGGTAGAACCGCAACGACCGCTGCCAATCCCGCGGCCGGAGGATCAATCGACTGTTCAAGACCTCCATGCCCTGTTTCTACCCGTGCGGACCGGCGGCCGCCGAGCAACCGAGGTCATCACCGGCTTCGCGGCGTCAGGCGATGCCGAGGAGCACCACCCCGGCCAGGACCACCACGGCACCCGTCATCCGGCGGGTCGGCCGGGCTTCGCCCAGCAGCCGCCAGGCCAGCAGGCCCGCCAGGACGATGCTCAGCTCCCGGGCCGGGGCCACCAGGCTCACCGGGGCGAGCTGCATCGCGAACAGGACGAGGATGTACGCCAGCGGCGACAGCAACGCCACCGCCAGGATCTCGCGGCGGTGCTCCCGCCACGTGCGTGCGATCCGGGTTCGCCGGGTCGCCGCGTACGGGCTGAGCATCACCGAGCGGGCGAGGTTGCTCGTCCAGTCGAACACCAGAGGAGACAGCGCCAGGCCCGTCACCGCGTGCGCGTCCCACACCGTGTAGATCGCGATCAGCGAGCCGGTCAGCAGGCCGAAACCCACGCCCGCCAGGCTCGCGCCGGAACGCGGCACCCCGTCGGACAGGCCGATCACGAAAACCCCGGCGACCACCAGCAGCCCGCCGAGCACCCCGAGCCAGCCCGGGCGCTCCCCCAGCACCAACACCGCGATGATCATCGCCAGCATCGGGCCCGTGCCGCGGGCCAGCGGGTACACCACCGACATGTCGCCGACCGCGTAGCCGCGCTGCAGCAGCAGGAAGTACGCCAGGTGCACGACCGCGCTGACCAGCACGCCCAGCAGCCAGTCGCCCAGCACGGGCATCCCGGTCCAGAACAGCGATGCCGCCGCCACCGGCAGGTACAGCACGGCGCTGCACGTCGCGGTCAGCCACACGAACCCGGCACCGGCCGACCCGGCGCGCTTGGCGAAGAAGTTCCACCCCGCGTGCGCGAACGCGGCGGTGACGACGAGAAGAACGGCGGCCAGGCCCATGGGAACCCTCTCCGTGCCACGCGGGCGCGCGGCATCCGGGTTCCTCCAGGCTTTTGTCCCGTCAGATGTGCGACCGCACTCCTTCCGCGGTCGCCGGTGCCGCTCGGACCGGTCCCCCGCGCTCCTAGTTGTGGTGACCTGCAGCGGAGCGGGAGCGGAACCCTAGGCACAACCAGGCGTTGATGTTACTCCGTCCGGTTCCCGCGTCTACACGCCCGCGGCGAGCTTCCAGCCGAGGCTGATGACGAGCCCGACGACCACCGTCAGGAAAACCCGTCGCACGAAACCGGATCCGCGCTTCGCGGCGACCATCGCGCCGAGGATGCTGCCCGCCATGTTGCTCGCGGCCATCACCAGTGCCAAGCCCCACAGCACCTTGCCCGCCGGGATGAAGAACGCGAGCGCGCCGATGTTCGTGGCGACGTTGACGACCTTCGCCGTCGCCGATGCCGTGACGAACGCGAAACCGACCAGGCCGACGAGCAGGAACACCAGGAACGAGCCGGTGCCGGGCCCCGCGATGCCGTCCCAGAAGCCGATCAGGGCGCCGCCGGCGAGCATCACGAGCAGCTGCGCGCGCCGCTCGAAGCGCGGCGCATCGGACGAACCCAGCTCGGGCTTGCGCCAGGTGTAGATGCCGACGACGGCCAACGCGACCAGCACGATGACGTTGAGGACCTGCGACGGAAGCGCATCGGCCAGGACGGCTCCGCCCAGCGACCCGAGCAGGGCGACGATCGCCATCGACAGCGCGGCCTGCCAGTCGATCGGCGTCCGCTTCGCGTACGTCCGGGCGGCGGCCGCGGTCCCGGCGATCGCCGCCACCTTGTTGGTCGCCAGCGAGTAGATCACCTCGCCGCCGGGCAGGAGCAGCAGCATCGCGGGCAGCTGGATCAGGCCGCCACCGCCCACGATGGCGTCGACCGCCCCGGCCAGGAACGCGGCACAGCAGAGGAACAACAGCCCGGCCAGGGAAAGTTCCGCGAATCCGGGCCAGTTCAACGCATCGAGCACGAAGAGTGACCCTATGGTCCGCAGGCGCGGGATCCGAGCCGATGTGACCGCCGTCGCGCGGTCCCGCCCGCCACCATCGGCGCAGGTGGCCGCTGTTAACATGGACGACCGTGCCGTGCGGCATTCCGCCGTGGAGGAAATCTGCCCTGGGGCAGCGCCGACGACAGCGCGGCACGATCGATTCAACAGACTGAGAAGAGGCGCCACAGTGGCCAACATCAAGTCCCAGATGAAGCGGATCAAGACCAACGAGCTGGCCCGGCAGCGGAACAAGGCCGTGAAGTCCGCGGTCAAGACCGCCATCCGCAAGTTCCGCGAGGCCGCTGACGCCGGCGAGAAGGACAAGGCCATCGAGCTGCAGCAGGCCGCCAGCCGCGCGCTGGACAAGGCCGCCAGCAAGGGCGTCATCCACAAGAACCAGGCCGCGAACAAGAAGTCCGCGCTGGCGCAGCGCGCCAACCAGCTCTGAGCTGAGGCCGAGCTTCCGGCCCCCTTCCCGCCACGGGCAGGGGGCCGTTTGCATTCACGGGAAAGCGCGGGTCACGAACGCTGGTTGCGGAGCTCCACGAGCCGGAGGACGGTCCGCTCCAGGGCGTAGGTGGCGTCGGCGGCCATGCCCTTGACCCCGGCGTTGACCTCCGCGACCGCCTGCAGCGCCTGCGCGAGGCTCGAAGCGTTCCAGCCGCGGGACTGCGCCAGCGCCTTCTTCACCTTCCACGCGGGCATGCCGAGCTCACCCGCCAGCCGGAACGGATCGTTCCGGCCACCCGCGGCGGCGACCCGGCCGATGGTGCGCACCGAATCAGCGAGGGCATCGGCGATCAGCACGTGCGGAACGCCGAGCTGCACGGCCCACCGCAAGGCCTCCAGCGCCGCAGCCCGATCACCGGTCACCGCCTTCTCCGCGACCGCGAACCCGGTCACCTCCGCACGCCCGCGGTGGTAGCGGCGCACCGCCGTCTCGTCGACCTTGCCGCCGGTGTCGGCGACCAGCTGCGTCGCCGCGGCCGACAGCTCGCGCAGGTCCGAACCGACCGATTCGATCAGGGCGGCCACACCGGCCGCATCGGTCTTCCCGCCGGCCCGGCGCACCTCGTCGCGGACGAACGCCTCCCGCTCGGCAGGTTTGGTGATCTTGTTGCACTCGGTGACGCGCGCGCCGAGTTTGCGCAGCGCATTGGGCAGTTCCTTGCCGTACTTCGACCGGCCGCCGCCGGTGTGCACGATGACGAGCGTGACCCCGTCCGCCGGCTGCCGGGCGTACGTCAGCAGCGCTTCGGCGATCTCCTTGCCCGCGTCTTGCGCGGACTCCACGGCCAGCACCCGGCCCTCGGCGAACAACGACGGACTGAGCAGCTCCGCCAACTCCGGAGGAGTGAGTTCGCTCACCTTCACGCGGCGCAGCTCGGCCTCCGGATCCACGGCGCGGGCGGCTCCGACGGCCGCCCACAGCGCGCGTTCCACCAGCAGTTCTTCGTCGCCGATAACCAGATGCAGCGGATCGGGGACCACGGCCGGTGCACTCATGCACGCATCGTCGCACGCACCCGCGACGGTCCCGCCATCTGGATCGTGCTGGCCAGAACCCGGCGCGGTCCACTAGCGTTGCCGGCACAACCGAATAGCTCATCCAGAGGGGCAGAGGGAACGGCCCGATGAAGCCCCGGCAACCGTTCGTCAGCGAATCGTGATTTTCACCCGCGAGGTCTCTGACGAAAGCGGTGCCAATTCCGACCCGTCCGCGGGACAGATGAGGAGAGGACCTCGCGATGACCGCTGCTGCCCATGCCCAGAATTCGGCGAAGAAGACCTACGACCTGGGCAATGCCGTCGAACTGGTGTCCAAGGAAGAGGGCCACCGGCAGCCGCTGGCCCCGGAATTCGTCTCCTTGGAAGACTTCTCCCCGCTCGAGGTCGCGTACGACTTCGGCCGGATCCGCCGCGAGGACATCGAGGCCGGCCCGCGTTCCATCTGGCGCTACAAGCAGCTGCTCCCGGTGCCCTCCAACGTCGAGGAGCACCCGAACACCGACCCGGGCTGTACCCGGCTGATCCGGGCCGACAACCTCGCGAAGGCGTTGGGCGTCAAGCGGATCTGGATCAAGGACGACACCGGCAACCCCACCCACTCCTTCAAGGACCGCGTCGTCGCGGTGGCGCTGGCCGCCGCCCGCGAATTCGGCTTCAAGGTGCTGGCCTGCCCCTCCACCGGCAACCTCGCCAACGCGGTGGCCGCAGCCGCGGCCCGCGCCGGCTGGGACTCGGTGGTGCTGGTGCCCAAGACCCTGGAGCGCGCCAAGATCCTGATGAGCGCGGTCTACGACGGTTCGCTGCTGGCCGTCGACGGCAACTACGACGACGTGAACCGGCTGGCCACCGAGCTCGCCGCCGAGCACGAGGACTGGGCGTTCGTCAACGTCAACGTCCGGCCCTACTACTCCGAAGGCTCGAAGACGCTGGCCTTCGAGGTCGCCGAGCAGCTCGGCTGGCGCATCCCCGAGCAGATCGTGGTGCCGATCGCCTCCGGCTCGCAGCTGACCAAGGTCTACAAGGGATTCAACGAGCTCGGCCAGGTCGGCCTGGTGGAGCCGAGCCCGGTGCGGATCTTCGGCGCGCAGGCCACCGGCTGTTCCCCGGTGTCGACGGCGTACAAGAGCGGCCACGACGTGGTCCAGCCGGTGCGGCCGGACACCATCGCCCGGTCGCTGGCCATCGGCGCTCCCGCCGACGGCCCCTACGTGCTCGACATCGTGCGCAAGACCGGCGGCGCCATCGAGGACGTCACCGACGACGAGGTCCGCGACGGCATCCGGCTGCTGGCGCGCACCGAGGGCATCTTCGCCGAGACGGCCGGTGGGGTCACCGTGGCCACGGCGAAGAAGCTCATCGAGGCGGGCAAGATCGACCCGGATGCCGAGACCGTGCTGCTGATCACCGGTGACGGCCTGAAGACCCTGGACGCGGTGCAGGACCAGATCGGCCCGAAGGCCACCGTCGCGCCGACCACCGAGGCGGTCAACCAGGCGCTCGGCCTCTGAGCCGACCCGGCGACCTGATTCGAGGGCGCGGCGTCACCGCACGGCGGTGGCGCCGCGCTTTCGTCCACAAGGGACTAACACGGGTATTCGGGTCGCCTCGTCCTACGACTCGCCTGCGCGCAGCGGGTCGCCCCTGGCCACGTAGCGGGGACCCTGCGGGCCGGGCAGGATCGCGATATCTCCTTCCTGATCGGTGCGCAGCACTTTCGTGCCCGCACGGGTGAGGTTGTCGACGATGAACGGGCTGGGGTGCCCGTAGGTGTTGCCGGCGCCGACGCTGATCACGGCCAGCCTCGGGCGCACCGCTTGCAGGAAACGCGGTGCGGTGTAACGGGATCCGTGGTGCGGGACCTTGAGCACATCGGCCCGGAGATCCGCACCGGAGGACACCAGCCGCCCCTGCCCGGGCAGCTCGACGTCGCCGGTGAGCAGGACCCGACCGGCCGGGGTGGTCGCCAGCAGCACGATCGACGCGTCGTTGGCGTCGTCGGCCGACTGCGTGCGGGCCAGCACCGGGTCCGGGCCGAGCACGTCCAGGACCAGCCCCGGCCAGGCCGCGCGCTGCCCGGACAACAGCGGCACGACCGGAACCCGGTGCACGCGGGCATCCCTCGCGACGTCGTCCATCGCCCACGCCGGCTGCCGCAGCGGGCCGATCGCGACCGCATCGACGGGGATCTTCCCCATCAGCGCGGCCAGCCCGCTCACGTGATCGGCGTGCAGGTGGGTGAGCACCGCCAGCGGGATCCGGCGAATCCCGAGCCGCCGCAGGCATTCCGCGGCCCGTTGCGGATCCGGCCCGGTGTCGACCACCACCGCCTCGTCCGGGCGGCCGGTGGCCAGCACCAGCCCGTCACCCTGGCCGACGTCGCAGGCGACCACGCTCCAGCCCGGCACCGGCCAGCCCGGCAGCACGGTGCGCACCGGCACCACGACCAGCACCACGAGCAGCAGCCCCACCGCGACCACCAGGCGAATCCGCTTGCCGCGCAAAGCGATCAGCCCGACCGCCGCGATCACCGCGAGCGCGATCCCGCCGACGGTGCCCGATGGCCAGTCGAACGCCGCGCCGGGAACCGCCGCGGCCCGCTCGGCGACCAGGATGATCCACTCCAGCTCCGGCGCCGCCAGCCGGCCGAACACGCCGGCCGACCAGGCCGATACCGGCGCCACCACGGTGGCCAGGACCCCGAACACCGTCGCCGGTGCGACGACGGGCCCGGCCAGCATGTTCGCCGGCACCGCCACCAGGCTGACCTCACCGGAGAGCGCCGCGATCAGCGGAGCCGTGACGACGTGCGCCGCCAGCGGCACGGCGATCGCTTCCGCCAACCCGATCGGCACTCCCCTCGCCCGCAGCGCCGATGACCACACCGGTGCCAGCACCACCAGCCCGGCGGTGGCCGCGACCGACAGCGCGAATCCCGCGCTGGTCGCCAGGTCTGGCAGGAGCAGCAGCAAGCCGATCACGCTCGCGGACAGCGCCGGCAACGCCGACCGCTGTCTGCCCAGCACCAATGCGAGCAACGTGATCGCGCCCATCACCGCCGCGCGCAACACGCTCGGTTCCGGTCCGGCCAGGACGACGAACCCGACGAGCGCCGCGCCCGCACCCACGGCCGACATGACCGGCCCCGCTCCGACCAGGTGCAGCAGTACCAGCACCGCGCCGCACACGATCGCGAGGTTGGCGCCCGAAACCGCCGTCAGGTGGGACAGCCCGGCGGTCTCGAAGTTCTGCTCCACCTCCGGCGGCAGCCGCCCGGTGTCGCCGACCACCAGGCCCGGCAGCAGCCCCGCGGCGGCCGGGCCGAGCACGTCGGCCGAGACCCGCCGCAGGCCTTCCCGCAGGTCCTCCGCGACGCGCTGCCAGCCCGGCGCGGCCGCGACGTCGGCCGGTGGGCCGAACACCTGGAAAGCCGCGACCGTGAGCTCGCCGGCACGCGGCGGGGAGACCTTGCCGGTCGCCGTTACCTGTTGCCCGGCAATGAGGTTCCGCCACTGCTCGGTCGGGACCAGCAGCACCACCGCGCCACCTGCCCGCACCCGGTGCCCGGCCAGCTCGCCTGCCTGCAACTCGGCGCGGACCAGCGATCTGTCCGCCGCTCGCCGGGCTCCGAAGGACGCACCGCGCAACGGAGTCGGCGCGCTCGTCAACGTGACTCGCAGCGTCGCCCGTTCGCCGTGCCCGGCGGCCAGCCGCACCGGATGGTGCTCGACCGCGTGGACGCGAACCGCGATCCCGGTGGCGGCAACGCCCGCCAGCAGCAGGACCACGAGGGCACCCCTGGCGACCGGCCGGGCGCGTACCGCCTTCCACACCAGCGGCGCGGCCAGCAGGGCGAGCAGCGCCACGACCGCGGCCGGAACCCAGCCCGCCAGCAATCCGGTCAACGTCACGGCCCAGACCGCGAGCGCGGCCGGGACCAGGCGCAGGTCGAGTCTCGCGATCACACCCGCACCACCTCCCGCAGCCGGTCGAACCGGGTTTCGCCGATGCCGCCGACCTCCTTCAGCTGCTCCACCGAGTCGAAGCGGCCGTGTTCGGCCCGCCACTGCACGATCCGCTTGGCGGTGACCTCGCCGATGCCTGGTAGTTCATCGAGTTCGTCCTCCGTCGCGATGTTCAGGTCGACCTTTCCGTCGCCGCCGGGTTGTCCGGGCTGCGGCGCCCCTGGCACGGCGACGTAGAGCTGCTCGCCGTCGGTCAGCCGGCGGGCCAGGTTGAGACCGGTCAGATCCGTGTCCGGCAGCGGGCCACCGGCCGACGCGACGGCGTCGGCCACCCGGGCGCCCGGCGGCACGGTGACCAGGCCCGGGCGAGTCACCCGGCCGACGACGCTGACGACGAGCTCCGGCGGCGCCGCCGTCGTGACCGGGGCCGGCGGCGGCACGATCGGCGGCGGCGCTGGTTCCGCCGTGGGCTGACCGGACCACGTCGCGGCCACGATGCAGACCAGCACCACCAAGGACACCAGGGCGAGCGCGAGCACGCCGATTCGGCCGGGGTCCACTCTGGACCTCAGCAGGGGCTCGGGTAGCCATCTCTCGGCCAGCCGCCGCCAAGGCGAGCCGGATCCGGTATCCGGTGGCGGCGCCGAGTAGTTCGGACCGGCGCGCTCCGCCGGATCATCACGGGACGCATGCCGCTGCAGGGTCTGCAGCCTGCTTCGCGGATCTAGTTCTTCGAATTCGTCTGCACTGGAACGAAAACTCCGGATGTCAAACATGAGGTCGACGGTAGAGCAGACGAAAGTCGTTCCGCAGCTTTATTTTTCGCAGCACAGACCACTGTGGATCAACTAGGTGCTGGATTCAGCTCGAAGGTGTGGAATCCGCCAGCCGAAAGGTTTTCAGGCGTCCGAACGCCACCCGTTCGGGAGCACCACGACACCCACCGCGCCCGGCCCGATGTGCGCGCCGATCACCGCGCCCACCTCCGAAACGACGCAATCCACCGAATCACCGAGCTCGGCGCGGATCTGACCGGCGAGCCACTCGGCGCGCTCCGGCGCGGCCAGGTGGTGCACCGCGATCGCGGCCCGAGAACCCGCCGCGCGCAACGAAATCTCCAGCAACCGGGCCATCGCCCGGGTGGTCGTGCGCACCTTCTCCAACGCGTCGATGCGACCGTCGTGCACGTGCAACAGCGGTTTTATGGCCAAAGCGGTGCCCAACACCGCCGCAGCAGTCCCGATCCGCCCACCACGCCGCAGGTATTCCAAGGTCTGCACGGAGAACAACGTCGTCGTTCGCTCGGCGGTCGAAGCCGCGACGCGCTCGACCTCGGTCAGCACAGCACCCGACTTCGCCGCCTCGGCGGCCGCGAGCACCGAAAATCCCAGTCCCATGGCGGTGGACCGGGAATCGACGACCCGGACCCGCTCGGGATCGACCTCGCGCGCGGCCAGCCGCGCCGCGTCCCAGGTGCCCGACAGCTGCCGCGACAGGTGCACCGCCACCACGCCGTCGGCACCGCCGTCCAACGCGTCCTGATATGCCTGCGCCAGTTCCTGCGGCGTCGCACCGGCAGTGGTGACCCGGTGCTTGCGGTCGAAAGCGCGCGCGAGGTCGCCGGGACCGAAATCCGACTCGTCGACCGCGGCGGCCCCATCCACGCTGACGTGCAACGGAACGGTCCGCACCGCGTACTGCGCGGCGTATCCCGCCGGCAGGTACGCCGTCGAGTCGGTGACGACTGCAATGGGCACGCCGCAACCCTACGACGTCACGGGCAGAACGCGATCAGCCCTCGACCCCGGCGTTGAAGGCGACCAGCCGCCAGCGGCCGTCAGCGCCGCCGCGCCGCTTCAGCACGACCCAGTGGCAGTTGCCGATACCGCCCAGGCCCGGCCACAGGTCCAGCGGCAGGCCGACCAGCCTGGCGGTCAGCGCGGTGATCAGCCCGCCGTGCGCGCACAGCAACGCGGAGCCGCGCGGCCGGCCGTCGAGCTCCTCGACGACCTCCAGCGCGCGCTCGGCCACCTCGACGCGGGACTCGCCGCCCGGCGGCGCCCACGTCGGGTCAGCCCGCCAGGTGCTCAAAGCCCCGGGCCAGCCCTGCTCGACCTCCGCGACGCTGAGCCCCTGCCACTCCCCGAGGTGCGTCTCGCGCAGCCGCTTGTCCAGCCGCACCGAAGCCCCGCTGACCTCGGCGAACGCGGCCGCCGTCGTGCGGGCCCGGTTCAGGTCGGAGCTGAGCGCGGTGTCCGGGGCGAACCGGGCGATGGCCGGCGCCGCGCGCCGGGCCTGCTCCTGGCCGGTCTCGGTCAGCGAGCTGTCGAGATGCCCCTGCATGCGGCCCGAGGCGTTGTAGTCGGTCTCCCCGTGCCGCCAGAGCACCAGCTGGTCGAGGCTCACGCTTCGGCGTCCGGCGAGTCCGCCTCGGCGGGCGCGTTCTGGTCCTCGAACTCGATCCGCGGGCAGTCCTTCCACAGCCGTTCCAGCTGGTAGAAGGCGCGCTCGTCGGAGTGCTGGACGTGCACCACGACGTCGACGAAGTCCAGCAGGACCCACCGGCCCTCGCGCGCGCCTTCGCGGCGCACCGGCTTGGACCCGGCGGCGCGCAGCTTCTCCTCGACCGCGTCGACGATCGCTTCGACGTGCCGCTCGTTGGGCGCGGATGCGATCAGGAAGCAGTCGGTGATGACCAGCTGCTCGGAGACATCGAGCAGGACCACGTCGGTGGCCTTCTTGTCCGCCGCGGCCTGCGCCGCGATCAGAGCCAGCCGTCGGGCGTTCTCGGTGGCTGCCACGTCACTCCTCTCGGGTGGGTCAGGTGTGCGACCCACGCCGGGTAGAGGATAGCCAGCCCGCCCCACACCAGGCCGAACCCGCCTCCACGGCCACCGGGCCGCGACGTCCGTCACGCCCGAAGCGCGCCCCTTCCGGGAACACCAGGAGTCCCACCTGGTCAAACAGGCACGGGAACCGGACCTCACCGCCGGTCAGGACGGCGACGCCGGCCCCCACTCGGTTCCGGAGTCGTCCCGGTACAGGCCTCGCTTGGTGATGTACTGCACGATTCCGTCCGGGACCAGGTACCAGACCGGCAGGCCCGCCCGGACCCGGTCCCGGCAGCCGGTCGACGAGATCGCCATCGCCGGGATCTCCACCAGCGACACCGCCCCCGCGGGCAGGTGGGCGCCGTTGAGCGAGTAGCCGGGCCGGGTCACGCCGATGAAGTGCGCCAGGTCGAAGAGTTCTTCTACCCGGTGCCAGGACAGGATCTGCTCCAGCGCGTCCGCACCGGTGATGAAGTACAGCTCCGCATCCGGGAACTGCTGGTGCAGATCCGTGAGGGTGTCCGCGGTGTAGGTCGGGCCGCTGCGGTCGATGTCGACGCGGCTGACCAGGAATCGCGGGTTGGACGCGGTGGCGATCACCGTCATCAGGTAGCGGTCCTCGGCGGGGCTGACCACCTCATGGCTCTTCTGCCAAGGCTGGCCGGTGGGCACGAAGACGACCAGCTCCAGGCCGAACTGGGCCTGCACCTCGCTGGCCGCGACCAGGTGTCCGTGATGAATGGGATCGAAGGTGCCACCCATGACCCCGATCCTGCGACGAGACATAGCTGCCAAGCCTAGGAAGTCGACGTCCCGCGGTGGTCGGCGGGGCGTGCGTCATACCTCACCCCGGCTGTGGGGCCCGGCTCGCACTCCCCTGCGAACCGGGCCTCACGCCACGCCGACCGTGGAGCCCGGCCCACGCTCCCCTCTGAGCCGGGCCCCACGGCCCTGCACGACCCTCGGCGGCTGGGGGCCCACCTCGGGTCGCCGGCGCTGCCGTTTCTCAGGCGCGCACCGGTGTGACGCGCGGACCCGGGCACCCATGACGCGGACACGAACGTGTCCTACATCACTCTTCTTCCGGGGCTACCACGTCGCCGGTCTCGGCGTCCTTGACCAGGATCGCCTCCACGGGGCAGGACTCCGCCGCGTCGACCACCTGGTCGGACGGGTCCACCGCCGCGTTCCTGGCGCAGCCGTACCCGTCCACCAGCTCGAAGTGATCAGGCGCGACACCGGCGCACATGCCGGAACCGATGCAGGTGTCCGCATCGACCTCGATCGTCCAGCTCATTGCCCACCTCTTCCAGTTATGAGGGAGATCACTCGACACCTTGCCACGTCAGCACCATCCGCTGGGGCCCCCGGACGAGCATTCCGCTCTTCCACTCGACGTCTGCCGCGGACGTCGCGAACCGCAGCCCCGGCAGCCGGGTCAGCAGCGTGCGCAGCGCGACCTGCAGCTCCAGCCGCGCGAGCTGGGCGCCGAGGCAGTGGTGCGGGCCGTGCCCGAAGCCGAGGTGCGTCGCCTCCCGGCGGGTCAGGTCGAGCTGCTCGGGATCGCTGAACACCCCCTCGTCGCGGTTCGCGGCCGCCGCGCTGACCATGACCGGCTCACCGGCCCGCACCAGCACGCCGCCCAGCTCCACGTCCTCGGTGGCGAATCGCGGGAAGCCGGCGCCGACGCCGAGCGGCACGTAGCGCATCAGCTCCTCGACGGCCTGCGGCACCACGTCCAGGTCCGCGCGCAGCTCGGCGAGCTGCTCCGGGTGCGTCAGCAGCACGTAGACGAAGTTCGGGATCTGGGTCGCGGTGGTCTCGTGACCGGCCACCAGGATCCCCGCCGCCAACCGGACGAGTTCGTCCTCGGACAGCTTGTCCTGCTCGTCGCGGGCCGCGATCAACGCGCTGAGCAGGTCGTCTGCGGGTTCCTCGCGGCGTTGGGCGATCAGCCCGGCGATGTAGCCGAACATCTTGTCGATGTAGTCGGTCACCTGCTCCGGGGTGAGCTTCGTGGTGGACAGGAACGCGTCCGACCACACCCGGAAGTCCCCGCGGTCGGCGTAGGGCACGCCGAGCAGTTCGCAGATGACGGTGATCGGCAGCGGCAGCGCGAATTCCTCGACGAGGTCGGTGGGTCCGCCCCGTTCGATCATCCGGTCCACCAGGCCGTCGGCGATCTCCTGGGTCCGCGGCCGCAGCTGTTCCACGCGGCGCGCGGTGAAGGCCTTCGCCACCAGCTTCCGGAGACGGGTGTGGTCCGGCGGGTCCATGCTGAGCAGTCCGCCTTGCGGGCTGTTCGGTCGCAGCCTCGGCTCGTCGTGGTCGAGTGCGGCGGCGCGGCTGAAGCGCGGGTCGCCCAGCACGATCTTGGTGTCTTCGTATCGGGTCGCCAGCCAAGCCGTCTCGCCGTAGGGCAGCTGGACCCGGGTCAGCGGTTCCTGCTCGCGCAGGTGGGCGTAGATGGGATCCAGGTTCAGCTTGTCGGCCGCGCTGAAGGGATAGGTCCTCGGCTCCGTGGTGGTCATGCACAGCTCCCGGTGGACGTGATGTAAGCAATTGCTTACATCAACACCGTACGCGGGCCCCGGCGCAGGTGCACGCCTTGATCACTTTTCGTCCGGAAGGTCCGTTCGTTCCAGCAGAACGGAAATCCCGCGCGCCACGTGCCGCACGACCGCGTCGGGGTCGGCGTCCGCCAACGGGGACTTGCCCAGCACCGAGCGGACCATGCCGATCCCGAACAGCCACGCCAGCACCAGATCCGCGCGCAGCTCGGCGTCCGGCGCGTCCGTGAGCTCCGCCAGCCGGGCCGCGTAGCGCGCGCCCAGCTCCTCGCGCAGCACGTGCGCGGCGCGCTCGTCGCTGTAGGAGCGCAGCATCGCCGCGATCGGATGCTCAGGACCGCTGAGCTGGTCCGCTGACAAGAGGTTGCCGAGGATCCGCAGCGGCAGCTCCTCCGGCGGCTGCGCTTCGAGCAGCCGGGCGCTGTTGTGGCTGAGCACCGCAGCGAAGAGCTCCTGCTTCGAGCCGAAGTAGCGGAACAGCAGGGCCTGGTTCACCCCCGCCCGCGCCGCCACGTCGCGCACCGTGGTCGCGTTGAAGCCGCGCTCGGCGAACAGCGCCGACGCGGCCTGCAACAACGCGTCCTTGGTGGCGGCCGAGTCACGTTTGCGGCGCGGCGCCTGGGTCAAGGTCAGCTCCCCGGGCAGGAACTGGTGCTCGACGGGGCGGAGCCCGGCCGCACGTGCCCGTCGCCGAAGGCCAACCACTTCGTGGACGTCAGCTCCGGCAGGCCCATCGGCCCGCGGGCGTGCAGCTTCTGGGTGGAGATGCCGATCTCGGCACCCATCCCGAACTCGGCGCCGTCGGTGAACGCGGTGGAGGCGTTGACCATCACCGCCGCGGCGTCCACCTGGACGGTGAACTGCCGGGCCGCGCGGACGTCGCTGGTCACGATGGCCTCGGTGTGCCCGGAGCCGTGGGCGCGGATGTGCTCGACGGCGTCGGGCAGCGAGTCCACGACCGCCGCCGCGATGTCCAGCGACAGGAACTCGGTGTCCCAGTCCTCGTCGGCCGCCGCGACCACGTTGGAGCCGCCGACGGCGACCACGCGCTCGTCGCCGTGCACCGTCACGCCCGCGCCGTGCAGCTCGGCGAGCGCCCGGGGCAGGAACTCCTCGGCGATGTCCTTGTGCACCAGCACGGTTTCGGCCGCGTTGCACACGCTCGGGCGCCGGGCCTTGGAGTTGAGCAGGATCCGCAGCGCGGTGTCGATGTCCGCGGTCGCGTCGACGTACACGTGGCAGTTGCCGACACCGGTCTCGATCGCGGGCACTGTGGCGTTCTCCACGACGGCGGAGATCAGCCCGGCACCGCCGCGCGGGATCACCACGTCCACCAGTCCACGCGCGGTGATCAAGTGCTGCACGGACGCCCGGTCGTGGCACGGCAGGAGCTGCACGGCGTCGGCAGGCAGGCCGCGCTCGCGGACCACGTCGGCGAGGATCGACACCAGCACGGTGTTGGAGTGCTCCGCCGAGGACGAGCCCCTCAGCAGCACCGCGTTGCCCGCCTTCAGCGTCAGGCCTGCGGCGTCCACGGTGACGTTGGGACGACCCTCGTAGACGATCCCGACCACGCCGAGCGGCACCCGGACCTGCTGCAGCTGCAACCCGTTGGGCAGCACGCTGCCGCGCACCACCTCGCCCACCGGGTCCGGCAGGCCGGCGACCGTGCGCAGTCCGTCGGCCATCGCCTCGACGCGCTCGGTGCTCAGGCTCAGCCTGTCGATCAGGCTCTCCGGCATCCCGGACTCGCGGCCGGCGGCGACGTCCCGGTCGTTGGCGGCGAGGATCTCCGGCGTCCGCCGCACCAGCGCGTCGGCCATCGCGTGCAGCAACGCGTCCTTGTCGCCCCGAGTGGCCTGCGCCAGCTCGGCCGCCGCCCGCTTGGCGCGCTGCGCCGCATCGCGGACCTGCTCCCGCAGCTCGTCGCCGGACACCTTGCCTGTGATCGTGGACTCGGTGGTGGTCACCCGCCCAGACTAGTCCGTTCGGACATCGTCCCGGCACCGGATTTCACCCCGGACGTGCGACGTCGTGGGCATCGGGTAGGAATCGGTGCGTGGACGAAAACGCGCTGCGCGAACTCGCCGACGACCGACTCCGCGCGCTGGCCGGCCCCGACGCCGCGCTGCGCGAGGACCAGTGGAGCGCCATCCGCGCGCTGGTGCTGGAGCGCCGCCGCGCGCTGGTGGTGCAGCGCACCGGCTGGGGGAAGTCGGCCGTCTACTTCATCGCCACCGCGCTGCTGCGCGAGCTCGGCGAGGGTCCGACGGTGATCGTTTCGCCGCTGCTCGCCCTGATGCGCAACCAGGTCGACGCGGCCGCGGCCGCCGGGGTGCACGCCGCCACGATCAACTCCGCGAACCCCGACGAGTGGGCCGACATCGAGGAGCAGGTCGCCGCCGGCGAGGTGGACGTGCTGCTGGTCAGCCCGGAGCGGCTGAACAACCCCGACTTCCGCGACACGATCCTGCCCGAGCTCACGCAGACCGCGGGCCTGCTGGTGGTGGACGAGGCGCACTGCATCTCCGACTGGGGCCACGACTTCCGCCCGGACTACCGGCGGCTGCGGACGCTGCTCACGGAGCTGCCGGAGGGCGTCCCGGTGCTGGCGACCACCGCCACCGCGAACGACCGCGTCGTGCAGGACGTCTCCGACCAGCTCGGGGTCGGCGGCGAGTACACCGATCCGCAGGAAACGCTGGTGCTGCGCGGCACGCTGGACCGGGAGAGCCTGCGGCTGGGCGTCGTCCGGTTGCCCTCGGCGGAGGCGCGGCTGGGGTGGCTGGCGAGCCACCTGAAGGAGCTGCCCGGCTCCGGCATCATCTACACGCTGACCGTGGCGGCGACCGATGAGATCGCCGCCTACCTGCGCGATCAGGGCTACGAGGTGGCGTCCTACTCGGGCCGCACCGACCCCGCCGAGCGGCAGCAGGCCGAGGCGGACCTGCTGGCGAACCGGGTCAAGGCGCTGGTCGCCACCTCGGCGCTGGGCATGGGTTTCGACAAGCCCGACCTCGGTTTCGTGGTCCACCTCGGCGCGCCGTCCTCGCCGATCGCCTATTACCAGCAGATCGGCCGCGCCGGTCGCGGCGTGCAGCGGGCCGAGGTGCTGCTGCTGCCCGGGCCGGAGGACCGCGACATCTGGAGCTACTTCGCGTCGCTGGCGTTCCCGCCGGAGCCGACGGTGCGCGCGGTGCTCGACGCGCTGGCGCAGCACGAGCGCATGTCGACGGCCGCGCTGGAGCCGCACGTCGAGCTGGGGCGCACCCGGCTGGAGATGGTGCTGAAGGTGCTGGACGTCGACGGGGCCGTCCGCCGGGTGAAGGGCGGCTGGGAGGCCACCGGCGAGCCGTGGCACTACGACGCCGAGCGCTACGCCCGCATCGCCGCGGAGCGGAAGTCCGAGCAGCAGGCGATGCTCGACTACCTCGGCGCGTCGTCGTGCCGCATGGAGTTCCTCCGGCGGCAGCTCGACGATCCGGCGGCCGAACCCTGCGGCCGCTGCGACAACTGCACCGGTTCCGGCTATTCCGGGGACGTCGACGACCAGGCCGTGGAGCAGGCCGGGGAGCGCCTGCGGCGGCCCGGCGTGGAGGTTTCGCCGCGCAAGATGTGGCCGAGCGGCATGGACGCGCTGGGCGTCCCGGCCTCCGGCAAGCTGCCCGCCGGGGAGCAGGCCACCACGGGCCGGGCGATCGGACGGCTCACCGACATCGGCTGGGGCAACCGGCTGCGTGAACTGCTCGCCACCGGCGCGCCCGACCAGGAACTGCCGGACGACCTGTTCCAGGCCGGGATCAAGGTGCTGGCCGCGTGGGAATGGGCGCAGCGCCCGGTGGGCGTGGTCGCGCTCGGTTCGCGGACGCGCCCCCAGCTGGTGCGCAGCCTGGCGGAGCGGATCGCCACGATCGGCCGGTTGCCGCTGCTCGGCGAGGTGCTGACGAACCCGAACACGACGCCCCGGCGCGCCACGAACAGCGCGCAGCGGGTGGCTTCGCTGTGGCAGCAGTTCAAGGTGCCCGAGGAACTCGCCGCCAAGTTGTCCGCACTGGACGGACCGGTGCTGCTGATGGACGACTACGCCGACACCGGCTGGACCGTCACCGTCGTCAGCCGCCTGCTCCGCCAGGCCGGCGCCCCGGCGGTCCTCCCCTTCACCCTCGCCACCACTTCGTGAGCGGATCCAGACGCTGAGCCGCTGCTCAAGACCCGTGCGTACTTTGTGCTGCCATAGCGGCACAAAGTACGCACGGGCGAGCAGTCCTGCGCTTCAGCTCTGCGCTCGCACCCATCCGGCGACGACCTCGTCCAGGACCGGCAACGGCAGCGGGCCGTTGCCGATCACCACGTCGTGGAAGGCCCTGAGGTCGAATGCCGGACCCAGCTGCGCTTCGGTCCTGGCGCGCAGCCGCTGAATCTCCAGACGGCCGACCAGATAGGACAGCGCCTGCCCCGGATTTTCGATGTACCGGTCGGTTTCCGACTGGATCTCGACCTCCGGCATCACCGTGTTCGCCCGCAGGAAGTCCACCACCTGCCGACGGCTCCAGCCGAAGGTGTGCAGCCCGGTGTCCACCACCAGCCGCGCCGCGCGCATCGAATCCATCGCGAGCATGCCCAGCCGGGCGATGTCGTCCGAGTACAGGCCGGCCTCGTCGGCGAACCGCTCCGCGTACAGGCCCCAGCCCTCCATGAACGCGTTGATCCACGCGGCCCGCCGGATCAGCGGCACCCCGGTCAGCTCCTGCGCGAGGGTGATCTGGAAGTGGTGCCCCGGAACGGCTTCGTGGAACGCCGTCGCCTCGGCCAGGAACCGGGGGCGCTCCTCGGCGCGGTAGGTGTTGGCGTAGTAGATCCCCGGCCTGGAGCCGTCCAGCGGCGCCGGGAGGTACGCGGCCGCGGTCGCACTCGCCTCGCGGTCGGCCGGGACGGCTTCCACCCGGCACCGCTGCGCCGGCTGCCGCCCGAACCACTTCGGTGCCACCTCTTCGGCGCGCCCGATCGCCGCCTGGGCCGCCCCGAGCAGCTCCGCAGCGTCCTGCCAGCGCAGCGCCGGATCGGTGCGCATCCGCTGCTGCACCTCGGCGGCGGTTCGCAGGCCGAATTCCCGCGAACCGATTTCCGCGTATTCCTCGGCAAGTCCTTCGATCGCCGCGAGCCCGGCGCGGTGCAGGTCCTCCGGGGTCCAGTCGACGGTGGTGTGCATCCGGGCCAGTGCCGCGTAAGTCTCCGCCCCGCCCGGCAGCCAGCACAGCCCCGGCTGGTCTTCGGGCCTGCCGTGCGGTCGGATCTCGGTGTGCAGGACGTTGCGATACGCGGCGAACGCCGGCCGGACCGCGTCGGCGAGCAGCCGATCCCGCTCGTCGGCGCTGCGCAGCGGCGCCTGCCGCAACGGATCGCTTTCCGGAGCCGACAGGTAAGCGTCGAGGTGCGCGACCGCATCCCGGACGCGGTGCGCGACCGGCGTCCGCCCCGCCGCCGCGCCGTGGCGGTGCCGATCCGCCGCTTTGGCGAGGAAATCGGGGATCGCGGCGAGCCTGGTCAGGAAGTCCTGTTCCTGCTGCGGCCCGGACGGCCGCACCGCGGGCAGGAGTTCGAGCAGCTTGGCGATCGGCGAGACCAGCAGGTCGTGCATGGTGTGTTCGACCAGCCGCGAACCGAGCCGCGTCGCGACCGCCTCGGCCTGCTGCACCACCACACCGCAGGTGATCCGGTCTTCAGGCGGCGGATCGAGCGAGCGGGCCGCGGCGGCGATGCGCAACGCGCGCTCCCGGATCGCGGATTCCGCTGACTCGTCGAGATCGCCCAGCCGGTGGTCGATTCCCGGTATCCCCTGCAGGAGTTCGTTCAGCGGATCCTCATCCGCCAGGACCTCGATCAGCTCGTCGGCGAGCTCGCGCGCGGTGTTCACCGGACCAGTCTGCCCGACGCGGCAACGCATTTGGCCGAATTCGGCCAACGGGTGCAATTCACCCGAAGTGGGTCACGAAAAGGTGCGAAAGCGAATTAAATGCGGAAAACCGGCTCGGTGCCCTCGAACCGATGCCGAGGGCACCGCAGGAGTCGACGTCAGGAATCGAATCGGCCGGCGCGCACCCCGGCGACGAACGATCTCCATTGACCGCCCGAAACCACGAAGTATCCCGCGGTTCGGTCCTTCGAATCCCGGACGGCCGCGCCGTCACCGAAGCGGCCGACCTCGACGCAGTCGCTCACCTGCGCCGACCGGCTCGACTTCCGCCAACCAACCGGCTGTGCCGTAGTCACGCAATGGCCTCCATCTCGTTCGCACACTTGGCGATGAACCCGATCGATTCTTCGTGATCCATCGCGAACGAGAGCAGGGTAGTGATCGCGTCCAGGTATTCCTGCGCTAGTCCTGGGTTGTAAAGAAAGGCAGCGGACCGGTAGTGCTCCAAGTGGACGATCGGCTGCGCCTTCGGGAATTCGAACACCACGAACGGGCCGACGTGACCGGGATGCCAGGACGTCGAACCGCTCGCCACGACGCGGACTTCGATGTTGGACCATTCCGCCAGTTCCGCGACCTTGCGGAGCTGGTCCGCCATCACGGCGTGCCCACCGATCGGTTCCCGCAGCGCGTTTTCGCTGATGATCGCCGTCAGGTGCGGGCCGTTGCGCGCGGAGAGGATCTCCCGGCGGCCGACGCGCATCAGCACCAGCTTCTCCACCTCGCCGACCGGCCTGCCGCGCATCACGGCGCGCGCGTAGTCGGAGGTCTGCAGCAGCCCGGGAACCAGCCCGGTGGCCACATTGGTGATGCGGGTGGCGGTGCGCTCGAACTCGATCAGCGCGGTCAGCTCCTGCCGCACGCCGGCGCGATCCGCGGTGAGCCAGTTCGGCACGTCGGCGTCGCGCGCCATCTCGACGAGTCGATCACGTTCGGTAGCCGAAACTCCCAGCGCCGTCACGAACGCGGCCACCACTTCCGGCGGCGGCACGGACTTGCCCGTCTCGTACCGCATCAGCTTGACGTGATTGGTGTCGAGCTCCTGTGCCAGCGCGCGGAGGCTCTTGCCGACCAGTTCCCGGGCTTCGCGCAGCTCAGCCCCGAGCGCGCGGGCCTTCGGCGTGCCGCCAGTGGTACGGGTCATGAAACATAGCGAAACAGAATTCGGGTCTGGTAACTACTACCTGTTCAGGTAATTGGCCAGCCGTTTCAGTACCACCAGAATGGTACGTGCGACGACGTCCGATCAGGAGGGCACCGGCCAGCCTCGCAGCCGCCCGGCGCGTCCTCGGTGGTCAGCACCGCGGTCCCGGCGGCGTCGCACCCCCGGAACCGGCTGCCGGACGCGACAAGCGGCGGACGCCTCAGTCGAGTTGGAACAGGCGGTGATCCTGCATGCCTCACCCGTTTCGCTGGCAACCCGGCGATGGGCAGCGCCACGCCACGTTGAAACCCCGGCCCCGCGGCGGTTTTCCGGTAGATGCGCAGATCGAGACGCTGTGCGGCAAGCAGATCGCCGTGGACAACTCCGACGTCGCATGGCTGTGGACGACGTGCCCGGAGTGCAACCGGTTCGCGCACGAGCTGACCGGTACTCCGATCGCGCCCTGTAGTCCAGGTCCTCCCACAGGGTGAATTGGGATCTTCCGTACGGGCGACCCAGACCGTACTGTGTCGTCACCCGTACGAAGCCCGGAGAACAACAGCACATCTCCGGCGCACGGGCGTCCTGCCATGACACCGGAGGATGCGATGGCGCACGAAGCGGCGACGGCCGAGGATTCCCGACTACCCATCCGAACCCTGGTCGCCGCCAGCATCGGCAACGCGGTCGAGTGGTACGACTGGACCATCTACACCGCCTTCAGCGTCTACTTCGCCGCGGCGTTCTTCCCCGGTGAACTCGCGCTGATCAACACGCTGGCCACGTTCGCGCTGGCGTTCTTCTTCCGCCCGCTCGGCGGCTGGCTGCTCGGGCGGTTCGCCGACCTCCGGGGCCGCAAGACGGCGATGCTGGTGACCATTTCGCTGATGGCCGGTGGCTCGCTGATCATCGGCCTGCTGCCGACGTTCGACACGATCGGCTGGGCCGCGGCGATCCTGCTGGTCCTGGCGCGCATCGGGCAGGGCCTCTCGCTCGGCGGCGAGGTGTCCAACGCATCGGCCTACCTGGCGGAGATCGCCCCGGCCGCCAAGCGCGGCCGCTACTCGGCGTTCTTCTACATCTCGACCGGCTCCGCACTGCTCGTCGCCTCGCTGCTCGGCTACGCGCTGACGGCGCTGCTCACCGAGGAGCAGCTCACCGACTTCGGCTGGCGGATCCCGTTCCTGATCGGCGGCGTGCTCGGGCTGCTCGGCATCTGGTTGCGCCGCACGCTCGAGGAGACCGAGCAGTTCGAGGAAAACCGCGCCAAGGCCAAGGCGCTGAAGAATCCGCTGTGGATGACGCTCAAGCACCACCCCAAGGCGGTCGGCCAGCTGGTGGGCTTCAGCATGCTGTCCACGCTCTGCTACTACACGTTCTTCAGCGCGCTGACGCCGTTCGCGGTGAAGACCCGGCACGCCGACGCGACCGACGTGTTCCTGGCGCTGTCGATCGCCACCACGCTGTTCATCGCGCTTCAGTACCCGATGGGCGCGCTGTCGGACCGCATCGGGCGAAAGCCGCAGCTGCTGGTGTGGTCGGCGGCGATCGCGGTCCTCATCGTGCCGCTGTCCACATTGGTCCGCCCCGGGCTGGGCGGCCTGCTCGTGGTGTTCTGCGTGGGAATCGCGTTGTACACCGCGATGACCTCGATCGCTCCGGCGATCATGTCGGAGCTGTTCCCGACCGAGCTGCGCGGCCTGGGCATCGGCGCCTGGTACAACCTCACCGTCGCGATCTTCGGCGGCACCGCCCCGCTGGTGATCCAGACGCTGGCGCGCTACGAGCTGTCGACGATGTTCTTCTGGTACATCGCAATCGCCTCGGCGATCGCGTTCTTCGTGATCCGCACGCTGCCCGAGACCAAGGGCACCGAGCTCCGCTGACCCCGATCGGCCAGACGACGAAGGGCACCTCCGGTCGGAGGTGCCCTTCGCTTAGGAGTGGTTGCAGCTGGTTTGCGTGGCGGTGCGGGTGGCGGAACCTCACCGTCCGCCTGGACTGCGGGAGCCGTGACTTATGTATGACCAATACACGGCGTCACGGCTGTCCTCGCCAGACGAACGCTGAGAACCCGCGGCGGTGCGAGCTGAGTCCCACACCGCATGCGGCTGACGCCGCATCGAAACGACCTCTTCGGGAAAGTCGTCCTCAGCGGAGCGGGACGAGGTCGTCGGCGTGGACCACCTCTCGGCGTTGTTCCGCCGGCAGCTCGTGCGTCGAGCGGCCGATCAGGTCCGGCAGTTCCGCCGCGTCGTAGGCGACCACCCCGCGGCCCACGACCTTGCCCGCCGGGTTGACCAGCTCGACCACGTCGCCGCCGTCGAACGCGCCCTCCACCGCCGTGATGCCCGCGGCCAGCAGGGAACGGCGGCGCTTGACGACCGCCGCCACCGCACCGTCGTCCAACCACAGCCGGCCGTTGGCCCCGGCCGCGTGCGCCAGCCAGAAGCGGCGCGCCGAGAGCCTGCTGCCGGTCGCCGCGAAAGCAGTGCCGACGTCGGCCGGGCCGAGCGCGCGCTCGGCCAGCGCGGCGGAGGTCAGCAGCACCGGAATCCCCGAGGAGCAGGCGACCCTCGCCGCCTCCACCTTCGACGCCATGCCACCGGTGCCCAGCCCGGACGCGCCGGTGCGGCCGGCGTGCACGCCCGCCATGTCCGCGTCGCCGTTGACCTCCCGGATCGCAGAAGCGTCGCCGCGACGCGGATCGCCGTCGTACAGGGCGTCCACATCGGACAGCAGGACCAGCGCGTCGGCGCCCACCAGGTGCGACACCAGCGCGGCAAGCCGGTCGTTGTCGCCGAAGCGGATCTCGTGCGTCGCGACCGTGTCGTTCTCGTTGACCACCGGTACCGCGCCGAGGCCGAGCAGCCGGTCCAAGGTGCGCTGCGCATTGCGGTAGTGACCGCGGCGCACCACGTCGTCCGCGGTCAGCAGCACCTGCCCGACCGTCAGGTCGTAGCGCGAGAAGGACTCCGCGTACGCGTGCGCCAAGGCCTGCTGGCCGACGCTCGCCGCCGCCTGCTGGGTCGCGAGGTCTTTCGGCCTGCGGCTCAACCCCAGCGGCGCGATGCCCGCCGCGATCGCTCCCGATGACACCAGCACCACCTGGCCGCCGGCGGCGACCCGCCGGGCCACGGTGTCGACCAGCGTCGCCAGCCGCTCGGCGTCCAGGCCGCCCTTCGTGGTGGTCAGCGACGACGACCCGACCTTCACCACGACGCGCTGCGCCGCGGCGACCGCCTTCCTGGTCGCCGAGAGCTGATCGCTCACCGGCCGTCCTCCTCCTCGACGTACTGGCCGAACTCGTCCAGCGCGCTGCGGCGCGCCTTCTTCGCCGCCTTGCGGTCGGACGCCGAGATCCGGTCGTCGTGGTCGATGCGCAGGTCGGTGCCCCGTCGGCCGAGCACGCCCGCCACCCCGGCCGGCGTGGACGGCTCCCAGTCGAAGGTCATGTTGCCGATGGTCACCTGGCTGCCGGGCTTCGCGCCCCGCTTGGCCAGGGCCTCCTCGACGCCGAGCTTCGCCAGCCGGTCGGCGAGGAAGCCGATCGCCTCGGTGTTGCCGAAGTCGGTCTGCCGCACCCACCGCTCCGGCTTCTCGCCGCGCACCACGAACGCGTCCTCGAACTGGGGATCGGGTTCGACGGTGAAGTTGCCTGCGTCGACGGCCGCGGGCCGGACCACCACTCGCGCCGGCTCCGGCGGCGGCAGCTGCGCCCGGTAGCGCTCGACCTCGGCGGCCATCGCGAAGCTCAGCTCGCGCAGCCCTTCGCGGGACGCGGTGGACACCTCGAACACCGGCCAGCCGCGCGCCTCCAGGTCCGCCTTGACCAGCTCGGCCAGTTCGCGGGCCTCCGGCACGTCCATCTTGTTGAGCACGACCATCCGGGGGCGGGACTCCAGGTCCTGGCCGCCCTGCTCGGCCTTCAGCGCCGGGGTGTACTGCGCCAGCTCGTTCTCCAGTGCGTCCACATCGGACAGCGGGTCACGGCCGGGTTCGAGCGTGGCGCAGTCCACCACGTGCACCAGGACCGCGCAGCGTTCGATGTGGCGCAGGAAGTCCAGGCCCAGGCCGCGGCCCTCGCTGGCGCCCGGGATCAGCCCCGGCACGTCCGCCACGGTGAACACCGTCTCGCCCGCGGTGACCACGCCGAGGTTGGGCACCAGCGTGGTGAACGGGTAGTCGGCGATCTTCGGCCGCGCCGCGGACAGCACCGAGATCAGCGACGACTTGCCCGCCGACGGGAATCCGACGAGGCCGACGTCGGCGACCGACTTCAGCTCTAGCACCAGGTCGAACTGCTCCCCCGCCTCGCCGAGGAGCGCGAAGCCGGGCGCCTTGCGAGCCTTGGACGCCAGCGCGGCGTTGCCCAGCCCACCGCGGCCGCCTGCGGCGGCGACGAAGGTGGTGCCGATGCCGACGAGGTCCGCCAGCACCTCGCCGTCCTCGGTCATCACCACGGTGCCGTCCGGGACCGACAGGACGAGGTCGCCGCCCTGCGCGCCGTTGCGCATGTTGCCCTGGCCCGGCTTGCCGTTGGCCGCGCGGGCGTTCGGGCGGTAGTGGAAGTCGAGCAGGGTGTGCACGTTGGGATCCACGACGAGCTGGACGTCGCCGCCCTTGCCGCCGTTGCCGCCGTCCGGCCCGCCCAGCGGCTTGAACTTCTCCCGGTGCACCGAGGCGCAGCCATGCCCGCCGTCGCCTGCCGCGACGTGGATGGTCACGCGGTCAACGAACCGCGACACGAATGCCTCCAGGAAACTCCGGCCGAGCCCGGCCCGGCGTAAAACTGTCTGGGGCGTCTCGCGCGTGAACGCGCACGTCACCCACCTCGATGGTGCCGCGCGAGACGCGTTGCTGCCGGGAGGCGTGACCACCCGCACAACGAAAACGACGAGGGGCGGGCCGGACTAGCCGGACCCGCCCCTCGTCGGGAACTACTTCGCAGCCGAGAGCCGGATCAGGCCTCGGCCGGCAGCACGCTGACGGCCTTGCGGCCGCGGTAACGTCCGAACTCGACGGTACCGGCGGACAGCGCGAACAGGGTGTCGTCGTTGCCCCGCCCCACGTTCAGGCCGGGGTGGAACTTGGTGCCCCGCTGACGGATCAGGATCTCGCCGGCCTTGACGACCTGGCCGCCGTAGCGCTTCACCCCGAGGTACTTGGGGTTAGAGTCGCGGCCGTTCCGAGAGCTGGATGCGCCCTTCTTGTGTGCCATGACTACTCAGGTCCTCACTTCGTGATGCCGGTGACCTCAACGCGGGTCAGCTTCTGACGGTGACCCTGGCGCTTGTGGTAGCCGGTCTTGTTCTTGAACTTGTGGATGCGGATCTTGGGGCCCTTGGTCTGCTCGACCAGCTTGCCGGTCACCGACACCTTGGCCAGCGCGTCGGCGTCGGTCGTGACATCGGAGCCATCGACGACCAGAAGCGCCGGGAAACTGACCTCGGAGCCCAGCTCGCCCTCGAGCTTCTCGACCTCGACGACGTCCCCGACAGCCACCTTGTACTGCTTGCCGCCGGTCTTGACGATCGCGTACATGAGTCGGAAGTCTCCTGCTGCTCGGTTTCGCTACTTCACCAGGTCTGCGGCGGACGTCCACCTCGACCGCGTGGGACGAGGATTCCTACCACGCCGCCGGTGCAGCGCCTCGGTGGGTTCCTGTCTCGGCAGCCGAGCCGCGCGGGCGATCGCATTCGAAACAGGCGTTTTATCTCTCCGCCCGTCCGGCGGCGAGAAGTTCTCACCCATCATACAGACCGCTTTCCGGACCCCGATCGACCGGGGGCGCACCGCGGGAGGAACCGGCCACGAGGGCCGATGACGAGCGAGCCGCGACAGCGTACGACCGCCGGAACCGCGTGGTCAAATCCAGCCACGGTCAACGTCTGATCTGCCAAGCTCTGACCTGCGCTTGCTACCGTGAGGCGTTCTTGATCCGAACTGGGGAAACAAAGCGTGACTGACATCGCATCGGAGACCGACCCGGGCGAGCGCGCCACTCCCGAAGCCCCCATTCCAGGCCCGGTGCGGCGGTTCGGCCCCGTGCTGCTCGGCCTGTCGGCGATCGTCCCGCCGCTGATGATGCTTCGGGAAGTGCTGCGCTACCCGCAGATGCACTTCTACGACTACTGGTGGGTGCTGCTCGACCTCACCGACGACGACGGCACGTTGCGCCCGGAGGCGCTGTTCGGGTTCCGCAACGAGCACCCGTTCGTACTGCCCAGCCTGCTGTTCTGGCTCAGCGCCCGGTTCGGGCACGGCCTCAACCAGCCGCTCGGGCTGGTGATCATCGCTTTCGGGGTCGCCAGCGTCCTGCTGGTGTGGGCGATGCTGCCGAAGTCGCTGAACCCGTGGCAGCGGGCCGGGCTGGTGGCGGCCGCCGCCACGCTGGTGTTCAACCCGCACGGCATCCACAACTACGTGCGCTCGATGAGCGGGGCGTCCTGGATTCTCGCGCTGATGCTGGTGCTCGCCGCGCTGCTGGCGATGCAGCGCGAACACCGGGTGCTCGCGATCGTGTTCGGGCTGCTGGCGTCGATCAGCTACGGCACGTCGTTCGCGGTGTGGCCGGCGCTGGCGCTGGTGGCGTGGCTGCGCGGGGACCGCCGCCGCTGGGTCGCGGCACCGCTGGTGGTCGGGTTTCTCGTGGTGGCCTCGTGGCTGGTGCTGCGCGGCCCGCAGGGCGGTGGCGGCGCTTCGCCGACCGACGATCCGGCGCAGGCGCTGCTCGCCGGGCTGAGCATGCTCGGCATGGTGTGGACCGGCACCGAGCCGTCGATCGCGCTGATCGCGGGTGTGGCGGGCCTGGCGGTGCTCGTGCTGCACGTCCGGCAGACCCGCGAGGAGTTCCGCAGCGCCGCGCCGTGGTGGGGGCTGGCGGTCTACGCGGCCGGCTGCGCGGTGATGATCTCCGGCTCGCGGGCCGCGTTCGGCGAGGCCGCCGGGCTGCAGAGCCGGTACAACAGCATGACCGCCGCGCTGTGGATCGCGGTGCTGGTGATCGTGGTCGCCTGGCCGCGCTGGCCGAAGGTCCGCACCGTCGCCGTGGCGGGCACGGTGCTGGCCACCGTGGCGCTCGGCGCTCCCATGGCTCAGAGCGTGCGCTCCGATGCGCCGAACCAGAACCTGCTCGCCATCGCCGCGCGCATCGGCCACCCCGACGCGTTCGAGGACCGGTTCCCCGAACCGGACCGCCTGCTGCCGCGGCTGCAGGCGCTCTGGCACTACCCGTTCTCCGGCGAGTTCACGCTCGGCTGTCCCGACGGCCTGGAGATCGGCGACCGGGTCAGCACCGCGGACTGGCGGATGCCCAGCGACGGCGCGCTGCGCGAGCCGCGCCCGGACGGCCGCGACGTGGTGCTCAACGTGGAGACCGACCAGATCCAGGGCGGGGCCCGGATGCTGAAGGGCTGGGCGATCTCCGGGATCGAGCGGGCCGACTGCGTCGCCGTGCTCGACCAGACCGGCACGGTCATCGGCGGCGGCGTGGTCGACATCCCGCGCTCGGACGCGGAAGCCCAGACGCCCGGCATCGAGATCGGCCTGGGCTTCGAGGCGGTCGCCCCCGCGCAGCCCGGGCCGGTGCGCGTCGCCTTCCACTTCCCCGACGGCTGGTGGATCCGGCCCCTCACGGAAAGTCCGCAGGTCAAGTCATGACGGAAGCCGCACCGGAAGTCGAGGTCTCACTGCTGGCCCCGGCCAAGAACGAACGGGAGAACCTGCCCCGGTTGTTCGCCGAGATCCGCGACGCGATGCAGCAGCAGCCCCGGAGCTGGGAGCTGCTGGTCGTCGACGACGGCAGCACCGACGACAGCTGGCAGGTGATCGCCGAGCAGGCCCGGCAGGATCCCCGGTTCCGCGGCATCCGGTTGCGGCGCAACTTCGGCAAGGCCGCGGCGCTGGCCGCGGGCGTCGCCGAGGTCCGCGGCCGGCTGCTGGTGACGCTGGACGCCGACCTGCAGGACGACCCCGCCGAGATCCCGCGCCTGCTCGCCGAGCTCGACGACGGGGCCGACCTGGTCAGCGGCCACAAGGCGCAGCGGCAGGACCCGCTGGGCAAGCGGCTGCCGTCGAAGGTGTTCAACTGGGTCACCGGGCTGATCACCGGCCTGAAGCTCGCGGACCACAACTGCGGGCTGAAGGCCGCGCGCACCGAGGTCTACCGGCGCGTGCCGCTGTACGGGGAGCTGCACCGCTACATCCCGGCGCTGGCGCACCAGCTGGGCTACCGGGTGCGCGAGCTGGCCGTGCACCACCGGCCGCGGGTGCACGGCAAGTCCAACTACGGGTTCGAGCGGTACGTGCGCGGCGCGCTGGATCTGCTCACGGTCGTCGCGCTCACCCGCTACGGGCGGCGCCCGGCGCACCTCTTCGGCGGGCTGGGGCTGCTGGCCGGGACGATCGGCACGCTGATCCTGCTCTACCTGACCGGGGTGTGGGTGTTCACCGAGCAGTCGATCGGCACCCGCCCGCTGCTGACGCTGGGCATCCTGCTGGAGATCTTCTCAGTGCAGATGATCTCCGTGGGCCTGCTCGCGGAACTGGTGCTGCACCGGACCGGGCGGGACCGGGATGTGGATGTGCTGGTGGCCGAGCAGACGACGACCGAAAGCCCGGCGCAGTCCGCCTGATCGTGTTCGGGTCGCTGTGCGGACTCGTTTCCGGAACTGTTTCGCGCGACGGGGCGCCAGCAGAGGCGGGCCGAGCGGCAGCGTCGCTCCAACGACGAATGCCTCGCGCCGCCGCGGCAGAACCGGCGCTAGTGCGACCCAGCGCACCCACCCGCTATGACCAGGCAGGACGTGCGGCACCGCAGGCATGCAAATGCGGCCCGGTGGACGCGCGAGGGGTGCGCACAAGTGCGGGCGATCAGCGCCCGTATGGTCTCCACGTGCACCCAGGGTCGGCGAAAAAACTTCGGCTGTACGCCTCGCTGCTCGGGCTCGTCGGCACCGTGCTGGCGTTGCTCGTGCCCTTCCTACCTGTCAATCACGATGTGGTGACATTACGGTGGCCAACCGCTGAAGGCACCAGATCGGTGTCCGCTCCGTTGGTCGCCTACTCACCGCTGTGGCTCGACACGAAGGTGCCGTGCGCGGCCGCGCGCAGCCTGGACGCGCGCACCGCGGGGCCGGCGATCCTGCTGAGCACCAATCCGCCGTCCTCGGACTACGGCAAGCTGACCGGGCTGACGCTGCAGGTCGACGAGGGCCAGGCCGCGCTGTTCTCCAAGGGGCGGCAGATCAGCACGGTGCAGCTGCCCGCCGGCGCGTGCTCGATCGACGTGCGCGCGGACGCCGATGGCACCACCGCGAGCATCGACGGGCAGGCGTGGGCGCGCGTTCTCGGCGACCAGCGCCCGCAGCTGACCGGCATCTACTCGTCGCTGGACAACGCCGTGGACGACGTGCGCGGGCTGTCCTTCGAGGCGCGCGTCGACAACCGGTTCAGCAGCTACGCGACGCCGCTCAAGCTCGTGGTGATCGCCCTGGCCGTGGCCGCGTTCATCGGTTCGGTGCTCTGCCTGCGGAAGCTGGACACGCGCGCCGGCCGTCGCGAGCCGCGGCTGGCCCCGCTGCGCTGGTGGAAGCCGACGTTCCGCGACGTCTCGGTGTTCGGCGCGCTGGGCTTGTGGTGGCTGATCGGCGCGATGACGTCCGACGACGGTTACGTGCTGAGCATGGTGCGGTCGGCCGAGAGCGCCGGGTACGTCAGCAACTACTACCGCTGGTTCGCCAACCCCGAGTCGCCGTTCGGCTGGTTCTACGAGTTCTACGCGCTGTGGGTGCAGATCTCGACGGCGACGCCGTGGGTGCGGCTGCCCGCGCTGCTGATGGGCATCATCAGCTGGTTGTTGATCAGCCGCGAGGTGCTGCCGAGACTCGGCCAGCAGGTGCGGCGCAGCAACGCCGCAGGCTGGGCCGCCGCCGCCGTGTTCCTGGCGTTCTGGCTGCCCTACAACAACGGGCTCCGGGCCGAGCCGGTCGTGGTGCTGTTCTCGCTGCTGGCGCTGTGCGCCGTCGAGCGCGCTGTGGCGACCGGCCGGCTGATGCCCGCCGCGCTGGGCCTGGTCGGCGCCGCCCTGTCGGTGGGCGTCAACCCGCACGGCCTCGTCGCGGTGCTGCCCTACATCGCCGCGATCAAGCCGCTGTACCGGCTGGTCCGCAAGCGGGCCCAGGAGTTCGGCTGGTTGCCGGTGCTGGCGCCGATCTCCGCTTCCGGGTTCGTGATCCTGACGCTGGTGTTCTACGACCAGACCTGGCAGTCGGTCATGGACGCGATGGAGCTCAAGACCACCTTCGGCCCGAACGGCCGCTGGTACGAGGAGCTCAACCGCTACAGCCTGCTGTTCAGCCAGAGCCCGGACGGCTCGCTGACCCGGCGGTTCCCGGTGCTGCTGGTGATCCTCTGCCTGGCCACCTGCGCCGTGGTGCTGCTGCGGCGCGGCCGCATCCGCGGTGCCGGGCTCGGCCCGAGCCGGCGACTGCTCGCGGTCACCGCGATGTGCTTCGCGGTGCTCGCCCTGACCCCCACCAAGCACACCCACCACTTCGGCATCTTCGCCGCCTTCGGCGGTGCCCTGGCGGCGCTGACCGCGCTGGCCACCAGCACCACCGTGCTGCGCTCCCGCCGCAACCGGGCCGCCTTCGTCGCCGGTCTGATGGTGATCCTGGCGTTCGCCTCCACCGGGCCGAACGCCTGGTGGTACGTCTCGGGCTGGGGCGTTCCGTGGTTCGACAAGCCGCCGTCGATCGGCGGGCACAACTTCAGCACGCTGTTCCTGGTGTTCGCCGCGATAGCGGGCGTGATCGCGCTGATCGAGCACCTGCGCATCGACGAGAACAACCCGAAGATCGTCGACGAGCGCTGGGACAGCCCGGAGAAGCGCAGCCGCGCCCTGCGGCTGGGCACCGCACCGTTGTCGCTGCTCTGCGCGCTGATGGTGTTCGGCGAGCTCGCCGCGTTCGGCAAGGCCATCCAGGAACGCGGCGACAGCTACAGCCTGTCCACGGACAACATCAAGCAGCTCACCGGCACCAGCTGCGGGTTGTCGGACTACATCGGGGTCGAGACCGATCCGCAGGCCAGCGTCCTGCCGGTGGCGCCCGACCAGCCCTCGGTGGTCGCGCCGCCCCGGGACCCGGCGGTGCCGGTGCCGCCGCGCCGCCTGGCCGACCGGGAAACCGCCGAGCAGTACCTGCAGCCCAAGCAGGTGGGCTTCACCCGGCCCGGCGTGCCCGCCAACGACGGCGTCGACTCGGATGCGCCGAGCTGGAAGCCGCCGCACCAGTTCGGCGGCGACAACGCGCCGGTGTGGGGCAGCTTCGACGAGGCCGGCACCAACACCGGCGAACTGCGCACGCCCTGGTACGACATCCCGGATTCGGCCCGCAACGGCGAGGTGCCGATGGCGGTGAGCCTGGCGGGCGCGGAGACCGGCGCGAACTTCGTGGTCCTCGAATTCGGCAAGGACACCGATCGGGGCTTCGAGATCACCGGCCGCTACACCGTGGAGCAGGGCCCGCCGCCCGGGTGGCGGGATCACCGCTACATGCTCGGCGCCGAGGCCGAGGGCGCGACGAAGATGCGGGTGATCGCCGTCGACCAGGCGCTGGGCCGGGAGGGCTGGATCGCGGTGACCGCGCCGCGGGTGCCGAAGCTGACGAACATGACCGAGGTCATCGGGAACAGCGCGACGTTCGTCGAGTGGCCGGCCGCGCTGGTGCACCCGTGCCTGCGGATTTCCGGCCTGTACAACGGGATCGCGGAGATGCCGCAGTTCCGGGTGTCGGCCGGCGAGGAGGTCCGGGACGTCGGCGAGGGCTGGTCGTCGCCAGATGCCGGTGGGCCGTTCGGCTGGCTGACGATCGCGTCCAGCGTCCGCGAGCTGCCGACCTACCTGCGCAACGATCCGCAGCAGGACTGGGGTTCGCTGTACGTGGTGCACCCGTACGACGCGGATGCGCTGCCCGCGCAGGCGGCGATCGAGGTGCATTCGGAGACCCACTGGGGCACCTGGTCGCCCGGCCCGCTGACGCAGGCCCTGGAGCTGCCGGGCGACATGCCCAGCTCCGACGACCGCACGGACATCCCGACGTTCGACGACAAGCAGGACTGATCCGGGCAGCAGGGCCCCGCCGACCGAACGAGCCGGTCGGCGGGGCCCTTCGCGTTCCGGTGTCGGGGTCGGTGGGCATCATGGGGTCGTGAGCCGGTATCGGGAGCGGCCGCCGGTCGGCGCGCTGACCGGGGCGATCGCCTGCGTGTGGACGCACGGGGCGGACGCGGACTGCCACGTGCAGCGGGTGGTCCCGGACGGCTGCGTGGACCTGATCTGGATGGGCGATCGCCTCGACGTGGTCGGGCCGGACACCTCCGCCCGGCTCGCGGAGCTGCCGCCGGGGAGCCGCATCACCGGGATCCGGGCCAGGCCCGGCGCCGCCCGGCTGCTGCTGGGCGACATTCCGGCCACCGAGCTGCGCGATCTGCAGGTCGACGGGCTGGACTGCTGGGGCGCCTCGATCCGGTGCACAGTGGACAGGATCAGCGAAGCGCCGGAGCAGGCGGGGCGGATTCTCGAGGAGTTCGCCTGCTCCCGGTTGCCGGAGTTCCGGCCTGATCCGGCGCTCGCGGCCGTGGTCGCGGCCCTGGACTCCCCCGCCCCGCTCGCGGTTCCGGCGCTCGCCGACACCCTCGGGTTGTCCGAGCGCCAGCTGCGGCGACGCGTCACCGCCGCCGTCGGCTACGGCCCGCAGACCCTCGCCGGGGTGCTCCGCTTCCAGCGGGCGACGCGGCGCGGCACCGGCCCCGGCGGGCTCGCGGAGCTCGCCCACGTGACCGGCTACGCCGATCAGGCGCACCTCACACGCGAGTTCCGCCGCCTGGCCGGCGTAACCCCGGGTCGGTTCTTCGGCCCGCTTCCGCACAACGACCCGTGAGTACTTCTGGTCGCTATAGAGGCTGTTTGGGATGTCGTGGTGTGAGGGCGGGGTTTGTCTTTGAAGCGGCGTAGCCGCTTAGCCCACCCACGCAACTCGCACCGCTGCGGGTTCTCAACAGTGCCCTGCGGGGACACCCCGCACCCCGCGCTATCTCGCGAGGACAGCCCCGACGTGGTGTTGGCATTCATGAGTCGGGGATCCCACAGCGAGAAGACACCTGAGAACCCACCACCCGCACCGCCACGCAGAGCAAGTTCGGAAACAGGCTCTGTAGCAACCGGAAATAGACACGGCACGGGACGATCAGCCTCGTTCGGCCAGAGCCCTCCAGAACTCCAGGCGGTGGTCGGCGGCGAAGTCGGTCCCGGCGACCTGGCCCGGGTGCAACGACTGCACCCGCGGCTCGGCGGCCGAGAACCGCGGCCAGCCGGGCAGATCCGGCCCGTTGGGGTCGCCACTGCGCGCGAAGTTCGCCCAGTAGCGATTCATCGTCGCCGCCAGCCGCCGCTGCGCGTCGTTCAGCGGCGCCGGCTCGCCGAGGTCGAACTGGTAGGGCACCTCGGCGGAGTGGTGGGCGCCCGCCGGGAATCCCGGCGGGAACGGCACGACCGGCGGCGCGTCGCGGTCGGCGAACTCGTAGACGTAGGTGGTGGTGTCCGCGCTCAGGGCGTGCGCGAAGTCCCACACCGAGCGCGCCCAGGCGCAGTCGCCGACCACATCCGCCCACGCCACGCTCGGCGTCGGGTATGCCCCGACGGGGTACTGCTGCGCGACGTCGTCCGCCGCAGCGTCGAATGCCTCGGTGAGCAGCTTGTCGTAGCCGTCGGCCGTGATCGGCTGACCGGCTGCGTCCCAGAACAGCGCCGTGAACAGCCGGGCCTCGTCCCGGGTTCCGCCGGTGAGGACCGGGACCCGGTGGAACCGCCCGGCGGGCAGCGCCCGCGTCGGGGATTCCGGCAGCAGCGCACCGCCGAACGCGGGCCTGCTGAACACCGATGACACGTTGACCAGCTGCTCGACCGGAACGCGGCGCAGCTGCTCGATCGCCGGGCCCTGCCCGGGCCGCACCCAGCCGAGCTCGCCGAACAGGTGCTCGCCCAGGGCTTCGAGTTCCACTGTGGACATCCACATGGTCGGCAGGTCCGGCGAGCCCGGCGCCCAGCCGTTGGCCGGGGCGTGCAGCAGCGCGAAGCCGCTCTGCACGATCGCCCGGTGGAACAGCCCGGCCGAGCCGGGCGCCACCAGGTGCGCGCTGACGTTGAGCCCGCCGTAGGACTCGCCGAACAGCGTCACGTTGCCCGGATCTCCGCCGAACTCGCCGATGTTGCGCTGCACCCAGCGCAGCACCGCCTGCTGGTCTTCGAGGCCGAAACCGCCGCCTCCCGCCAGGCCCGGGTAGCCGAAGTTGCCGAAGATGCCCAGCCGCGAATTCGGCGTGACCACGACGACGTCCTCGGCGGTGGCGAGCCGGTGCGCATCGAAGATCGCGCCCTCACCGTTGGCCCCGCCGCCGCCGTGCAGCCACACCATCACCGGCTTGCGGCCGCCGCCGCGGGGCGCGGTCACGTTCAGGAACAGGCAGTCCTCGTCCAGGCTCGCGATGTCGGCGAAGTCCTGCGGGAGCTGCGGGCACGGGTTTCCCGGCGCGGTCGCGTCCCGCACGTCCGGCCACGGCTCGACAGGCTGCGGCGAGCTCCAGCGCAGCTCCCCGACCGGCGGCGCGGCGTAGGGAATCCCCTGGAAGAGCCGGTGCTCCTCGAAGGTCAGGCCGCGCACGCGACCCGAGTCCAGCTCCACGATGTCTTCCACGGCACCTCCGTGCGTTGCCGGCTCACCCTGCCCGGGTGGCCAGGTCGAACATGGTCGCGAGCTCGCGGGCGTAGTGGTCGGCGTCGGCGTCGGGTTCCGCCCCGAGGCGCAGCGCGACGCCGTCCAGCGCGTGGCGCAGCGCCACGGCCATCACGTGCGGGTCGAAGTCCCGGAACTCCCCCGCCAGCTGGCCGGCGCGGAGCATTTCCCGCAAGCCTTCGAGTTCCCGCCGGTGAGGCAAAGCCGCGTCGTCGCCGCGCTCGTTCAGGAAGATCTCGGTGAGCGCCCGGATCTTCCGGTGGTGCGCGCGGTAGAAGTCCACACTGGACTGGATGAACGCCCGGAGCCGGTCGCGCGCCGTGCCCGCCGCCTCGATGCGCTCCCCCACCAGCTCCTCGGCCACCGCGTAAACGTCGGTGACCACCTGCTGCATCAGCTCGGCCTTGTTCCGGAAGTGGTAGGAGATCATCCCCGTGCTGCTCAGGCCCGCCCGCTTGGCGATCTGCCCGAACGACGCGCGCGAGTAGCCGAGCTCGACGATGGTGTCGATGGCGGCCTCGACGATCTGCGCCCGCCGGCCCCGCTCGGTGAACGACCGACCTTGCTCACCTGAGCCGGAATTTGCTCGCATGAGCAAAACCTAGCACAGGTGAGCAAGAGCGGGAAGCGCCGCGGATCAAACCTGGTCGTAGGCGCGGAGGGTGCGCAGGGCATCGATGGTCACCCGCGGCCGCCCCTCCAGGCGGGTGCCGGGCGCCCACGCGCGCCACCGGATCGGCCAGCCGCCGTCGTCCTCCTGCAAGGCCGCGAGGTGGTCGAGCCCGCGGGCCATCTCGTCGTCGGAGAACCACGAACGCGCCAGGCTCGTCGGCTCCGGCGCGTAGTCCCAGACGCAGTGCAGCTCGCCGGGCGCGTAGCCGGGAGGCACCTGAGCCCGTTCGGGATGCCGCGGGTCGAGCAGCACGAACCCCTTCTCCCGCACGAGCGCGCCCAGCTTCCCGGCCGCGGCACGTGCCCGATCGCGACCCGGCACGTGGTCGAGGAACGACACCGCGGCCTGCACCTCGTAGGGGTGGCTCTCAGTCAGCTCCTCGATCCGCCGCCAGCAGAACGCGGTGGCCCCGGTCAGCCACGGGTGCTCGATCCGGTTCTTGTGCAGCAGGGCCGCGAGCAGGCTGGTGGAGAGCAGGTTCCCCTCGGGCTCCTCGACGATCGGAATCCACGGCGCGTGCGGGTAGTCCCGCAGCCGAGTGTCGCCTGCGGGCACGCCGCCGTCCTGGCGCGTGATCGACATCAGGTAGTCGCAAACCCGCGCCACCACGGCCCCCTCGCAGGCCCCGACCTCGTCGAGGATCATCAGCGCCGTGAAGGTCTGCAGCGGCTGGCTGAGCGGGCCGCGCGAGTCGGGCTCCAAGGCGTAGCCGTAGCCGCCGTCCGCGCAGCGGTAGGCGTCGAGCGCGGTCAGCACCCCGTCGGCGCTTCCTCCGGCGAACAAGAACTCGAAACGGCGTTGTTCCAGCACGCGCGCGGTCAGCCAGACGAACTGCTCGACGGCGGCCACGCGCGCTTCGGTGCATCGAATCATGCACCGAAGATAAGAAGAATGGCCGATCCGTTCTTGAACGAATCGGCCATTCCGTTGAATCTGTTCTGCCTTCGGTGGCAGCCCCGGACGGTGCCTACTCCACCGGCGGCCCTGCCGGACGGGACGCGGACCGGCGAACCCGCCGCACCGGAGCGGCCGGAGCGACGCTCGGCAGGCCGTTCTGAGCGGCCTCCTGCGGCTCGGCCGGCTTGCTGACCACCAGCGGCGTCGCCGCCGCGCCGGCGCTGCCGGCGGCCCGCGTCGCCTTGCGCCGCGGGCGACCGTTCGCCGCCGCCGGCTCCGCCTCGGGCTCGACCGCCTTCGGCTCGACGACCGGCTTCGCCGCCTCCGCCTTCGGCTCGACGACGGGCTCCGGCTTCGGCGCCGCCGGCTCGGCCTTCGCCGCCGGCTTCGGCTCGGCCTTCACGGCCTCGACGGGCTCGGTCTTGACGGGCTCCGGCTTGGTCTCCTCGACCTTGACGGTCTCCGCCTTCGGCTCCTCCGCCTTGGCACGCTCGACCTTGGGCTCTTCGACCGTCGGCTCTTCGGCCTTGGCACGCTCGACCTTCGGCTCTTCAGCCTTCGGTGCCTCGGCCTTCGGCTCTTCGGCCTTCGGCGCCTCGGTCTTGGGCGCCTCGGCCTTGGCCTCGGTGCGCGTCTCCTGCTGGGCGGGCTGCTCGTGCTCGTGCTGTTTGCCCCGCTGCCGGTTCCGCCGGGCACCGTTGTTGCCGCTCGTCTGCCCGTTCGGGTGCGTGACCGGTTCGGTCGAGACGAGCAGGCCGCGGCCGCGGCAGTGCTCGCAGGTGCTGCTGTAGGCCTCCAGCAGGCCGGTGCCGACCCGCTTGCGGGTCATCTGGACCAGGCCCAGCGAGGTCACCTCGGCGACCTGGTGGCGGGTGCGGTCCCGGCCCAGGCACTCGGTGAGGCGGCGCAGCACCAGGTCACGGTTCGACTCCAGCACCATGTCGATGAAGTCGATGACGATGATGCCGCCGATGTCGCGCAACCGGAGCTGCCGGACGATCTCCTCGGCCGCCTCCAGGTTGTTGCGGGTGACCGTCTCCTCCAGGTTGCCCCCGGAACCGGTGAACTTACCGGTGTTGACGTCGATCACCGTCATGGCTTCGGTGCGGTCGATCACCAGGTAGCCGCCGGAGGGCAGCCAGACCTTGCGGTCCAGGGCCTTGGCGATCTGCTCGTTGATCCGCTGCTCGGTGAACACGTCGTTCTTGCCGACGTGCTTGGACAGCCGCTGCGCCAGGTCCGGCGCGACGTGCTTGACGTAGGCGTCGATGGTGTCCCAGGCGTCGTTGCCCTGGACCGCCATGGCCGAGAAGTCCTCAGTGAACAGGTCGCGGACGACCTTGATCAGCAGATCCGGCTCCTCGTAGAGCAGCTGCGGGGCCTGCGCACCCGGCGTCTCGGCCTTCTCCTTGATGACCTCCCACTGCGCCTGCAGGCGCCGCACGTCGCGGTCCAGGGCCTCTTCGCTGGTGCCCTCGGACGCGGTGCGGATGATCACCCCGGCGTTGTCCGGCACGATCCGCTTGAGGATCTCCTTGAGCCGCTTGCGCTCGGTGTCCGGCAGCTTGCGGCTGATGCCGGTCGCGCCGCCGCCCGGCACGTACACCAGGAATCGGCCTGGCAGGCTGATCTGGGTGGTCAGGCGCGCGCCCTTGTGACCGACCGGGTCCTTGGTGACCTGCACCAGGACGCTGTCACCGGTCTGCAGGGCCTGCTCGATGCGGCGGGCCTTGCCGGCCAGCCCGGCGGCGTCCCAGTCCACCTCACCGGCGTAGAGCACCGCGTTGCGGCCGCGGCCGATGTCGACGAACGCCGCCTCCATGCTGGGCAGCACGTTCTGCACGCGCCCGAGGTAGACGTTGCCGACCAGCGAGCCGGAGCCCGACGAGGTCACGAAGTTCTCGACGAGGACGTTGTCCTCGAGCACCGCGATCTGCGTCTGGTCGCCGTTCTGCCGGACGACCATCTTGCGGTCCACCGACTCGCGGCGGGCCAGGAACTCGGACTCGGAGAGCACCGGGGCCCGGCGGCGACCGGCCTCGCGGCCGTCCCGGCGGCGCTGCCGCTTGGCCTCCAGGCGCGTCGAGCCCTTGACCGCGCGCACCTCGTCGTCGCTGCTGTCCTGGCGGGTCTCCGCAGCCGGCTCGCGCACGTGCACGACGGTGTTCGGCGGGTCGTCCTCGCGGGCGCTGCTCTCGTCGTCCGAGGAGCCCTTGCGGCGACGGCGACGACGGCGCCGACGGTTGGAGTCGCCCGAGCCGTCAGCCTCGGCCGACTGCTCCTCGGCGGCTTCCTCCGCGGCCGGTTCGGCGGCCTCGGCGGCGGTCTCCTCGGCGGTTTCGGTCTCCTCCTCGCCCGACTCGGACTCGGCACCGCGACCACGGCCACGGCCACGGCGGCCGCGACGACGACGGCGCCGACCAGCGGGCTCGCTCTCGTCGTCGGTCTCTGCGGTGGTCTCGGCGGGCTGCTCGGCCTCGGTCGCCTCGGGCTCCTGGCTCGCCTCCACCGGCTCCGGCTCAGGCTTCGGCACCTGCCGCGTCTCGGGCTGGGGTGCGAGGAACATCGCCTCCGGCGCCGGCGCGGCGAACAGGGGCGTCAGCCCCGGTGCCGCGGGTGTGCCGGCAGCGGCGGACGCGAAGTCCGCCGCCGGCACCGCGGGCTCGACAGCGGGCTGCGCCTCAGTTGCGGGCTGCGTCTCGGCCGCGGGCTGCGCCTCGGCTGCCGGCTGCGGCTTCGGCTCGGCCTGGGCTGCGGCTTCCGCCGGGGCCTCGGTCTGGGCCTGGGGTTCGGGCTCGGTCTGCTCCGGCTCGGCCGCGCTCTCCGACTCCGCCACCATCTCGGGGTGCAGGGCCTGCACCACCTGCAGGGCGACGTCGCGGGTGATGTTCGACTGGGCGCTGCGAACCGATTCGCCGATCGATTCCAGCGTCGTGATGATCTCCCGGCTGCTGGCGCCCAGCAGCTTGGCCAGTGCGTGCACCCGGAGCTTGGCGGGCAGCTCGATCGTGCCCTGCTCGTCGCGGGTAGGTGTGGGCGATTGCCCGCTGGGGCTTCCAGCGGGCGTATCCATGTTCAACATCCAGCTCCTCCGCCCCCGGGCGCGTCCGTGGACGCGGCCGCACAGAGGCATGTGCGATCTTCGGTCTCCGCCGCCCGCAGGCGACGGCAATTCTGGTGTTCCCTCCGCCCCGGGCCTTCAGGCCGGGAAGTCACACGGCGGGTCGACGACGTCCGCGCCGCCCGTCACCCCGCCGCGGGCTCTCCCGCCGGAATCCGGCCGCCGCCTGAGGCCCGGGCCAACGGGTCGACAATCCCTCCCCCGTCGTCGAGCCGACCCTGCTCCAGCCGGGTCGCTCTCGCGACGGCCGACGGTGCCAGACCGGCGACGACACGCAGGGCGCTCAGTACGTCGTCGGGTCGTACGACCGGTGTTGTCTGCCGCACGACCGTTACAAGTATCCCATACGGTTCGGATGCCTTCGGCCAATCGTCCACCTGGGCGGTCGACGCGGAATTTTGATCACTCTCCGCGACGGTCCGTCGGCCGTCCTGCACCTCCGCACTGACCAGCGCGGCCCGCGCATCGATGGTGCGGCGACCGTCCTTGGTCATCCGCTCCACCAGCGCGGTGTCGGCCGCCATCAGCGCCGTTGCGGCGTCGCTCAGCTCGGCGACGTCCGTGCCGGGGAGATCGATCCGCCACCGGCTCACCTGCAACCGGTCCGCGAGCGGACCCGGCTCGGCCTCGACCGCGTCCAGCACGTCGATCCCGTCCGGCAGCGCGGCGTTGAGCTCGGCGGACAGCGTCGCCGGGTCGAGCCGCTCGACGAGCTGGAGCTCGACGTACTCGGCCACGCTGGACACGCCGGTGGGCACCGCACCGGCCCAGGACACCTTCGGGTGCGGGCTGAAGCCCTGGGAATACGCCATCGGTACCCCAGCCCTCCGCAGCGCGCGTTCGAAGGTGCGCGCCACGTCGCGGTGCGAAGTGAAGCGCAGCCGCCCCCGTTTGGCGTAACGCAGGCGCAGCTTCTGCACCGGTAGCGCCGAGGGATTGGGGTGATCTCGCCGACTCAGGATGCCCTCCCCGACCAGTGATCGTCATCGGCGGTCCTCGTCGACCGCTCCGATGTCGATGCTTGCGTGCTCAACCGCCGTGTGACAACACCTGCGGTTCAAATTTCGAAGGACCGTACCCCGGCCACCACCCCGGCACCGAGCGCTCCGCCAGGTGTGCGAGGTTCCGCCCGGAACCTCGCACACCCCACCTCGGATCCCTTGACCAGGAAAAATGCGGGGGTCAGCCGTTGAAAGCCGGGTTGCGAACCGGGGAGCCCTGCCCGACCGGAGAGATCGGCAGCAACTTCCGCCCGGTCGGACCGACCTCGATGTCGGTGCCCATCGTCGGGCACACGCCGCAGTCGAAGCACGGCGTCCACCGGCAGTCGTCCTGCTCGCGGGCGTCCAGCGCGTCCTGCCAGTCGGCCCACAACCACTCCTTGTCCAGCCCGGAGTCGAGGTGGTCCCACGGCAGCACTTCGGTCTCACCGCGCTCGCGGGTGGTGAACCAGTGCACGTCCACGCCCAGCGGTTCGAGCTCGGCGGCGGCGCAGGACATCCAGCGCTCGAACGAGAAGTACTCGTTCCAGCCGTCGAACCGGCCGCCCTCGCGCCACACCCGCTCGATGACCCGGCCGATCCGGCGGTCACCGCGCGACAGCAGGCCCTCGACCATCGTCGGCTTGCCGTCGTGGTAGCGCATGCCGATGTTGCGGCCCAGGCTGCGGTCGGTGTTGATCTCCTGGCGCAGCTTGCGCAGCCGCTCGTCGATGGTGTCCGGATCGCACTGCGACGCCCACTGGAACGGGGTGTGCGGCTTCGGCACGAAACCGCCGATCGAGATCGTGCAGCGGATGTCCTTGCGGCCCGAGACCTCCCGGCCGGCCCGGATGACCTGCTTGGCCATCTCGGCGATCTGCAGCACGTCCTCGTCGGTCTCGGTCGGCAGCCCGCACATGAAGTACAGCTTGACCTGTCGCCAGCCGTTGGCGAACGCGGCGGAGACGGTGCGGATCAGGTCCTCCTCCGACACCATCTTGTTGATCACCCGCCGGATCCGCTCGCTGCCGCCCTCCGGCGCGAACGTCAGGCCCGAGCGGCGGCCGTTGCGGGACAGCTCGTTGGCCAGGTCGATGTTGAAGGCGTCCACCCGGGTCGACGGCAGCGACAGCCCGGTGTTGGTGCCCTCGTAGCGGTCCGCCAGCCCCTTGGTGATCTCGGCGATCTCGGAGTGGTCGGCCGAGCTCAGCGACAGCAGGCCGACCTCTTCGAAACCGGTGGCCTCCAGCCCGCGCTGCACCATCTCGCCGATGCCCTCGATGGACCGTTCCCGCACCGGCCGGGTGATCATCCCGGCCTGGCAGAACCGGCAGCCGCGGGTGCAGCCGCGGAAGATCTCCACGCTCATCCGCTCGTGCACGCTCTCGGCCAGCGGCACCAGCGGCTTCTTCGGGTACGGCCAGTCGTCGAGCTCCATGGTCGTCCGCTTGAAGACGCGGTACGGCACCCGGTCGCGGTTCGGCACGACCTCGGAGATCGCGCCGTCGGGGCCGTAGGTGACGTCGTAGAACTGCGGCACGTACACACCGCCGGACTCGGCCAGCCGGAGCAGCAGCTCCTCGCGGCCGCCCGGCCGCCCCTCGGCCTTCCAGCGCCGGATGGCCTCGGTGATCTCCAGGACCGCTTCCTCGCCGTCGCCGAGCACCGCGGCGTCCAGGAAGTCGGCGATCGGCTCGGGGTTGAACGCCGCGTGCCCGCCGGCCAGCACGATCGGGTGGTCATCGGTGCGATCGACCGCGTGCAGCGGGATGCCCGCGAGGTCGAGCGCGCCGAGCATGTTGGTGTAGCCGAGTTCGGTGGCGAAGCTGAGGCCCAGCACGTCGAACGCGCCGACCGGGCGGTGGCTGTCCACGGTGAACTGCGGGATGTCGTGCTCCCGCATCAGCTCCTCGAGGTCCGGCCACACCGCGTAGGTGCGTTCGGCGAGCACGTCCGGCTGCTCGTTGAGGATCTCGTAGAGGATCTGCACGCCCTGGTTGGGCAGCCCGACCTCGTAGGCGTCGGGGTACATCAGGCACCACCGGATGGCGGCGTCGTCCCACGCCTTCGCCGTCGCGTTGAGCTCCCCACCCACGTACTGCACGGGTTTGGAGACGCGCGGCAACAGCGGTTCCAACCTGTCGAAAACGGACTCAACACGCACGCGACCAGGGTAGAGGTCCGCCCCGAATCCGGAGACCGGGGTCGATTCAATGAGGTTTTCCAACCTCGTTCTGCGTGGCGGTGCGGGTAGCGGCCCCCCTGCGGGAGTTACAGCGCCCGCCTGGACTGTGGGTGCCCCTCCTGATGTATGCCAATACACGGCGGAGGGGCCGTCCTCGCCAGGCGAACGCTGAGAACCCGCGGCGGTGCCAGTGCCGTAGGTGGGCTATGCGCCTACGGCGCATGCGACATCCCATCTACATGCGGCTTTGCGACCCGCGACTGCGGACCGACCAAGATGAAAAACGCTCAATGGGAATCGGGCCTCCGATTCCCATTGAAATCGCGCAACACCGGTGCTCAGACGTCGCGGGTGAACCAGATTTCGTCGCGGTCGTCGCCGGTGGCGACCCGCACCGCGCCCGGCCAGCGGCCGCGCTCGACCCAGCCGTTGGCCTCGTAGAAGCGCTCCAGGTCGTGCCCGCTTCGGGTGACCAGGTCCAGCTTCTCCAGGCCGATCGCCCGCGCCTGCACCAGCACGGCGTCGAGCAGCCGCTTGCCCCAGCCCTGGCGCTGCAGGACGGGGTCGACGGCGAGCCAGGCGAGCTCCCCGGTGTGCCTGCGCACCGGCAGCTGGCGCTGCCGCAGCACCCCGAGCCCGACCAGCGCGTCCTGCCGGCCGATGGTGATCAGGTGCGCCCGCTCGGCCTGGACGTCCTCGACCAGCGCGGCGGCCGCCGCGCGCAGCCGGTCGACCGGGTCGGTCGGGCTGAAGCCGACCGCGCCGCCTGCGGCGGTGACCCGATCCCACAGGCCGGCGAGCCCGTCCACCAGGCCCGGGTCCGAGACGTCGACCCGGTGCGGCCCGGTCACGTCGACGCCGGTTCCGGTCACGACGCTCAGATCTCCGGGAACCACAGCTTGAGCTCGCGCTCGGCGGACTCGACCGAGTCGGAGCCGTGCACGAGGTTGTACTGGACCTCCAGGCTGAAGTCGCCGCGGATGCTGCCCGGCGCGGCCTTGTCGACCGGGTCGGTGCCGCCGGCCAGCTGGCGGAACGCCGAGATCGCGCGCGGGCCCTCGACGCACGCGGCCACGACCGGGCCGGAGGTGATGAACTCGATCAGGCTGCCGAAGAACGGCTTGCCGTCGTGCTCGGCGTAGTGCTGCTCGGCGAGCTGGCGGTCGACGTTCTTCAGCTCCAGCGCGACCAGCTTCAGGCCCTTGCGCTCGATGCGGCTGATCACCTCGCCGACCAGGCCACGCTCGACGCCGTCGGGCTTGACCAGGACCAGGGTGCGCTCGCTCACGGTTGCCTCTCCTTCATTTCCAGTGGCGCCGGGTGCGAGAACGCACCGCGCCCGATTTGCCCGCCAGGGTATCGATGCAGGTGACACCCCGAGCGGCGACCCCGCCTCAGTCCGGGGCGATCATCTCGACCGTCGGGAAGTAGGTGCGGTACCGGCGGGCATCGCGGGTCAGCAGGCGAAGCCGGCTCACCGCCGCATGCGCGCCGATGTAGAAGTCGGGCAGCGGCGACCGCTTCTCGCCACCTCGCCTTCGGTAGTCCTGGAAGCACTTTCCCGCGAGGAACGCCGCCGACCACGGCAGCGGCATGCGGATGAAGAAGTCGTTCGGGAACGCCTCCTCGACTTCCTCGATCGCCGGGAAGCGCACCGACACCTCGGCGAAGATCAACGGGTTGATCACCAAGGGGCCCTCTTCCGCCGCCTTTTCAAGCGCGTCCGAAGACCAATCGACCCATTCGCCCTCCTCGATGACCAGATCGAGCAGAACGTTGGAGTCGACCAGTGTGGCCGGGGCGCCGGCGGATTCACTCTCCACGGGTCAACGCCATGATCTCGTCGGTGGAAAGCCCCTCCCCGCTGGCGCGCCCGCGGAGGTGCTCCACGATCCGCTGCCCACGGCTGGGCACCGAATGCCCGCGGGTGAGGATCAGCGCGTTCCCCTCCAATCTGATCTCGATCTGATCGCCCGGCCGGAGCCCGAGTTCGCGACGCAGGTCGACCGGGATGGTCACCTGCCCCTTCTCCGTCATCTTCATGGAAGTAAGAATACGACTTTTCCTACTTCCACTTCCACGGAATAACTCGATCGTGGCTGGTCAGCGCTGCGGGTCGAGGGTCTTGGCCCAGAGGGAGCGACCGGACTGGTCGCGGAGGTCCACGGTCAGCCGCCCGGTGCGGCCGTCGATGTTGACCTCGCCGAAGTGCTGGAAGCCCTCCAGCGGGGACGTGCCCTGGCGGGTCGGGGCGTTGACGAACACCTGCTCCGGACCGAAGGTCGGGTCGAGCTTGTTCGGCCCGAACGCGCCGGCGTGCAGCGGGCCGGAGACGAACTCCCAGAACGGGTCGAACCCGGCGAAGGCCGCGCGCTCCGGCGCGTAGTGGATCGCCGCCGTGTAGTGCACGTCGGCGGTCAGCCAGACGGTGTTGCGGACCGAGCGCCGGCTGATCTCCTGCAGCACCCGGGCCAGCTCCGCCTCGCGCCCGTTGGGCGCCCCCGGCAGGCCGTTGGCCACGGCCTCGATCTTGTCGCCGTCCGGCACGACGATGCCGATCGGCATGTCCGAGGCGATCACCTTCCAGGTCGCGCGGGACCGGGCGAGCTCGTCGACGAGCCAGCGCGCCTGGCGGGCGCCGAGGATCCGCTCCGGCGTGGTGCCCGCCGAGTTCGGGTCGCGGTAGCTGCGCATGTCGAGCACGAACACGTCCAGCAGCGGGCCGTGCGAGACCTTCCGGTACACCCGGCCGTCCACCGCGTCCTGGCGGCGGACGGGCTGCCACTCGTGGAAGGCCTGGAAAGCCCGCGCGGCGAGCACGTCGACGCGCTTCTCGGTGTACTGCTCGAGGTCCAGGATCTCGCCCGGGTACCAGTTGTTGGTGACCTCGTGGTCGTCCCACTGCACGAGCTGCGGGACCTGCGCGGCGAAGCGCCGCACGTTCTCGTCGAGAAGGTTGTAGGCGAACTGCCCGCGGTATTCGGCCAGCGTCTCGGCGACCTTGGACTTCTCCTGGGTCACGACGTTGCGCCACACCCGGCCGTCGGGCAGCGTGACGGACTCCTTCAACGGACCGTCGGAGTACACGGTGTCGCCGCTGTGCAGGAAGAAGTCCGGGTTGCGGGCGGCCATCGCGCGGTAGATCGTCATGCCGCCGACGTCCGGGTTGATGCCCCAGCCCTGCCCCACGACGTCGCCGGACCACAGGAAGCGCACGTCCCGCCGGTTGCGCGGCGCGGTGCGGAAGGTGCCGGTCAGCGCCTCGCTCTCGACGCGGCCGTCCAGGTCCTCGGCGATCACGCGGTAGTACGCCTGCTGCCCCGGCGGCAGCCCGCCCAGCCGGACCTCGCCGGTGCCGTCGGTCTCCGGGGTCAGGACCGGGCCGGGGATCCGCCGCGCACCGCGGAAGTCGGCGTGCCGGGAGACCTCCACGAACATCCGCGACGGCCGGTCGGCGCGGGTCCACACCACGGCCCCGTCCGGGCGCGGGTCCCCGAGCTGCACGCCGTGGGTCAGCACCGGGCGGCCGCCGCGCGCGAACGCGGGCGCCCCGGTCAGGAACAGGCCGGTGGCGGCGAGGCCGGTGGCGGCGGCGCCGCGGAGCAGGGCGCGCCGGTTCAGCTGGGCAGGTTCGGGAGTCATGCCGCCGGTTCTATCCGCGACAGGGGGCTGGTGGATCACCGCTGGTCGACGCGCAGGTGAAGAGTTCGTGCCGGGCGACCGCGAGCGCACGGGCGGTGCCGGGCCGATCACCGGTGGTGCGGGTTTCTCGCGTTCGCGCCTGGTGCCCGGCGGGTCGGCGCGATAGCTTCACGGGCAAACCGACTGGCCGGTCTGACTTGGAGGTCCGGATGCGCGCCGCCGTGCACACCGCCGCGAACCAGCCGATGCGGATCGAGGAACTCGCCGATCCCCGGCCGAAGGCCGGCGAGGTCGCCATCGACGTGCGGTCCTGCGGGGCCTGCCACACGGATCTGCACGTGCTCAAGGGAGAACTGCCGTTCCCGACGCCGACGGTGCTCGGGCACGAGGTGGCCGGCGTGATCGCCGAGCTCGGGCCGGAGGTCACCGGGCTCGAAGTGGGCGACCGGGTGGTGACCAGCTTCATCATGCCGTGCGGCCAGTGCGAGCAGTGCGCGCGCGGCAACGAGGAGATCTGCCGGAAGTTCTTCGAGTTCAACCGCGGCAAGGGGCGGCTCTACGACGACGAGACCCGGCTGTTCCGGCCGGACGGCGAGCCGGTCTGGATGTACTCGATGGGCGGCCTGGCGGAACGCTGCGTCACGCCCGCGACCTCGGTCTACCGCGTGCCGGACGGCGTGGAGCTCAGCGACGTCGCTTCGGTGGGCTGCTCGACGATGACCGCGTACGGCGCGCTGCGCCACGCGGCGAACGTGCAGGTCGGCGACACCGTGGCGGTGGTCGCGGCGGGCGGCGTCGGCTCGGCGCTGATCCAGCTGGCGGCGGTGTTCGGCGCGTCGATGATCATCGCGGTGGACATCAGCGAGGAGAAGCTGGCCGGGGCGCGGAAGCTGGGCGCGACGCACGTGGTCAACTCCGCCGAGGCGGACGCGCCCGCGGCGATCCGCGAGCTGACCGGCGGGCGGGGCGTGGACGTCGCCTTCGAGGCGCTGGGCGCGGTGCCCACCTTCGACATCGCGCGCGACTCGGTCGTCGAAGGCGGTCAGGTCGTGGTGGTCGGCATCGCCGCCAGGGGCACCACCGCGGAGTTCGACCTGGCCACCATCGCCCGGCGGAAGCTGCAGATCAAGGGCTCCTACGGCGCGAAGCCGCGGCGCGACATGCCGGTGCTGCTCGACCTGGTGGCCCGCGGCCTGCTCCGCCCGCAGGACGCGATCAGCCGCCACTACCCGTTCGAGCAGGTCCAGGACGCCTACGACGCCCTGAAGCGCGGCGAAACCGTCGGCCGAGCCGTCATCGACATCGGCTGACGAGTCCGGCCCTCGGGCCTAGTCCAGGGGATGCCTCCAGCGCAGTCCCGGGTAGCGCGCGAAGCCGCGGTCCGCGGTGATCCACTCACAACCGTGCTCGATCGCGACCGCCGCGAGGTAGGCATCCGGGACCAGATTGCCCTTCGCGTCTGCCTTGCGGCAGAGCTCGGTGAAGATCTCCCAATGGCGTGGACCCGGTTCGACCTGCACGAATGCGGGCGAAGTACGAATCGCGGCGATGATCTCCAACGCTTGCTCCGGCGCCAGCGCCCGGTTCCAGATCCTGTGGTTGGTGATGATCCGCAGGTAGCCGCTGAACACCAACGCTGGAATGCCGACCGGAACCGGCCCTTGCAGGGCATCCTCAAGCCAAACGCGGTATTTCTCGTGGTCCGGCAGGGCCGCGTTCTGAGCGTTGAGCAGGACGTTGACGTCACAAGCGATCACTCGTCGCGCTCCATGAACTCAAGCAGGGCAGCGTTGTCATTCACATCAACGCCGGGCTTCGGCTCGCCCAGGTCGAACGTCGGCAGCCGAAAACGCCCCTTCTTCGGAGCATCTTGCTGAGCGCGCCGCAGCTCGCCCATCCGAACGTCGTCTTCGATCAACGCGCTCACCGTGGTGTGCTCGCGCGCCGCACGCAGCTTCAACCGGTCGAGCAACTGATCATCGATCGTGATGGTCGTCCGCATGCATCAAAGCATATCGCGACTGCATCATGATGCACCACGCCCGACCAGGTGGAACGTCAGTCGGCCTGCTCGGGCGGGTAGCCCGGCGGGTGGCCGAGCTGGTCGTAGAGCCGGCCTTCGCGCATGCGCCGGGCGACGTCGCGGCGCAGGTACAGCATGTAGGCCCAGACCGCGGCGAACACCGCGCCCATGATCCCGACCGCCGGGTGCACGAAGAAGCAGAGCACCATCGCGACCTGCAGGGCGAGCGCGACGCCGAGACCCCACGGGCGGCGCTGCACGAACGCCGCCGCCAGCATCAGCACCGACAGCACCGCCACGATGGTGAAGCCGATGCTGGAGACGCCGCTGCCGAGCTTCCAGACCACCGGCAGCGCGAGCATGAACGCGATGAACTCCAGCACCAGCGTGCCCGCCATGATCCCGCGCAGACCCTTCCACGGGTCGCGCACGCCGGGCGGCGCCTCGGGCAGGCCCTTGCCTGGTTCGGGATTCGGCTGATCGGTCACGACGACTCCAGTGTCTTGCGGTTCGCTCACGCGGGCTCCTTGCCGAACAGGGCGCGCGCCTCGCCAGCGGTCACCACGGACCCGGTGATCACAACGCCGCCGCCGGAAACCGATTCGCCGGGCTCATCGGTCTCCTCGGCCAGCTGGATCGCGGTCTCCACCGCGTTGTCCAGCCGGGGCTCCACCACGATCCGGTCCGGGCCGAAGATGTCCTTGGCCACGCCGGCCAGCTCGTCCGGATCCATCGCCCGCGGCGAGGAGTTCGTGGTCAAAACGATCTCCTCGACCACCGGTTCCAGCTCGGCGAGGATGCCGCGCGCGTCCTTGTCGCCGAGCACGGCGACCACCGCGACCAGCTTGCGGAAGGAGAACTCGGAGCTGAGCGCGTCGGCGAGGGCTCGTGCGCCGTGCGGGTTGTGGGCCGCGTCGACCAGCACCGTCGGCGCCGCGCGGACCCGCTCCAAGCGCCCGGGCGTCACGACGTTCGCGAAAGCTTCGCGGACCCGCTCGACGTCGAGCTGCCGGTCGGCGCCGGCACCGAAGAACGCTTCGACCGCCGCCAGCGCCAGCACGGCGTTGCGCGCCTGGTGTTCTCCGTGCAGCGGCAGGAAGATCTCGTCGTACACGCCGCCCAGGCCCTGCAGCCGGAGCAGCTGGCCGCCGACGGCGACGGTCCGCGAGAGGACGCCGAACTCCTGGCCCTCGCGGGCGACCGTGGCGTCCACCTCGGCGGCCCGCTCCATGATCACCTTCTGCGCCTCGGCGGGCTGCGCCGCGACCACCGCGATGGAGCCGGGCTTGATGATCCCGGCCTTCTCCCCGGCGATCGAGGCCAGGTCGGTGCCGAGGTAGTCGGCGTGGTCGAGCGCGACCGGGCAGACGACCGCGATCTTCGCATCGGCGACGTTGGTGGCGTCCCAGCTGCCGCCCAGGCCGACCTCGATCACCGCCGCCTCCACCGGGGCGTCGGCGAAGGCCGCGAACGCCATCCCGGTGAGCACCTCGAACTTGCTCATCCGGACGTCGCTGCGCGAGTCCACGATGGACACGTACGGCGCGACGTCGCGGTAGGCCTCGACGTAGCCCTCGGGGCTGATCGGCGCGCCGTCGATGCTGATGCGCTCGGTGGCCAGCTGCAGGTGCGGGCTGGTGTAGCGGCCGGTGCGCAGCCCGAGGCCGCTCAGCAGCGCGTCCGTGATGCGCGACGTCGACGACTTGCCGTTGGTGCCGGAGATGTGCACGACCGGATAGCTGTGCTGCGGATCGGCGAGCAGCTCGGTGAGCGCCCGGATCCGGTCGAGCGATGGTTCGATCTTGGTTTCCGGCCAGCGTTCGTTGAGCTCGGCCTCCACCACGCGCAGTTCCTGCAGCGCGGCGGGATCAGTGCCGGACAAGTGCTCACTCCCCTGCGAACGGCGAAACGACGAGGTCAGTCTACGTCTCGCCGGTCGGCCGACCGGCGAAGACCCGCTCCGCCGGTTCCCGGTTCCCGAAATCCGCGATCTTGACCCGCCGAGCATCCAGTAAGGTTAGGCATAGCTAAGTTACAGAGGAGTGGAGCATGGCCCGAACCAACCTGGCCACGAGGCGGATCAAGCCGGAGCGCACCGAGCTGCTCACCCTGCGGGTCATCCGCCGGGAGCGGGTCTCGCCGCACTTCGCGCGCGTCACGCTGGGCCGCGGCGACGCCGAGCGGTTCCGCTACATGGGCTTCGACCAGTGGTTCCGGTTGTTCATCCCGGTCGCCGAGGACTCGCTGTCCCGGCTGCCGAACAAGCTCAACGCGGTCTCCTACGCCAAGTTCCTGACCATCGCCAAGACCTCCCGGCCGGTGCTGCGCAACTACTCGGTGCGCTCCTACCGGCCGATCGGCCCCGATGGCCCGGAACTGGACGTGGACTTCGTGCTGCACGGCTCCGCCGAGGACGGCACCGCCGGTCCCGCCGCCACGTGGGCGCAGACCTGCGAACCCGGCGACGCCGTGGCGATCCTGGACGAGGGCATCGGGTTCAACCCGCCGCCGGGCACGGAGCACGTGCTGCTGGTGGCCGACGAGACGGGGCTGCCTGCGGTCGCGGGCGTGCTGGCCTCGCTGCCCCCGGAAACCCTCGGCCAGGCGCTGATCGAGATCCCGTCCGCAGCGGACCAGCAGCGGCTGGAGGCGCCGGCCGGGATGTCGGTGCGCTGGTTGGTGCGGGACAGCCCGGGCAACACTCCGGGGCGAGCGGCGCTGGCCGCGGCGGAGGCGTTGCCCGCGCCCGCCGAGAACACCTACGGCTGGGTGGTCGGCGAGTCCGAGTTGGCCGCGTCGCTGCGCCGGCACTGGGTCCGATCGGGCCTGCCGAAGAACAACATCATGTTCTGCGGCTACTGGCGAATGCCGTGACCGCGCACGCGTCCCGGAAAGGCGCAAGCGGCGATTTCGCGCGAAATCGCCGCTTCCTCGTGCCTGCCGGGTGGCGATTTCGCGAAACCGCCACCCGCCACGCTCGCGACCGGTCAGGCCCCCGGCAACGCGGCCAGGCGCGCGTTGATGCGGGCGATGTCGGCCTGCGCCGTCTCGCGGCGGGCCTTGATCTTGTCCACCACGTCGGCCGGGGCCTTGTCCAGGAACGCCGGGTTGTTCAGCTTCTTGTCGGTGCCCGCGAGTTCCTTCTCCGCCACGGCCAGGTCCTTGGCCAGCCGCTTGCGCTCGGCGGCCACGTCGACCGCGCCGGAGAGATCCAGCTCCACCGACACGTTGCCGCCGGCCAACCCGACCTCGATCGACGCCGACGAGGTGAACCCGTCGGCCGGTTCGGTGACCCGGGCCAGCGCCTGCACCGCGGGCACGTGGTCCGCCAGCCCCAGCTCCGCGATGCCGCCGAGCTTGGCCGCGACCCGCTGCCCCGGCTTGAGGCCCTGGTCGGACCGGAACCGCCGGATCTCGGTGATCAGCTTCTGCGCCGCCGCGATCCGCTCCGCGGCGGCGGGGTCGGCAACCGCCCCGGACGCCTTCGGCCAGTCCGCGATCACCACGGACTCGCGGCCGGTCAACGCCGTCCACAGAGTCTCGGTGATGAACGGGATCGTCGGGTGCAGCAACCGCAGCAGCACGTCGAGCACGTACCCGAGCACCTCGCGGGTCCGCTCCGCCCGCTCGCCGTCCAGCTGGACCTTGGACAGCTCCAGGTACCAGTCGCAGAACTCGTCCCAGGTGAAGTGGTAGAGCGCCTCGGTCGCCTTGGCGAACTGGAAGTCCTCCAGCAGCTCGTCCACATCGGACACCAGCTGGTCGACGCGGTCCAGGATCCACCGGTCCGCGTCGGTGAGCTCGCCGCGGTCGGGCAGCCGCTCCGGCACCTTCGCGCCGTTCATCATCGCGAACTTGGTGGCGTTGAACAGCTTCGTGCAGAAGCTGCGGGACGCCGCCACCCATTCCTCGCTGATCGGCGAGTCGGTGCCGGGGTTCGCGCCGCGGGCCAGGGTGAACCGCAGCGCGTCGGTGCCGTAGGTGTCCATCCACACGAGCGGATCGACGGTGTTGCCCGCGGACTTCGACATCTTCTTGCCGTGCGCGTCGCGGACCATGCCGTGCAGCGCGATGACCTTGAAAGGCTCCACGCCGTCCATCGCGTAGAGGCCGAACATCATCATCCGGGCGACCCAGAAGAACAAGATGTCGTAGCCGGTGACCAGCACGCTGGTCGGGTAGAACTTCCGCAGGTCCGCGGTGTCCGCCGGCCAGCCCATCGTGGAGAACGGCCACAGGCCCGAGGAGAACCAGGTGTCCAGCACGTCCTCGTCCTGGTGCCAGCCCTCGCCCGACGGCGGCTCCTCGTCCGGCCCGACGCAGACGACCTCGCCGCCCGGGCCGTACCAGATCGGGATGCGGTGGCCCCACCACAGCTGCCGCGAGATGGCCCAGTCGTGCAGGTTGTCGACCCAGTCGAAGTAGCGCTTGGTCATCTCCGGCGGGTGCACCGCGACCCGGCCGTCGCGCACCGCGTCGCCGGCGGCCTTGGCCAGCGGGCCGACCTTGACGAACCACTGCAGCGACAGCCGCGGCTCGATCGGCTCCTTCGACCGCGAGCTGTGCCCGACGCTGTGCAGGTACGGGCGCTTCTCCGCGATGATGCGGCTCTGCTCGCGCAGCGCCTCGCGGACGGCGACGCGGGCCTCGAAGCGGTCCATGCCGTCGAACTGCGTGCCGGTATGGGCGATCCGGCCCTGCTCGTCCATGATCGTCAGCATCGGCAGGTCGTGCCGCTTGCCGATCTCGAAGTCGTTCGGGTCGTGCGCCGGGGTGACCTTGACGGCGCCGGTGCCGAACTCCGGGTCCACGTGCTCATCGGCGACGACCGGGATCTTGCGGCCGGTCAGCGGCAGTTCGATCTCGGCCCCGACGAGGTGCTTGTAGCGCTCGTCGTCGGGGTGGACCGCGACGGCGGTGTCGCCGAGCATCGTCTCGATCCGGGTCGTGGCGACCACGATCGAGTCGTCGCCGTCGCCGTAGCGCATGGAGACGAGCTCGCCCTCGACCTCCTTGTGCTCCACCTCGATGTCGGAGATCGCCGAGCGCATCTGCGGCGACCAGTTGACCAGTCGCTCGGCCCGGTAGATCAGCCCGTCGTCGTAGAGCTTCTTGAAGATCGTCTGCACCGCGCGGGAAAGCCCGGCGTCCATGGTGAAGCGCTCGCGGGTCCAGTCGACGCTGTCGCCGAGGCGGCGCATCTGGGACAGGATCGCCCCGCCGTGCTTCTCCTTCCACTGCCACACGCGCTCCAGGAACGCCTCGCGGCCCAGCTCGCGGTGGTCGATGCCCTCCTCGCGGAGCTGTCGCTCGACCAGCGCCTGCACCGCGATGCTCGCGTGGTCCATGCCCGGCAGCCACAACGCCTCGTAGCCCTGCATCCGGCGGCGCCGGGTGAGGATGTCCATCAGGGTGTGCTCGAAGGCGTGCCCGATGTGCAGGCTGCCGGTGACGTTCGGCGGCGGGATGACGATCGAGAACGGCGGCTTGTCGCTGTTCGCGTCGGCGGTGAAGTATTCGGCCGCTACCCAGCGCTCGTACAGCTCGGCCTCTACGTCGGCCGGATTCCAGGTCGACGGAAGTTCACGTTGCTGAGCGTCATGGGTCTGTGTCACGCACCGGATTCTACGAGTGCCTGTTCAGCGCGTTTTCCGGGCATTGGGGGTGGGCGGCGACCAGCGCGGTCGTGACTCCCACCACCCCACGCGTGCCCGCTTGCGCGCCGTGGCGCACGCTAGGCGCATGTCGCGTGGAGCGCCCGAACAGGACATCGACGAGAACGGCCTCCGAGTCGGGCCGCCCGGCCGCGCCGCGGCGGGGGTGAAGGGCGTTCTGGTCTCGCTGCAGCGCAGCTGGGAGCAGATGGGCCTGACCCGCACCGTGCGGACGTTGCCGCTGCTGAACCAGCGCGCGGGCTTCGACTGCCCCGGGTGCGCGTGGCCGGACCCGCGCGAGGCCGAGGGTGACAAGCGGAAGCTCGCCGAGTTCTGCGAGAACGGCGCGAAGGCGGTCGCCGAAGAGGCGACGACGCGGCGGGTCGGGCCGGAGTTCTTCGCCCGCCACCCGGTCGCCGAGCTCGCCGGGAAGACCGACTACTGGCTCGGCCAGCAGGGCCGGCTGACGCAGCCGATGATCCTGCGCGACGGCGACAGCCACTACCGGCCGATCGGCTGGAACGAGGCGTTCGAGGTGATCGCGGCGGGCCTGCGCGGGCTGGCCTCGCCCGACGAAGCGGCCTTCTACACCTCGGGCCGCACCAGCAACGAGGCGGCGTTCCTCTACCAGCTGCTGGTGCGCAGCTTCGGCACGAACAACCTGCCGGACTGCTCGAACATGTGCCACGAGTCGTCCGGGTCGGCGCTGACCGAGACCATCGGCATCGGCAAGGGCTCGGTGTCGCTGTCCGATGTGGAGCACGCGGACCTGGTGCTGGTGGTGGGTCAGAACCCGGGCACCAACCACCCGCGGATGCTGTCGTCGCTGGAGAAGGTCAAGCAGCGCGGCGGGCGGATCATCGCCGTGAACCCGCTGCCGGAGACCGGGCTGATGCGGTTCAAGAACCCGCAGAACGTGCGCGGCGTGGTCGGCGACGGCACCCAGCTGGCCGACGAGTTCGCGCAGATCCGCATCGGCGGCGACCTGGCGCTGTTCAAGGCCCTCAACGCGCTGGTGCTCAAGGCGGGCGCCGTGGACCAGGAGTTCATCGACGCGCACGGGCACGGCTTCGACGAGTTCGCCACCCACGCCCGGGAGGTCGACTGGGAGGCCACCGCCGAGGCGACCGGGCTGGACCGCGAGCAGATCGAGCGGATCGCCGAGATGCTGATCTCCTCGCAGCGCACGGTGGCCTGCTGGGCGATGGGCCTGACCCAGCAGAAGCAGGGCGTCGCCACCATCCGCGAGATCGTCAACCTGCTGCTGCTGCGCGGGATGATCGGCAAGCCGGGCGCCGGGGTGTGCCCGGTGCGTGGCCACTCCAACGTGCAAGGCGACCGGACGATGGGCATCTGGGAGAAGATGCCGGAGCAGTTCCTGGCCGCCCTGGAGCGCGAGTTCGGGGTGCCGGTGCCACGGGAGCACGGCCTGGACACGGTGGACACCATCCGCGCCATGCAGGCCGGCCGGGTCAAGGCGTTCGTGGGGATGGGCGGGAACTTCGTCTCCGCGACGCCGGACACCGACGCGACCATCCGGGCGCTGAGCGGCTGCGAGCTGACGGTGCAGGTGTCCACGAAGCTCAACCGCTCGCACGTCGTCCCGGGCCGCACCGCGCTGATCCTGCCCACGCTCGGCCGCACCGAACGCGACGCGCAGGGCACCGGCGAGCAGTTCGTGACCGTCGAGGACTCGATGTCGGTGGTGCACGCCTCGCGCGGGCGGCTCGCGCCGGCATCCGGGCACCTGCTCTCCGAGGTCGCGATCATCTGCCGGCTGGCGCGCGAGCTGCTCGGCCCGGACCACCCGGTGCGCTGGGAGTCCTTCGAGCGCGACTACGACGTGATCCGGGACCACATCGCGCAGGTGGTGCCCGGCTGCGAGGACTACAACCGGCGGGTCCGCGAACCGGACGGCTTCGTGCTGCCGCACCCGCCGCGCGACAGCCGCACGTTCCCGACGGCGACGGGCAAGGCGAACTTCACGGTGAACGTCCCGGAGCCGATCCGGGTGCCTGCGGGGCGGCTGCTGCTGCAGACGATGCGCAGCCACGACCAGTACAACACCACGATCTACGGGCTCTCGGACCGCTACCGCGGCATCGAGGACGGCCGCCGCGTGGTGCTGGTCAACGGCGCGGACATCGCGGAACTCGGCTTCGCGGCGGGAGATCTGGTGAACGTGATCTCGGAGTGGGCGGCGCCGGACGGCTCGGTCGAGGAGCGCCGCGCGGAGCGCTTCCGGATCGTCGCCTACCCGACCGCCCGGGGCTGCGCGGCGGCCTACTACCCGGAAGCCAACCCGCTGGTGCCGCTGAACTCGGTGGCGGAGAAGTCCAACACGCCGGTCTCCAAGGCGGTCGTCATCCGCCTGGAACGGGCCTGACGGGCTCGTGGGTGGCCCTTCCTGCGGGAGAGCCACCCACGAGAACTAGCCGCACTGCCAGAGGAAGCGGCCCTGGCCGGTCTTCTCGTCGATGAAGGCGTAGGCGACGCCCGCGTCGCCGAGGTTCATGTCGAACGGCTCGTCCGCGCTGTCCAGCTGCGCCACGAACCGCCAGGTGCCGGCTTCGTCCGGCCACTCCTCGCCCTGCAGCCAGACCGGTTCGCCCCACAGCCGGCTGCGCAGGTCGTCGTCCTGGTCGTCCACCGCGTCCGGGTCGTGCGGCGCCAGTTCCGCGTGGTGGTCCGGGCCGAACGTCGGGCCTCGGCGGATGCTGGCCACCTGGTAGAACTCCGCCGGCTCGCCGGGCTGGGCGAAGAAGGCGTTCTCGCCGCCGGTCGGGTCGTAGGTGCCGTCGACGAACTCGTCGGAACCGTCCTCGGTCATGAACAGGTAGCCGAGCCGGACCTCCTCGCCCGGCAGGCGGATCTGGCCGATGAACCGCATCGGGCGGCCGGTGTCGGCGGACAGCGGCCAGGTCGGGTCGGCCAGCCACACCGGCTGGCCGCCGAACTTCGTGATCGGTTCGGTGATCGGTTCCGACGCCTCCACGAAGCGCAGGTTCTGCCGTTCGAGCGGAGTGCTGGTGGCCATCGCGTTCCTCACTGTGCGGGGTGCCTCGCCGACGGTAGCGCCACCGGCCGTCGCGCGGGACCGATCGCCCCGAAACCACCGCACACGCCGGTCCGCAATTTCCATTGAAATCGAAGGTCCGATTTCAATGGAAATTGGGGAAGTCATCCACAGCGGAACGAGGTTGTCCACACCCTCCGGCATGTCGTGGTTCGACACACCGGGGGAGTGCGGTTTCGATTGAGGCGGGGCCCAGCCGAAAACGGCCGTCTACAGCTGGCGGAGGGCTCCGCCGTCGACCGCCCACTCCGCGCCGGTCACTTGGGCCGCCAGCGGGGACAGCAGGTACGCGATCACCCGGGCCACGTCGTCCGGGGTTCCCAGGCGGCCCGTCGGCAGGCCGCGGACGTCGCGGACGAAGTGCTCCACCGCCTCTTCCACCGGCAGGCCGAACCGGTCCGCCAGCTGCGCCGCGAAGCCACCCGGCGCGTCCCACAGCCAGGTCCGGGTCGGGCCCGGCGCAACGACGTTGGAGCGCACACCGCGCGGGCCGAACTCGATCGCCAGCGCCTTGGACACCGACAGCATCGCGGTCTTCGAGGCCGCGTAGTCGATCAGCGGCACGTCCGTCAGGCGCGCCGCCTCGCTGGTCACGTGCACCACGCTGCCCGCGCCCTGCGCCAGCATCGCGGGCACCGCCGACCGGGTCATGCGGATCGCCGAGTGGAAGTTCAGCTCGAAGGTCCGCTTCCACTCCTCGTCGGCGACGTCCAGGAACCCGGTGCGCGACTGCAGCCCGCCCACGTTGTTCACCAGCCCGTCCAGGCGGCCGTGCCGTTCCAGCGCGGTCGCCACGACCCGCTCGGCGGCGTCCGGGTCGGTGATGTCCGCCGCCACCGCGCTGATCCCGCTGCCGAGCGCGCAGATGCCGTGCGGTTCGCGCGCCACCCCGACCACTTTCGCGCCCTCCGCCGCCAGCAGGCGGACGGTCGCCTCGCCGATTCCCGCGGAGGCACCGGTCACCACGAAGACCTTGTCGGCCAGTTGCAGATCCATCAGGACTCCTCAGGGAATGACGCGGCGCGCGCGCAGGTCGTCGAAGATCTCCAGGAACATCGCCTCGGTGTCGACGAACTCGTGGAACCCGAACCGGCGGGCCTTCGAGCCGTCGGCGAACATGTCGTAGTCCCAGGAGAAGACGAAGTCGCCGAACTCCCAGGACAAAACCTCCTGGTACGCGTGCGGTTCCAGGCCGTGCTCGGCGACCATCTGCTGCCACAGCCCGGCCTTGTCGGCCATCACGTCGCTCAGCGACATCGGCAGCGGGTCGGCCACCTCCAGGCCGAAGTGCGCGGCGATCTTCGGCCACAGCTCCCGCCAGCGGAACAGATCGCCGTTGTTGATGTTGAACGCCTGGTTCTCGGCCCGCTCCGAGGTGGCGGCCCAGACCGTCGCCTTCGCCAGCAGGCCGGCGTCGGTCATCTCCAGCAGCGAGTCGTAGGCGCCGGGCTTGCCAGGGAACCGCAGCGGCAGCCCGAGTTCCTTCGAGATCGCCGCGTAGACCGCGATCACCATTGCCAGGTTCATCGGGTTGCCGAGCGCGAATCCGGCCACCACCGACGGGCGCAGGGCCGTCCAGGTCCAGGCCTTGCCGCGCTGGCGCTGTTCCAGGAACTGCTGCTGGGAGGCCATGAACTCGGGCGGCATCGGGCGGGCGTCGGTCTCGCGGGCCGGCGTCTTGAACGGCCCGAGGTGCGCGCCGTAGACCTTGTAGCCCTGCATCAGGCTGATGTGCCGGAGGCCGGGCGCGACGGCTTCGACCGCGTCGACGACGTTGGTCAGCATCGCCATGTTCGGCGGGACGAGTCCGGCCCAGGTCGGGCGGTCCTGGTAGGCCGCGTAGAAGAGGTGCGTGACGCCGGTGAGCTCGCGCAGCTTCGCCCGGGTGTCCTCCGGGTCGAGCAGGTCGACGGCCACGTACCGGACCCGCTCGGTGTTCTCGCCGCCGCGCCGGGACAGCCCGATCACCTCCCAGTCCGGCAACGCGGCCAGGTGCTCGACGAGGTTGCGACCGATGACCCCGTTGGCCCCCACGACCAGGGCGACCTTGGTGTTGTGCTCCATGCCGACAACACTCGTCGCCATCGATCCATAAGTCCAAGGCTTGTTATTTCTGCCAGTGATAAGTTCTGTTCATGCCAACGCTGCGGCAGTTCGAGTACCTGGTCACGGTGGTGGCGGAGGGGTCGTTCACCCGCGCCGCGGAGCTCCTGCACGTCACCCAGCCCGCGCTGTCGCACCAGGTGCGCGCGCTGGAGCGGGAGGTCGGCGGCCCGCTGCTGGAGCGCCTGCCGCGCGCGGTGCGGCTGACGCCGATGGGCCGCGCGATGCTGCCGCACGCCCGCGCGGCGCTCGCCGACGCCGAACGCGCCCGGCTGGCCGCCCGGCAGGCATGCGGGCTGGAGAGCGGCGAGCTGCAGCTCGCGACGGTCTACTCGATCAGCCTCGGCGTGCTACCGCCGGTGCTGCGCGCCTGGCGCCGCGAGCACGCGGGTGTCCACATCAGACTCTTCGAGCACCGGCACACCGACGAGCTCCGCGCCGCGATGACGGCCGGGCAGGCCGATCTCGCGGTGGGGCCGCCACCGTCCGATTGGGACGGTCCGGTGCACACCTTGGGGGTGGAGGAGTTCGTCGTCGTGCTGCCGACGGACGATCCGATCGTCGGCGAGGGCGCGACGCGCATCGAGCTCGGGGCACTCGCCGACCGGGGATGGGTGCACTACAGCCCGGAGAACGGGCTCTCCGACGTGCTCGAACAGGCCTGCGCCGCCGCCGGCTTCCAGACGCGGGCCGCGATCCGCACCGAGCAGACCGCGGCGGCCCCCATGCTCGCCGCTGCCGGACTGGGCCCCGCGCTGGTTCCGGCGAACATCATCCCGCCCCGCTTCGACGGCGCGCTGCTGCGCCCCGACCCGCCCGTGCACCGGACCCTGACCGCCTACACGCGCAGCGGCCCGGACCCGCTCACGTCGGCCTTCGTCGACACCCTCGCCCGCAAGGCCGCGGTCCTCCCCGACCACGTCCGTCGCCGCCTCACGTCCGCGAAAACCGGCTCCTGACCAGGCGAAACCCCGCTCCTCCCCGCGTGTCGGCCAGACGGCGCAGCCGCCCTTCCCGACCCTCGTCGGGGTCTCCCCATCGTCGAGGATCGGCCGCGATGCGCTACGCCTTCTACCTCCCGCCCTTCGGCGAGCTCACCTCCGTCCACGAGGTGAGCGCGGCGATCGACCGCGCTAGCCGGTGAAGAGCTGGGTGACCTTCTGGACGAGTTCGTAGACGCCGTAGGCGAACGGCAGGCCGACCCACGCCCACGCGAGGACGAGCAGTGCTCGGCGGTTCATCGCGCACCTCCGGTGGCCGGTTCGTGGAACCTTGGATGGACCGGCCGCACCAGCTCGTTGGCCACGAACCCGACGACCAGCAGGCCGATCATGATGTACAGCGACGTCGTGTACAGGTCCGGTCCGGTGGCGCCGGCCGCCTTGCGGACGTCGGCGATCGCGTTGACGATCAGCGGCCCCAGCACCCCGGCCACCGACCACGCGGTGAGCAGCCGGCCGTGGATCGCGCCCACCTGGAGACCGCCGAACAAGTCCTTCAGATAGGCCGGCACCGTCGCGAAACCGCCGCCGTAGAACGACAGGATCAGCATCGCGCACAGCACGAACACCGGCACCCCGGTCGCGCCGAACAGCACGATGCCCAGGTACAGCAGCACCCCGCCGCCCAGGTAGAGCCGGTAGACGTTCTTGCGCCCAACGATGTCCGATGTGGACGACCAGACGAACCGCCCGGCCATGTTGGTCAGAGACAGCAGCGCGACGAACCCGGCCGCCGCGCCCGTCGCGACCGGCGTCGAGCTGTCCGCGAAGAAGCCGACGATCATCGGCGACGCCTTCTCCAGGATGCCGATCCCAGCGGTGACGTTGCAGCACAGGACCACCCACAGCAGCCAGAACTGCGGCGTGCGCATCGCGTTGCGGGCCGTCACGTTCGCCGTGGTGATCATCGAGCCGGCGGTCCGCTCCGGCGTCCCGGCGGGCCGCCAGTCCGGCGGCGGCACCCGGACCAGCAGCACGCCCAGCGACATGAACACCGCGTAGGCCAACCCGTGCACCAGGAACGTCAGCGCGATCCCGGAACTGCCGCCGCCGAAGGACTCCAGCATCTGCGCGGACCACGGCGAGGCGATCAGCGCGCCGCCGCCGAAACCCATGATGGCGATGCCGGTCGCCATGCCCGGCCGGTCCGGGAACCACTTGATCAGCGTCGACACCGGCGAGATGTAGCCGATGCCGAGCCCGATCCCGCCGACGAACCCGTACCCGAACACCACCAGCCAGTACTGGCCGGTCGACACCCCGAGCGAGGAGAGCAGGAACCCGGCCGAGAAGCAGGTCGCGGACACCGCCATCGCCCACCGCGGGCCGCGGCGCTCCACCAGCGTCCCGCCCAGCGCGGCGGACAGCCCGAGCATCACGATGGCCAGCTGGAACGGCAGCGCGCTGAGCGTCCCGGACAGGCCGAGGGCGTCCTCCAGCGGCGGTTTGAAGACGCTCCACGCGTAGACCTGCCCGATCGACAGGTGCACCGCGAGCGCAGCGGGTGGGACCAGCCACCTGTTCCAGTCGCGAGGTGCGACGATTCTGTTGGGGGCGAGCAGGTCTGCGACCATGGGACCTCCCCGATGCGGCGTTGATCACAGCGCGGCTGAGCATACGGTGTACAAGGGCGTTCGGACGAGGACGATTTCGCCGATGCGACCGGTAGGGAGGGCCCGATGGGACGCGTCACCGTGCGACGACCGGTGCTGAAGATCGCCGCCGACGGCAGCCGGAGCCGGCCGGACACGCTGGCCGCCGAGGAGCCGCTGGAGATCCGGGTCAACGGCGCGCCGCTCTCGGTCACCATGCGCACGCCCGGCCACGACGTCGAACTCGCGCACGGGTTCCTGCTGACTGAAGGCGTCATCCACGACAAGGCCCAGCTGTCCACGGCCCGCTACTGCGACAGCCCCGGCCCCGACGGCCGCAACACCTACAACGTGCTGGACATCCTGCTCGCCCCCGGCGTGCAGCCGCCGGACGCGTCCGTGACGCGCAACTTCTACACCACGTCGTCCTGCGGGGTGTGCGGCAAGGCCGCACTGGACTCCGTCCGGCTCAGCACCCGGCACTCCCCCGCCGACGACCCGCTGACGCTGGACACGGACACCCTCGCCGCCCTCCCGGACCGGCTGCGGGCCGCACAGCGCGTCTTCGACACCACCGGCGGGCTCCACGCGGCGGGACTGTTCGACTCCGACGGCGGACTGCTCGTGGTGCGCGAAGACGTCGGCAGGCACAACGCCGTCGACAAGGTCCTCGGCTGGGCCGTGCTGGCGGACCGGGTGCCGCTGACCGGCTGTGTGCTGATGGTGTCCGGCCGGGCGTCGTTCGAACTCGTGCAGAAGGCCGCGATGGCCGGGGTGCCCGCGCTCGCCGCGGTGTCCGCGCCGTCATCGCTGGCCGTGGACCTCGCGGCCGAGCAGGGCATGACGCTGATCGGGTTCCTCCGCGGCCGCACCATGAACGTCTACACCGGAACCGAACGCATCGTGACGAAGGACATCGCCTGATTGCGTCCTACTCGGTTGGTGCCGGTGCACCCCGTTGGCACGATGAAAGCCGGACAGCGAAACGGGAGGGCGCATGGGCGACGGTGAACCGCGCGGTCGCATGCTCGGCAGGCGCAGCGTCCTCGCCTCCGGCGTCGCCGGGCTGGCCGCGCTGAGCATCGGGCTGACCGCCGACCTCGACACGCGCCCGGCGGCGCAGTACATGGACGAGTCGAACGTGCTCGTCGAGCAGGTGCACTCGCAGGCCCGCAACTGCCCCGTCCACCTGGTCACGATGTTCCCCAAAAATGTTGCGCGCGAAGGGCTTCCGGTCTGCCTGATGCTGCACGGCCGGTTCGGCGACGCGCGCAAGTCCGCGGGCGGGCTGCCGACCTGGCTGTCCGACGCGGTGGCCGCGCGCCGCATCCCGCCGTTCGCGTTCCTGGCCGTGGACGGCGGCGGGAACAGCTATTGGCACCGATGGCCGGGCGACGACCCGATGTCGATGCTGCTCGACGAGGTGCCGCGCTGGCTGGCCGAACGCCGCCTCGGCGGCCCGGGCGGCCAGCCGTTCGCGGCGGCCGGCATCTCGATGGGCGGGTTCGGGGCGCTGCTCTACGCCCGCCGCAGGCTCGAACAGGGCAATCCGCTGTCGGCCGCCGCCGTCGTCTCCCCCGCCCTGATCACCAGCTGGCGGGAGATGAGCAAGCGACGCGCCTTCGCCAACGAGGCCGAGTGGGCCGCGATGGACCCGCTCCGGCACATCGACGAGCTCGGCGACGTGCCGCTGGGCGTGTGGTGCGGCACCGAGGACCGGTTCATCGAGGGCACTCGCCGCTTCATCCGCGCGGCCCAGCCCGAGTACGCCTCGACCACCCCGGGCGGGCACAACAGCCGCTACTACCGGAAGGCCCTTCCGGAGGTCGTCGACTTCGTAGGCGGCCAGCTCGCCCGGTCGCGCAAGAAGTGAGGGCCGGTCACACCAGCCGCAGGCGGTCCTGGGACGGGCCCGCGGTGTAGGTGTCGGTGTCGAAGCGATCGTTCAGCGGCACGGAGCCGTACAGGGCCCAGCGCAGCACCGACGGCCAGGGGCCGTAGCCCGCGTCGGTGTTGAGGTGCTCGCCGTCGAGGATCACGTCCATCTCGACCTGCAGGTCCGCGGCCAGCGCGTGCGCCCGGTACATCGACAGGTACGGGTCGCCGGTGCCCACCACGAGCCGGGTGATCCCGGCGGCGCGGCGCAGCGCCGCGGCGCCCGTGGGATAGGGCGTGATGTCCTGGGCGTCCGGGTGCTGCCAGTCCAGGGCGGGCGGAGACACCAGCAGGACCCGGTCCGCGCGCCGGTCCCGCCCGGCGATCGTCGCCGCGTGGTGCAGCCACAGCGCCACCCCGCAGGAATGCGCCGCCACGACGAGCTCTGCCTCCCGCGGCACGGCCTCCAGCCGCTCCCGCAGCACCGGCAGCCAACTGTCGAGCACCGGCCGGCCGGGATCGGGCAGGCTCGGCAGGTCCACCCGGACACCCTGGTCGCGGAGCTGCGCGGCGAGCCACTGCTGCCAGTGCCAGGGGCCGGAACCGGTCATCCCGTGAATCAGCAGGACATGCATCTCGCTCATGGCACCGTCCCCGGAATCGTTCGTCTGGTCGCAACCAATGATCATCTAACCGCGCCGGATCCGCAGCGAGTGACCACGGGTGGCGGATCAGTGCAGAACGATCCGGGAAGCGGGCGACCTCCGGCGCCCGGCAGAGCTGCTCGACACGAACCGACCAGGGCTCAGGCGGACTTCTCGCGGCGCTCGCGGCGAGTGGCCTGGCGCGCGACGATCGTCGGGTTGACGTTCTCGCGGACCGTCTGCTCCGTGATGACGACCTTGGCGACGTCCGAACGGCTCGGGATGTCGTACATCACCGGCAGCAGGACCTCCTCCAGGATCGCACGCAGCCCGCGCGCGCCCGTGCCCCGCAGGATCGCCTGGTCGGCGATGGCCTCCAACGCGGTCTTGGTGAACTCCAGCTCCACGTTGTCCATCTCGAACAACCGCTTGTACTGCTTCACCAGCGCGTTGCGCGGCTCGGTGAGGATCTGCACCAGCGACGGCTTGTCCAGGTTCGTCACGCTGGCCACCGTGGGCAGCCGGCCGATGAACTCCGGGATCAGCCCGAACTTGATGAGGTCCTCGGGCATCACGTCGGCGAAGTGGTCGGTGGTGTCGATCTTGGCCTTCGAGCGCAGCTCCGCACCGAAGCCGACGCTGTGCTTGCCGACCCGCTCCTCGACGATCTTCTCCAGCCCGGCGAACGCGCCGGCCACGATGAACAGCACGTTCGTGGTGTCGATCTGGATGAACTCCTGGTGCGGGTGCTTGCGGCCGCCCTGCGGCGGCACGCTCGCGGTGGTGCCCTCCAGGATCTTCAGCAGCGCCTGCTGCACGCCCTCGCCGGACACGTCGCGGGTGATCGACGGGTTCTCGCTCTTGCGGGCGATCTTGTCGACCTCGTCGATGTAGATGATCCCGGTCTCGGCGCGCTTCACGTCGTAGTCGGCCGCCTGGATCAGCTTGAGCAGGATGTTCTCGACGTCCTCGCCCACGTAACCGGCCTCGGTCAGCGCCGTCGCATCGGCGATCGCGAACGGGACGTTGAGCATCTTGGCCAGCGTCTGCGCCAGATAGGTCTTGCCGCAACCGGTGGGGCCGAGCATCAGGATGTTGGACTTGGCCAGCTCGACGGCCTCTTCACCACGGCTCTCCCGGCGCTCACCGGCCTGGATGCGCTTGTAGTGGTTGTAGACCGCGACCGACAGGTTCCGCTTCGCCGGGTCCTGCCCGATGACGTACTGGTCGAGGAACTCGTGGATCTCGGCCGGCTTCGGCAGCTCGTCGAGCTTGACCTCGCCCGCCTCGGCCAGTTCCTCCTCGATGATCTCGTTGCAGAGATCGATGCACTCATCGCAGATGTACACGCCGGGGCCGGCGATGAGTTTCTTCACCTGCTTCTGGCTCTTCCCGCAGAAGGAGCACTTCAGCAGGTCGCCGCCGTCACCGATACGTGCCATGACCGCTGACCCCGTCCCCTCCGGCGCGCCGTCCGGTAGCGCGCCTGACCGTATGTGCCTTCGACGGTACCTGGCGTTCCCCGGGTTCGGGGAGACTCACAGTGTCCGCCATTGCCGAGCGTGGTGTGACCAGCACCTCGTCCGGCGTGTCGTGCATGACGGCCGGGCGTGGCGTGACCACCACGCCCGGCCGTCCGCCCCGCCCTCGCGAGCGGCGCGGTGCAATCTCCTTACGCCTTCTGCGTCGAGAGCTTGCGGTAGGGCACGACCTCGTCGATCAGGCCGTACTCGGCAGCCTGGTCGGCGGTCAGGATCTTGTCCCGGTCGATGTCCTCGCGGATCTGGTCCACGGACCGGTTGGTGTGCCGGGCCAGCGTGGTCTCCAGCAGGTCCCGCATCCGCAGCACCTCTGCGGCCTGGATCTCCAGGTCGGAAACCTGGCCCTGGATGCCCTCCACCGAGGGCTGGTGGATCAGCACGCGCGAGTTCGGCAGCGCCTGGCGCTTGCCCTTGGTGCCGGCCGCCAGCAGCACCGCCGCGGCCGAGGCGGCCTGGCCGAGGCAGATGGTGCGCACGTCCGGGCGGACGTACTGGATCGTGTCGTAGATCGCCATCAGCGCGGTGAACGAACCACCGGGCGAGTTGATGTAGATCTGGATCTCGCGGTCCGGGTCGTCGGACTCCAGGAACAACAGCTGCGCCATCACGTCGTTGGCGGACGCGTCGTCCACCTGGACGCCGAGGAAGATGATCCGCTCCTCGAACAGCTTGTTGTACGGGTTCGACTCCTTGACGCCGTACGCGGTGCGCTCGACGAACGAGGGCAGCACGTAGCGGGACTGCAAAGACTCGTAAGGGTTCACGACGGGTGACTCCTCGTTGCTAGGTCTCGGGCGGGGATGATCAGCTGCTGGGCAGATTAGCGGCGCTCGCCACGTGGTCCACGATCCCGTAGTCGCGGGCCTCCTCCGCGGTGAACCAGCGGTCGCGGTCCGCGTCCTGCACGATCTTCTCCACCGTCTGACCGGTCTGCTCGGCGATCAGCTCGGCCATTTCCTTCTTGTGCCGGGAGAACATCTTGGCCTGGATCTCGATGTCCGAAGCCGTACCGCCGAGGCCGGCCGACGGCTGGTGCATCATGATCCGCGCGTGCGGCAGCGCGAAGCGCTTGCCCTTGGTGCCCGCGGACAGCAAGAACTGCCCCATCGAAGCGGCCATGCCCATCGCCACCGTGGCCACGTCCGGCTTGATCAGCTGCATGGTGTCGTAGATCGCCATGCCCGCCGTCACCGAGCCGCCCGGCGAGTTGATGTAGAGCGAAATGTCCCGTTCCGGGTCCTCCGCCGCCAGCAGCAGCAGCTGCGAGCAGATCTGGTTGGAGATCGAATCCTCGACCTGGGAGCCGAGGACGATGATGCGCTCCCGCAGCAGCCGCTCGTAAACCGAGTCGTTGAGCGAGAGCCCGTTCGTCCCCGTCCGCATGGACGGCGACCGCGCGTCGGACGTCGGAACAGTCAGGTGCTGCGTCACGTCACGTCTCCCTGCCTTCTCCCACAATGGGCCGTTGTCCACCGGGGCCACATCGGCCACTCCGCCCACTTCCACAGTGGACCGGCGCGGCCGACACGTCGGGCGCGGCCCCAGGCGTTGTCCTGCTTCCCTCTCGGGCGATCCGCTACAACCGACCCTAACGAACGTGGGCGGCACCAGCTTCCCAGTACCACCCACGTTCGCTTAGAGCATGCTTTTAAATTGTCCGCCCGAGAGGTCGGTCACTCCGCCTTCGCGGTCTCGGCCGCCTCGTCCGACTCCGACTCCTGCGGGCCGAACAGCTCGTCGAGGTCCAGCTCGTTGCCGGCCTCGTCGGTGACGGTGGCCTGGCGCACGACCGAGAACAGCGCCTTGCTGCGGCGGACGTCGGCGTACAGCGAGCCGAGCTGGCCCGACTGCTGCGCCTGCTGCACGAACTGGTCCGGGCTCATCCCGAAGCGCTGGGCTTGGTAGATGATCCGCTGGGTGAGCTCGTCGTCGGAGACCGAGACGTCCTCGGCGTCGGCGATGGTGTCCAGCACCAGCTGGGTCTTGACCGCCTTCTCCGCCTCGGTGCGGGTCTCCGCGTCGAACTCCTCGCGGGTCTTCTCCTGCTGCCCGAGCCACTCCTCGAAGCGCGCCTCGTCGTGGTCGAACGGGTGCACCGCGTCGTGCTGGCGCACCTCGATCTCCGACTCGACGACCTTCTCCGGCAGCGGCACCTCGATGATCTCCAGCAGCGCGTCCAGGACCTTGTCCCGGGCCTGCATGCCCTGCTGCATCTTCTTGACGCGGCCCAGGCGCTCCCGCAGGTCGGCGATGAGCTCCTCGACGGTGTCGAACTCGCTGGCCATCTGGGCGAACTCGTCGTCGGCCTCGGGCAGCTGGCGCTCCTTGACGGAGTTCAGCACGACCGAAACCTCGGCGTCCTTGCCCGCGAACTCGCCGGCCACCAGCTTCGTGGTGAACGCCTTGGTGTCGCCCTCGCTCGCGCCGATCAGCGCGTCGTCGATGCCCTCGATGAGCTGGCCCGAGCCGATCTCGTAGGACAGGCCGCTGGTCTTGGCGTCCTCGACGTCCTCACCGTCGACGGTGGCGGACAGGTCGATGCTGACGAAGTCGCCTTCCTGCGCGGGGCGCTCGACCCCGGCCAGGGTGCCGAAGCGGGCGCGCAGCGAGTCGAGCTGCTCGGTCACCTCTTCCTCGGTGACCTCGACGTCGTCGACGCTCACCGACAGCTCGCCGAACGCGGGCACGGTGATCTCCGGTCGGACGTCGACCTCGGCGGTGAACGCGATCTCCGCGCCGTCCTCGATCTTGGTCACCTCGATGTCCGGGCGACCGAGGGTGCGCACCTCGCTGCTGTTGACCGCCTCCAGGTACTTGGCCGGAACCGCTTCGTTGACGACCTCGTCGAGCACGGGGCCCCGACCGATGCGGCTCTCCAGCACCCGCGCCGGGACCTTGCCCGGCCGGAAGCCGGGGATGCGGACCTGCTGGGCGAGTGCCTTGTACGCGCGGTCGAAGTTCGGCTTGAGCTCGTCGAACGGCACCTCGACGTTGATCCGGACGCGCGTCGGGCTCAGGTGCTCGACGGTGCTCTTCACGTGGTCTCCTAGTGCGAACGTGCTTGATTCCCGGCGCTGCCAACGGGCGCGGCATACCACCACGTCCAACGATGCCGGGCTGACCTCCGAGTCTATTGCTTCCCGCCGGGGCACACGGCCCGGGGTTGCCACAACCCGCATTGGCCAGCCTCACCTAACCGTCGGGCGGCCATCCGTGCTTGAGTGGAAACGTGCACCACACCGCAGCCGACGCGGCCACCTGCGCCGCCCTGTCCGAGACGTTCGCCGAGCCGCTGCCCGGGACCGCCGCGGTGGCAGGCAGCTGGCTGTGCCTGGAACAGCGCGGCCCCTGGGGCCACAACGCGCTGGTCCAGAGCCACCTGGACCCCGAGCTGGGACGGGCGCTGTCCGCGCGGGCCGACGAGCACGGCGTGCGGATCCAGCTCATCCGGCAGCCCGGCCGGCACGCGGACACCGCCGACGGCCAGCCGCGCCGGGTGTTCCTCGCGCACACCGCCCCCGGCACCGGCTGGCTGCGGACCACGACCGTCGACAACCCCGCCGACCTGCTCGAACTCGACTTCGGCCGGATCGCCGCGGGCCACCACGACGGCTGGGGCCGGCCCGTTGCCGACCCGCTGCTGCTGGTGTGCACCAACGGCCGCCGCGACCGGTGCTGCGCCCTGCTCGGCCGCGAACTCATCACCGACCTCGCCGGCCGGCACGACGGCTCGATCTGGGAATCCACGCACACCGGCGGACACCGCTTCGCGCCCGCCGCGGTCGTGCTGCCCAGCGGCTACACCTACGGGCGGCTGACCGCACCCGCCGCCGAAGCGGTGCTGTCCGCCGCCGCGGCCGGCAAGGTCGTGCTCGACCACTGCCGCGGCCGGTCGTCGTGGACCCGCGCCGGCCAAACCGCCGAACTCGCCGTCCGCGAGCACATCGGCGAATACCTCGCCGACGCCCTGCGCGTCACCGCCGAGGAGAACGGCCAGGTGACGATCCGCCACCAGGACGGCCGCAACTGGCAGGTCGAGGTCCGCGAACACGAACTCGACCCGCCACGCCCCAACAGCTGCGGGAAGAAAGCGGTCCGCCCCACCACCTGCACCGCCGAAACCATCAACGGCCGGCCAACGCACCCGCCGCAGAACCCAACCGCGTGGGCGTCACCGCGGTCATGATCCCGTCCGGCGGCGCCGACTCGGGCGTACCCGGCGGCCCCGGCACGCACAACGACACCACGACCAGGAACGCCACGACGGCGCCCAGCACCACGCCCACCGCCAAGGCAGGCGGCTGAACGCGGAACCCGGCCACACTCCAATCGCGCACGACGGAGGAATCGGCCGCCCGCGACGGAGCGTTACGAACCGCGGCCACCCGCTGCGACGCACATCACCACGCGCAACCCGCCGACGGGCAAAAGAAAACCGGCCACCCACCTGCAGGCGAGCGGCCGGCCGCGACGTCGGGGTGGCGGGATTTGAACCCACGACCCCTCGCACCCAAAGCGAGTGCGCTACCAAACTGCGCCACACCCCGTCCGACGTGCGGCACACCCGGAAAAACCGGGTGCGTTGCGAAGAGCCTATCGCGACCCGCTAAGCTGTGGCACGCAAGGTCGCCCAACCCACGAAGGTCAGGCGAAACCGGCACGCGGGCGTAGCTCAATGGTAGAGCCCCAGTCTTCCAAACTGGCTACGCGGGTTCGATTCCCGTCGCCCGCTCCGAGTTGGGTTTGGTGTGTCTGGTTTGTCACCAGACCTCTACTCTTCACCTTTGCTGCGGGGGCCGAGCCCCCACACCCCCACGGTGCGGGGTCGTCTTTTCCTTGCTCCCCGCCTTTGGAGCGTTCCCGGCCTGGGTTTCCGACCAGCCTTGGCGCTTCGCGGCCGACGCAGGACATCACCTCTGCCTCTTCCTTGACAGTGGTGGTGCCGCCTCACGCCTTCCTCTGTCTTTGATGGTGCCGCTTCGCGGCTGGGGTCGATGTTGTGCCGCTTCGCGGCTGGGGTCGATCTCCTGGGTCTTTCCTGGCCTGGTGGCGTTTTCGCGCGAAACCGTCGCTTGCCACGCCTGAGTCGCGCCGGTTTCGCGCGAAAACGGCGGGCTCTCCTGCTGGTTGCCCGACCTTCGCCGCCCCTTCGGGTCGGCCTGCGGAGGCATTGTTCTTGATCTTCGTTCTTCCCGTAGGCCTGCTTGTCCGCCGGGTCGTCTTCGGGTTGGGGTTCGTGGTTGTTCGGGTTGCTGGGCTTGGCTTTGGGGTTTTGGGGAATAAAAAGGTTTTGGGTTTTGTCGGGGGGTTGCGGGAGGCTTGGGACTTGGTCGGGGCCTGGTCTCGTCGTGGCCGGATGGTCCGGCGGTCGGCCCTTCGGCCGGGGTGACGGCTTCTCTTCTTTCGATCTTGGGGGTTTTGTGCGGCGGCTCGAGTACAAGTGGTTGGTCGGCATCACCTTCGTGCTGGCGCTGATCATGCAGATCCTGGACGTCACCATCCTCAACGTCGCCCTGGCCACCCTGGGGCGGGAGTTCGACGTCGATGCCGCTGCTCTGCAGTGGGTTCTCACCGGTTACATGATCAGCCTCGCCGTCTTCATCCCCTCGTCCGGCTGGATCGCCGACCGGTTCGGCAGCAAGCGGACCTTCCAGGCCGCCGTCGTGATCTTCACCTTCGCATCCGTGCTCTGCGGCGTGTCCACCGAGATGTGGCACCTCATCGCCGCCCGGGTGCTCCAGGGCGTCGGCGGCGGCATGCTGGTGCCCGTCGGCCAGGCGATGCTGTTCCGCGCGTTCCCGCCCAACGAGCGCGCCAAGGCCGGCGCCGTGCTCTCCATCCCGATCACCGTCGCCCCCATGCTCGGGCCCGTGCTCGGCGGCCTCCTCGTCGAATACGCCAGCTGGCGCTGGATCTTCTTCATCAACGTTCCCGTCGGGGCGCTCGCGCTGCTGTTCACCGTTCTCTTCCTGAAGGAGGAGGCGCGCCGCGATCCCGGCCGGTTCGACCTGCCCGGGTTCGTGCTCGCCGGCGCCGGGCTCGCCACGCTGCTCTACGGCCTCGACCAGGGCGCGCAGCTCGGCTGGGGCGAGCCGCAGGTCTGGCTGAGCCTCATCGCCGCGGTGCTGCTCATCGGCGGGCTGGTCTGGCGGGAGCTGACCGTGCGCGCCCCGATGCTCGACCTCCGGCTGCTCACCGACCGGCTGTTCCGCACCGGCAACCTGCTGCTGCTGTGCCAGACCGGCGCGATGTTCGGAGTGCTCTTCCTCATCCCGCTGTACCTGCAGAACCTGCGCGGGGTGTCGCCCATGCACGCCGGGCTCGTGCTGATGCCGCAGGCCATCAGCATGCTGATGACAACCCAGGTGATCAGCCGGATCTACGGCCGCGTCGGGCCGAAGCGGCTGATCCTGGCCGGGTTCGCCGTGCAGGTCGTGATCGGCATCGGATTGCAGCTGCAGGGCGTCGACACCTCGCTGTGGTTCCTCGTCGCGTTGCTCGCGGTGCAGGGCGTGGCGATGGGGCTGCTGATGACCCCGGTGCAGACCGCGACCTTCGCCCGGATTTCCGGCCCCGCCATGGGCCAGGCCAGCTCGATGTTCAACGTCAGCAGGCAGGTCGCCACCGCGCTGGGCACCGCGATCGTCGCGACCGTGCTGGTGGTGCTGACCGAACGCGGAATGTCCACAGTGGATCCCGCCGTGGCCGGTCAGGTGGCCGCGGCGCACCTGGGCGCCTACCACGGCGCGTTCCTGGTCTCGGTGGTCTTCGCCGGGCTGGGGTTGCTGCTGGGGCTGGGCGTGCGAGACTCCGACGCGGCGGCCAGCTTGGACGCTCCGGCCGCGAAGGCACGGCAGGGTGAACGCGAGCCCTCGGAAACCGTGAGATAGCTCAAGCTCGCCCCACGCCCGGACCGGCCCGGGCAGTATGTGAGGGGTGACCGACATGCCACACGCCGATCAGGTCCGCAATCACGCCCGCTGGCGCCCGGGCTGGCGCGCCGGGCGCACCGGCTACGCGTGGCTGCTGCCGCTGGCCGACCAACCAGGGCTGCGCAAGCTGGTGAACGACTACCAGTACGCCCTGCGCGACCTGCCGGGCTTCGACCTCGTCCCGCTGGAATGGATGCACATCCTGGTGCAGGAGATCGGTTTCACCGACGAGATCGGCGAAGACCGCGTAGAGGCGCTGCTGGCCGCCGCCCGGCCGCGGCTGGCGTCGGTGCTGCCCCTGACCCTGGCGTTCCACCACGCCGTGGTGCTGCCGGAGTCGCTGGCGCTGCCGGCCGAACCGCAGTCGACGGTGCTCGAACTCCGCGCCGCGGTGCGGGAAGCGACCGCCGAGGCCATCGGCGAGACGCCGCTGCCCGCGGAGCCCGAGGACGTCGACAAGCACGTGAGCCTCGCCCACTCCACCACGGACGGCCCGGCCATCTTCGCCATCGCCACGCTCAGCGCGACCGCGGTGGAGCCGACCACGGCGAAGGTGCCCTCGCTGTCGCTGGTCAAGCTCAACCGGGACCACTCGTGCTCCGAGTGGGAGACCATCGCCGAGGTCCCGCTCGGCGCCTGACCGGAAAACGGGTCGCACGAAAGGCTCGTCGGCGGTAGGAACGCCACATGGCGGACCTCACCACGAGAAAACTTTCGACCGGCGACTACGAGAGCTTCTTCGCGGTGTTCACCGCGGCCTTCCTCGACGACGGCCGGGACCCCGCGATGGAGCGCTACCGCGAGGTCTTCGACCCGTCGCTGGCGCACGGGACCTTCGACGGCGACGAGCTGATCGGCGTCGCCGGGCGGTTCGCGCTGGACATCACCGTGCCGGGCCCGGCGCGGCACCCGGTCGCGGCCATCAGCGCGGTCGGGGTCAAGCCGGGCCACCGGCGGCGCGGCGTGCTGACCTCGCTGATGCGCGCCCAGCTCGACGAGCTGCACGACAGCGGTTCCGGGCTCGCCGCGCTGTACGCCTCGGAAGGCGCCATCTACGGCCGCTTCGGCTACGGCCTGGCCAGCTACGAAACCCGCCTGAGCCTGCCCCGCGGCGCCGCATTCCTGTCCACTGTGGACGTCGACGAGCGGCGGGTCCGGGAGGTCGACCGGGAAACCGCGCTGGAATTCGCCCACCGGCGCTACCCGGAGGTGGCCGCCACCCGGACCGGCTGGCTGTCCCGGGGCGACGGCTCCTGGGAAGTCCGGATGATCGACGACCGCGCCGAGCGCGGCGACCTGGGCCGGGCCAGGTTCGCGCTGCACCCCGACGGCTACGTCATCTACCGGCCCAAGCCCGAGTGGACCACCCGGGGCCCCGCCTACCAGCTGCAGGTGCTGGAACTCGTCGCGGCGACCCCGCAGGCCTACGCCGCGCTGTGGCGGTACCTGCTCGACATCGACCTGGTCGGCGAGGTGAACTGGCCGAAGGCCGCGCTCGACGAGCCGGTGGTGGGCATGCTCGCCGACCCGCGCGCGGCGAGCAGGCAGATCCTCGACGGGCTGTGGGTGCGGCTCGTCGACGTCGACCGCGCGCTGCCCGCGCGCCGGTACTCGGCCCCGGTGGACGTCGTGCTCGACATCACCGACCGGTTCTGCCCGTGGAACGCGGGCCGGTGGCGGCTGGCCGCCGGCCCCGACGGCGTCGGCAAGCTCGCCCGCACCGACGACCCCGGCCAGCTCGGGCTGGACGTCACCGCCCTGGCCGCGGCGTACCTGGGCGGGAACACGCTGGCCGGCTTGGCGCGCTCCGGGCGGGTCGCCGAGCTCGCCCCCGGCGCGTTGCTCGAAGCCTCTCGCGCGTTCGCCACCGAGGACGCCCCGCACTGCCCGGAGGGTTTCTGACCCGACTGCATCCGGTTCCGGCGGCGTACTGTCGAAATCAACGCGTCCGCCGGAAACGGGAGGCACGGGTGACCGCAACCATCATCATCGTGATCGCCCTCGTGGTGATCGTCGCCGCGGTCTGGTGGTCCCGCCAGAAAGCCGTGGCGCACCAGCAGAAGCAGCTCGAAGACGCCAAGGCCGAAGCGCGGCGCTGGGTGGAGCGGCTGGGCGGGCAGGTGCTCAACCTGGTCGGCACCAACGAAGCGGCCAAGCAGGCCCTCGCCGACGCGGCCGAACGGCACGGGGCGGCGATCTCCCAGCTAGACCGGGCGAACACCGCCGCGCAGGCGCGCCTGACCACGGAGTCCGCGCTGGAAGGCCTGTACTACGTGCGGGCGGCGCGGGTCGCGATGGACATGGACCCGGGCCCGGAGCTACCCGACCTGTCCGGCCAGCACGGCGCGGGCAAGGTCACCGAGTACCGCGACGTCGAGGTGGAGGGCCGGCACCAGGTGGCGTCGCCGGACCCGACCGAGCAGACGCCGCACTACTACCCGGGTGGCACGGTCGCCGGGCGGCCGGTGCCGCAGGGCTGGTACAGCGAGCCGTGGTGGAAGCCGGCGCTGGTCGCGGGTGCCTGGGGCGTGGGCTCGTTCGTGCTGATGAGCGCCCTGTTCGGCGGCATGGCGGGCGTCCCGGCGGAAGCCGCGTACGCGGAGGGCTACCAGGACGGCCTGGGAGCCGACGGCGACCAGGGCATCGGCGACCAGGGCTTCGACGGCGGAGACCAGGGCGACGCCGGCGGCTTCGACATGGGCGACTTCGGCTTCTGACGGCTCCGCTACCACCGGCGACAACCCGCAATTTCAATATGAGGTTTTTCCAACCTCGTTGTGCGTGGCGGTGCGGGTAGCGGAACCTCAGAGGCTCCCTGGACTGTGGATGCCCCTCCTGATGTATGTCCATGGAAACTGCGGGAGTTATCCACAGTCTCCCGGCGTGTCGTGGTCCGGCACGCCGGAGAACCGCAATTTCCATTGAAATCGAAGGTCCGATTTCCATTGAAATTGCGGACCTCCCGGGAGGAGAGGTGGTGGTCAGGTTTGTTGGCAGGTGGGGCACCAGTAGAGCTTGCGGGCCGACAGGTCCGCCATCGCCACCGGCGTGCCGCAGATCAGGCAGGGCATCCCCGCTCGCCGGTAGACGTAGACCTCGCCGCCGTGCCGGTCCTGCCTCGGCGCCCGGCCGGTGACCTCCGGCAGGTGCTCCGGGCGCACCGTGTCGATGCGCCCCACCCGCACCCCGTCGGCCATCAGCTCGACGAGGTCGGCCCAGATCGCCTCCCACAGCTCGCGCCCGAGCGAGCGGCCCGGCGTGTACGGCGGAATCCCGTGCCGGAACAGCACTTCCGCCCGGTAGACGTTGCCGACGCCGGCCAGCACCTTCTGATCCATCAGCAGAGCGGCGATGCTGGTGCGGGAACGCGAGATCCGCTGCCACGCCCGCTCGGGATCGGCGTCGCGGCGCAGCGGGTCCGGCCCCAGCCGACCGCGCAGCGCGGCGATCTCCTCGCCGGTCAGCAGCTCGCACGCGGTGGGCCCGCGCAGGTCCGTCCAATGCGTGCGGCCGACGATGCGCATCCGCACCTGGCCACGGGGCTCGGTCAGCGGGAGCTCGGACTCGGTGAACGTGCCGTACAACCCGAGGTGCACGTGGACGACCCGATCCGGGCCGTAGAAGTGGAACAGGTGCTTGCCGTGCGCCTCGGCCCGCTCGAACACCGAGCCGGTCAGCAGCGAGGCGCTGGTGGCGAACCGCCCCTGCGGGCTGCGCACCTGGACCTCCGTGCCGGCGAACAGGTCGCCGTGCAGCCCGGCGAGCCGGTGCAGCGTGTGACCTTCGGGCATGTCAACAGTCCGTCCGCGTCAGGCGAGGATCCACAGCACGACCGACTCCACGAAGTAGGCCGCCACGCACCACAGCGCGACGAACAGGCCGCGCCGGACCGGTCGCTCGGGATGCCGGAACACGACCCCGGCCAGCAGCGAGACGCACACCGCGAGGACGCCGCCCACGATCAGCCACAGGCCCACCCCGAGCAGGCAGTCGGGCTCGGTGCAGGTCGCGCCGGGGCCACCGGCGAGGACGGGCGCGAGCGCGCGCTGCCCGAAGAAGAGCACCAGCACGCCGACCGCGGTTCCCGCCGCCGCCACCAGAGGTGTCAGCAGCGCCGCGGTCGGACGTGCCGGTGCCATGGGATCAGTTGCCGGGCAGAGCCGGGGGCTCGCCGGTCTTCTCGTAGTCGGTGAGCAGGTCGATCCGGCGCTGATGCCGGCCGCCCTCGAAGTCGGTGGTCAGGAACGCCTCGACGATCTGCTCGGCCTCGTCGACGGTGTGCATCCGCGCACCGATGCCGGCCAGCAGCGCGTTGTTGTGCTGCCGGGCGAGCTTCGCGGTCTCGACGCTCCAGGCCAGCGCGGCGCGGGCGCCGGGGACCTTGTTCGCGGCGATCTGCTCGCCGTTGCCGGATCCGCCGAGGACCAGCCCGAGGCTGCCCTCGTCGGCGACGACGCGGCGGGCGGTCTCGACGCAGAACGGCGGGTAGTCGTCCTGGGCGTCGTATTCCGCCGGACCGATGTCGGTCACGTCGTGACCCTTGTCGGTCAGCCACTTGACGAGGTGGTTCTTGAGTTCGTAGCCGGCATGGTCGGAGCCGATGTAGACGCGCACGCGGGCAGTCTGCCAAACGGCCCACCGCCCCCGCACACCCCGGTTACACTACCGGCCGTGACCAGCATCGATGTGCACACCGACTGGGCCCTGCCCGGTCTGCGCGCCATGGCGGACCACCCGGTGCTCGTGGTGGTCGACGTCCTGTCCTTCTCGACGGCGGTCGACGTGGCGACGAGCACCGGCGCCCGGGTCATGCCGCTGCGCCGCAGGACGCGTCGGCACCCGAGGACGTCGTGCTCGCGCGCCCCCGCAGCCTCGACGAGTGGTCGCTGAGCCCGTCGTCACTTCGCACCCTGACACCGGACGTGCTGCTGGGGCTTCCGTCGCCGAACGGCGCGACGCTGTGCGCCGAGGCCGTCGCCACCGGGGCCACCGTGTTCGCGGGCTGCCTGCGCAACGCGGAGGCCGTGGCCCGCGCAGCGGCGCGGGTGGGCGGCCCGATCGGAATAGTCGCCGCCGGGGAGCGCCGGGACGACCAGTTGCGCCCGGCGATCGAGGATCTGCTCGGCGCGGGCGCGATCATCTCCGCGTTGCCCGGACGGCGCTCCCCCGAAGCCGAGCTGGCCGCGGCAGCGTTCCAGGCCGTGTCAGGCGAGACCGGCGCCATGCTCGCCGACTGCGAGTCCGGCCGCGAGCTCGCGGAGTGGGGCTTCGCGCACGACGTCGCGCTGGCCGCCGAGGTCAACTGCAGCCGGCGGGCGCCCGTGCTGCGGGACGGGATCCTGACGGCCGGATGAGGCGGCCTCGCGTCCACACAGGACGACCGGGCCACGACGAACCCGCCGAGCTGCTTTCGCGCAAGATCGTTAGACCATTCGACTTAATGAACTGATCTGTTCGGCCCATTTGTGTCGCTTGGTGGATCCGAACAGTTTCCCAACACGTCATTCTTTCCGGAACAGGGGGGTTCTGCCGGGGAGGGCGCGTGGTTGAAGACATCGGCGCTGCCGAGCGCATGGTCCAGCAGTGGCAGGAGCGTGCCGCGGAGAAGGCCGAGAAGTTCGGCCGGATGCAGCAGGAGATCGAGCAGATCGCGGTGACGGAGACTTCCCGCGACGGAGCGATCCAGGTGACCATCGGCTCGAACGGCATCCTGCAGGGCCTGCAGCTCTCCGAGAACGCCGGCAACCGCCCGATGGCGAAGCTCGCCGCCGAGATCATGCGCGCCGTGCAGACCGCGCAGGCGAAGATCCCCGAACTCATGCAGCAGGCCGTGGCGGGCACGGTCGGGCTGGAGGACTCCGCCGCCCAGCACGTGCTCGGCGAGGCCCGCAAGAACTTCCCGGAACCGCCCGCGGACGAGGACGGGCCGCAGGGGCGCGACGCCGGCGTGCCGGAGATGCGGTTCGGGCTGGAAGACGACTACGAGGAACCGCAGCAGCGGCAACGACCTCCGCAACGTCCCGCCACGCCGCCGCCTCCGCAACAGCAGCCACGACCGTCGCGCCGCCGCCCGGACGACTTCGACGATGACGACTTCAGCGGTGGTTCGTTCCTGCGCTGAGTTCCGCACTGAGGGGAGCCGACGATGGCCGACGAGATGAACGTCGTCATCGAGAACCTGCGATCGCACGCGTCCAAAGTGGATGGTGTTGTCGATCAGCTGAACGTCGCCGTCGACGCGTCGCAGCAGGTGACGATGAACAACGACGCCTACGGGATCCTGTGCCAGCCCTTCGCGCTGATGCTGCAGCCCGTAGAGCAGTACGGCGTCGAGACGCTGCAGAAGGCCGTGGAGGCGATGCAGGACACCGCCGAGAACGTGCGCGGCGCCGCCGAGGTCTACCAGTCCACCGATGACGACAACAGCTCGATGTTCAGCGGGATGCAGTGATGGCCGACAATCCGCTCGTCGTAACCGAGGACACCCTCCCGAAGGACCCGAACGAGACGCCCGACAGCATCAAGGGCGTCGGCATCCTGGAGTCGTACCACGACGTCACCAGCCTCAACGACGAATCCAGCTGGGTGGAGGCGGGGCTCGCCTACGGCGGTGCCGCGATGGAAGTGGCCAGCATGGTCATGGACCCCATCGGCACGCTGGCGTCCTACGGCGTCTCGTTCCTGATCGAACACGTGCAGCCGCTCAAGGAGGCGCTGGACTGGTTCGCCGGCGACCCGGACGGCGTCAAGGCCTACGGCGCGACCTGGCAGAAGGTTTCCGAAGCCGTCAAGCAGGCCGCGGAGGAGTACAACAGCGCCGTCCAGGGCGACACCTCGCAGTGGACCGGCGCCGCCGGTGACGCCTACCGCAAGCACGCCGAGGAGAAGGCCAGCGCGCTCAACGACGCCAGCGAGCTCGCCGGCATCCTGAGCACCGTCGTGACGGTGATGGGCGAGGTCGTCTCGTTCGTCCGCGAATTCGTCCGCGACCTGGTCGCCGACTGCGTCTCGCGGCTGATCACCTACGCGCTGGAAGCCCTGTGCACCTTCGGGCTCGGCACCCCGGTGATCGTCGCCCAGGCGACCGCGTTCATCTCCAAGACCGTCTCGAAGATCAGCGAAGTCGTCCAGAAGCTGGTCAAGACGATCAAGAACGTGGCGCCGAAGATCGCCAAGATGGTCGAGGTCCTGGGCAAGATCCTTAAGAAGCTCGGCAAGGGCATCAAGAAGGTCGTCGACGCCCCCGGCAAGCTCGCCGACAACTTCGCCGAGGGCTCCTGGAAGAAGTTCGACGACGCCTTCGGCACCAACGTCGTCGGCAAGCACAACACCAAGCCGGGCGGCGGCCCGAACATCAGCGGCGACGGCGGCTCCGGCAGCGACGGCGGCTCGGGTTCAGGTAGCGACGGCGGCTCCGGCTCCGGCAGCAACGGGTCCGGCAACGGGTCGGGCTCCGGCTCCGGCTCCGGCTCCGGGTCTGGCAGTAACGGGTCCGGCAGCAACGGATCCGGCAACGGGTCGGGCTCCGGCTCCGGTGGCGACGGATCGGGGTCGAGCTCCGGGTCCGGCAGCGACTCCGGGTCCGGCAGCGACTCCGGGTCCGGCAGCGGCTCGGGCTCCGGTAGCGACGGATCGAGCTCCGCCAGTTCCAGCGGAAGCTCCAACTCCGACCCGAGCGGTTCGGGATCCAGCTTGGACGGCTCGGGATCCGGCGGCGACGGCCGGTCGAGCGGCGACGATTCCGGCAGCTCGCACTCCGATTCGTCGTCCAGCGGTTCGTCGAGCTCCAGCAGCACGGACTCGGGCGGTTCGCACTCGTCGAGCTCGTCGCCGGACAGCAGCAGGCCGACCTCCTCGCCCGACGGCTCCTCGCCGGATGGCCCCGGTTCGAGCAGCCACTCCAGCAGCAGCTCCTCGCCCGACGGCCCCGGTTCGAGCAGCCACTCCAGCAGCAGCTCCTCGCCCGACGGCCCGGGCTCAAGCAGCCACTCCGGGGGCGGGTCCTCCGGGTCGCCCAGTGGTGGGCACGCGCCGGACAGCCGCAACACCGCTTTTTCCGGCGACCTCTCCGGCAGCCCCAGCGGCGGCTCCAGCCCGCACGGCGGAGGCTCCAGCCCCGACGCGGGTGGCTCGCCGAGCGGCGACTCCGGCCCGCACGGCGGCGGATCGTCCGGCGGCGGCATGCCCGGTGGCGGCGGGACGCACAGCGGTGGTTCCGGTGGCGGCAGCAGTCACTCGCCGTCGTCCTTCGACCGGCCGAGCAACCCGTCCGGCACGAGTTCGTCCAGTGTGGACGCTCCGGCGGCTCCGCAGACCGCACCATCGCCCAACGCTCCCCGCACCGATCAGCCGAACGCCGGAGCCCCGGCGGGCGGCGCGATGGGCGGTGGCACGCCCGGCGGTGGCGCCGGTGGCGGTGGCGCCAGCCCGAGCGGCGGCGGAAGCCGTCCGGGTTCCGGAGGCGGCTGGACCGGCACCCCCGGCAGCCCCGGCGCGGCCGGACGCCCACCGTCCACTCCGGACGCTGCGCCGCGGCCCACTGCGGCGCCCCGCGGATCGGCGGGACCGGACGCACCGCCCCGCCCGAACGGTGGACCGACCGGCTCTCCCCGGCCGACGGGCCCCGACGGCCGCGGGCCGGGAGGCCCCGGCGCGCCGCGCACCGACGCGCCGAACCAGCGCCCCACCGGCCCGAATGGCGGTCCGAGCCAACGCCCCGACGCGGGCGGCCCCGGCTCGAAGCCGGACACCACAAAGACACCGGATTCCACGAAGACCCCGGACACCACGAAGGCACCGGACTCGACCAAGGCACCGGACTCGTCCAAGGCACCGGACTCGTCCAAGGCACCGGACTCGTCCAAGAGCCCGGACTCAACGAAGTCCCCGGACGGCACCAAGTCGCCGGACACGTCCAACCAGCCGGACTCGAAGGGCCCGGACACGGACAAGCCGAAGGACGGCGCGGACTCCCAACGCGAGCCCGACACGACGGACAAGCCGAAGGACGGCACCGACTCCCAGTCCGAACCGGACGGCCCGGACAAGCCGAAGGACGACGCGGACAAGCCGCACGAGCCGGACGCCGACAAGCCGGAGCCGGGCACGCCCGAGTACGACCAGAAGATCAACGACGGCGCCGACACCCTCGACAACAACCGCACCGATGCGGGGACTTCCGGCCACACCGACCCGAACATGCAGGACCTGGCGCACCGGGTCCCGGACGACGGCAAGCACTTCACCGTCGACGCGCACATGGGTCCGGACGGCCGGATCGACATCGGCGGGCGCAGCTACTCGCCGGACGAGTTCGCCGACGTGCTGCGCCGCTCGGGCTGGGACGGCCAGAGCCCGGTCCGCCTGGTCAGCTGCAACTCCAGCGACTTCGCCGGCGACCTGGCGAAGAAGCTCGGCGTGGACGTCACGGCCCCGCGCGGCCTGGCCTGGACGGACACCAACGGCAACGTCTTCGCCGGCAGCCGAGCCTCGGACGGCGGGCCCACCTGGCCGCCGGACGGCGGCTGGGACACCCACCACCCGGACGGCACGAACTCCCCGGCCAGCGACGACGCCTTCCACCCGTCCCGCGACGGCGAAGACATCGGCGACCGCCCCGACGACGCCGAAGCACGCGGGAACCAGGAGAAGCTCAGCGAAGAGGAGATCGACAAGCGCAAGGCGGCCCTGGACAAACCTCCCCACGACAACAAGTACTACCTCTACGGCGGTGGGCACGAAGCACGTCTGCGCGATGGCCAAAGCGGACCGCCGCTGCGATGGGACGAGAACTCCAACGACTGGGTCCAGCGCGAAGGCACGCTCGAACCGACGCCCGACACGCCTGATCACCTCAGGGACGACCACACGTACATGCGCTGGGTCTACGAGGGTGACCGCCCGGCCATCTCGGATGCGACCAAGCAGAGCGTCTACCAGAACACCGAGATGAACCCCGATGGTTCGTACAAGTGCGCAGCGTCCGGCAAGCCCATCCCGGTGGCCGAGGACGGCGCCGGAAAGCCGCAGTTCTACGAACGCACCGGGACGCCGCCGCAGCTCAAGGAAACGACCCCGCCGGGCTGGTACACGCGCGGGGAGGAGCCTCCGTCGCCACCGCACGACAAGTTCACCGTCCCGAAGCAGGAAGAGGTGGACGGCAAGGTCCGAAGCGTGGCGGACATGGGCCATCAGCCGGAGTACGAGTACTGGCGGCAGCGGGAGTTCGCGATCCACCACGACGTGACTCGCGACCAGTACAAGTCGATGTACGACCACCCCGACCACTACCGCCTCGAACTCAAGTCGGAGAACCAGAAACACAGCCACGAATCGACGGCGCCGGGCTTCGGCAAGTACCCGCAGCTGTTCGAGAGGCATTTCGGCGACCAGCAGCTGCGACCGATCTCCGCCACTCCCGTCGACCCGCAAACGATCGTCAAGGGAGGACCGAAGCTCGGGGACCCCCGCCGCTGATACGGTCCTGAAACGCTCGCCGGGAAAGCCGCATACTTCCAGGAAGAACGATCGGAGCACCTGTGACGAACGCCCAGCAGCCCCCCGAGCTGCTCGACCACCTCGAGCAGCGCCTCGGGCAGGTTCAACGGATCGAGTCGGCGCAGTCGGACCGCGGCAACCGCGGCTACGACCTGACCTTCTACCAGAACGAGGAGCCGCCGGTCACCACCGTGGTCACCAACGGCCTGCGGTTCCAGAAGGTCACCTCGATGCTCCCCGAGGAGCTGGTCTGCTCGCTGCGTTCCGACCAGCAGCACATCGCGCACTACCTCACCGACTCGATCGCCTCGTTGATCATCAAGAACGAGCGGGGCATGGAGTACGGATCGGTTTTCGAGAACGACCAGCCGATCATCGAGGGCACCGAGATCGTCGGCGTGATCGCGCACACCAGCCCGATGTTCGACGAAGCGTTCAACCTCTACCCGGACAGCACCAAGCCCCAGCTGCAGATCATCACCTTGGTTCCGGTCACCAAACCCGAGATCAATTTCGTGGGGCGAGAAGGTGCCGACATGCTCTTCGAGGTCTTCCACCTGAACAGGACGAACATCCTGGACGTGCATCGCGAATCGGCCGTCTAGCCGCGGGCCCTGCGATCAACGAGGTCGCCCATCCGGCTCTGGCAACCCTCGGCCACTCGCAGCGACCGAGGGAGCCCTCAGGGCCGGGCTACGCCGTCCTGCCCAGGTGGTCGGCCGTTCGGGTCGTTTCCGGCAGGCGGTACTTCGGCGCCAGGCGGAGCACCAGGTCGCAGGCCCCGTCGAGGGTGTAGCGGTGGCCGACGGAGACGAACACCGGCTTGACGCCCCGCTGCGTCCGCAGCGCCCGGCCGACGACTTCGTCGTCCATCTTCAGCGGCGACCACGCCCCGCGCGCCTCGCCCGGCGGCTCGTAGCGGCCCATCGCCGTCTTGCCGACCCCGATGCTCGGGAGGTCGGTCAGCACACCCAGGTGGCAGGCCAGCCCGAAGCGGCGCGGATGGGCGAGACCCTGCCCGTCGCAGACCAGGACGTCCGGCACCACCGACAGCCCGGACAAGGCCCGGAGCAGTGACGGCGCTTCGCGAAACGCGAACAGCCCTGGCACATAAGGGAAATCGGACTCGCCGCGCACGACCACACTGTCCACAACGGACAGCGTCGCCACGTCGACGACCGTCACCGCCGCGACCAGGCGACCCGAGTCGTCGCGGTAGGCGACGTCCAGGCCCGCCGCCGTGCGCACCTCCGCGGGCTCGCCGTCGAAGCGCACGAGCGGGCGCAGCTTCTCCTGGATCGCAATGGCCTCGGCTTCCGTCGAGGGCCAGGGGTGCGGCTCACGAACTCGGATCACGCACCGATGCTAGGGCAGGCCCGTGAGTGCTTCGGGGTGCTATAGCGCCCCGAAGCGCTCACGGGTCCCTGGCCGTCAGAGCTGGATGGACTTGGTTTCGAGGAACTCCTCGATGCCGTGGCGGCCGAACTCGCGGCCGTTGCCGGACTGCTTGTAGCCGCCGAACGGGGCGTTGGGGTTGAAGCGGCCGCCGTTGACGTCGATCTGGCCCGTCCGCAGCCGCCGGGCCACCGCCAGGGCCCGCTCGTCCGACCCGAACACCGCGCCCGCCAGGCCGTAGTCGGTGCCGTTGGCGATCCGCACGGCCTCGTCCTCGTCCCGGTACGGCAGGATCGACAGCACCGGGCCGAAGATCTCCTCCTGCGCGATGGTCATCTCCGGCGTCACCCCGGCGAACACCGTCGGCCGCACGAAGAAGCCCTTCTCCAGGCCCTCCGGCCGCTCCGGCCCGCCGGCGACCAGCTTCGCGCCTTCCTCGACGCCCTTGCGGATGTAGTCCACGACGCGGTCCCGCTGCGCCTCCGAAACCATCGGCCCGATCCGGGTGGACTCGTCGGTGGGGTCGCCGACGGTGTACTTCGCGGCCGCCGCGACGGCCAGCTCCACCGCCTCGGCCAGCCGCGACTCCGGCACCAGCATGCGGCTCAGCGCGTTGCAGCTCTGGCCGCCGTTCGGGAAGCAGCCGGCGACGCCGAGCTTCACCGCCTTGGCCAGGTCGGCGTCGTCGAGCACCACGTTCGCCGACTTGCCGCCGAGTTCCAGCGCCACCCGCTTCACCGTCTGCGCGGCCACCTCCGACACGCGCCGGCCGGCCCGGGTGGAACCGGTGAAGGACACCATGTCGACGCCCGGGTGCGCCGCCAGCGCCTCGCCGACCACCGGCCCGGTGCCGTGCACCAGGTTGAACGCGCCCGCCGGCACGCCCGCGTCGGCGACGATCTCGGCGAAGATCGCGGCCGTCAGCGGCGCCACCTCGCTGGGCTTGAGCACCACGGTGCAGCCGACCGCCAACGCGGGCACCACCTTGGCGACGATCTGGTGCAGCGGGTAGTTCCACGGCGTGATCGCGGCGACCACGCCGATCGGCTCCCGCACGACCAGCGAGTTGCCGATCTCCTCGGTCCAGGTGAAGCCGTTCTCCAGCACGTCGGCGATCCCGGCCGAGGTCGCCACCGGGACGCTCGCGTGCACCTGGGTCGCGAACTTGATCGGCGAGCCCATCTCGGCGGTCACCGTCGCGGCGATCTCGTCGCGGCGCTCTGCGATCCCCGCGGAGATCCGCCGGGCCACCGCGATGCGCTCCGCGAGCGGTGTGCCCGCCCAGCCGTCGAAGGCGGCCCGGGCCGCGGCCACCGCGGCGTCCACATCGGACGGCGTGCCGGCTGGGACCGAGCCGATCACCTCCTCGGTGGCCGGGTTGAGCACCTCGATCCGCGCCGCGCCGCCCTCGACGTGAGCACCGCCGATGATGTGGCCGGTGTGCGCCATGAAGCCTCCCTGATCCAACGCTGCAGACGTCACGGCGAGCCTGTCACAACAGACGAACCCCGGGGAACCCGCGAAAGTTTCAAAGTCCCCGCTTACTCTGCGTGGCGGGGCTGTCCTCGCGAGAAGCCCTCTGAGAACCCGCGGCGGTGCAAGTTGCACAGGTGGGCCAAGCGGCTACGCCGCTTCAAAGACAAAGCACACCGGTGATCAGTCGAACCTGGGCGACTCGGTGCGGGTCCGCTTGAGCTCAAAGAAGTACGGGTAGCTGGCCAGTGCGAGCGCCCCGTCGAACAGCTTCGCCGCCTCCTCGCCGCGCGGGATGCGCGTGATCACCGGGCCGAAGAACGCCACGCCGTCGACGTGGATGGTCGGGGTGCCGACCTCGTCGCCCACCGGGTCCATGCCCGCGTGGTGGCTGGCGCGCAGTTCCTCGTCGTACTCGGTGCTGCCGGCCGCCTCGGCCAGCGACGCGGGCAGGCCGGCCTCCGCCAGCGATTCGGAGATCACCTGATCGAAATCCTTGTTGCCCTGGTCGTGCAGCCGGGTGCCCATCGCGGTGTAGAGCGGCGACAGCACCTCGTCGCCGTGGTGCTTGGCCGCGGCGATGGCCACCCGCACCGGGCCCCACGCCGTGTCCAGCAGCTCCCGGTACTCCTCCGGCAGGTCGCGACCCTCGTTGAGCACCGACAGACTCATCACGCGGAAGTTCAGGTCGATGTCGCGGACCTTGGCGACCTCCAGGATCCAGCGCGAGGACACCCACGCGAACGGGCACACCGGGTCGAAGTAGAAGTCGACCCTGGGTCGGGCAGTGGCGGTCATCAAGCCTCCAACGTTCGAGAAGTAGCCCGCGGGCGCGTTCCGGCGCGCCCCGTCATGGGTACCAACCCCGGTAGAGCCGTTTGTCTTCCCGCCCGGGCCGACACGCCGACGGGGGGAGCCTGACCCGCCCGGCGGCACGTCCGCACGCGGACGTGATTTGATGCCTGCGCCAGGTACGCCAGGCGTGCCTGGCCTGACGAGTCCCCGACGAGCAACGAGGTGATCCGTGGCCCCGCCGAACCTCACCCGCGAACAGGCCGAGCAGCGCGCGGCCCTGCTGGAGGTCCAGTCGTACGTGATCGAACTGGATCTCACTGCCGGCGCGGGTGGGCCGGACGTGGAGACGTTCGGTTCCACCACAACGGTGCGGTTCCGCAGCAACCAGGCGGGCGCCGACAGCTGGATCGACCTGGTGGCAGACCGGGTCCACAGCGCCGTCCTCAACGGAGTCGAGCTCGACGTCTCCGACTACGACGAGTCCACCGGCATCCGGCTGCCGAACCTGGCCGCCGACAACGAGCTCGTGGTGCGCGCCGACTGCGGCTACACCAACACGGGCGAAGGCCTGCACCGCTTCATCGACCCGGTCGACGGCGGCGTGTACCTCTACAGCCAGTTCGAAACCGCCGACGCGAAGCGGATGTTCACCTGCTTCGACCAGCCCGACCTGAAGGCCACCTACCAGATCACGGTGGACGCCCCGGAGTCGTGGAAGGTCATCTCCAACGCCACCGCCGAGGTCACCGGGTCGGCGAACGGCAAACGGCACGAATTCGCCACCACCAAGCCGATGTCGACCTATCTGGTGGCGCTGGTGGCCGGGCCGTACGCCGAGTGGCGCGACGTCTTCCCCGGCGGGGACGGCCAGGACGAGATCCCGCTGGGCATCTACTGCCGCGCCTCGCTGGCCGAGCACCTCGACGCGGAGCGGCTGTTCACCGAGACCAAGCAGGGCTTCGGCTTCTACCACAAGGCGTTCGGGGTGCCCTACCCGTTCGGCAAGTACGACCAGTGCTTCGTGCCGGAGTTCAACGCGGGCGCGATGGAGAACGCCGGCTGCGTGACGTTCCTGGAGGACTACGTCTTCCGGTCGAAGGTCACCGGCTACCTCTACGAGCGGCGCTGCGAGACGGTGCTGCACGAGATGGCGCACATGTGGTTCGGCGACCTGGTCACCATGCGCTGGTGGGACGACCTGTGGCTCAACGAATCGTTCGCGACCTGGGCCAGCGTCCTCGCGCAGGTCGGCGCGACCCAGTACGACCACGCCTGGACCACGTTCGCCAGCGTGGAGAAGTCCTGGGCGTACCGCCAGGACCAGCTGCCGTCGACCCACCCGGTGGCCGCCGACATCCAGGACCTGCAGGCCGTGGAGGTCAACTTCGACGGCATCACCTACGCCAAGGGCGCCTCGGTCCTCAAGCAGCTGGTCGCCTACGTGGGCCTGGACAACTTCCTGGCCGGGCTGCGGGTCTACTTCAACCGGCACGCCTGGGGCAACGCGACCCTCAACGACCTGCTGCAGGCGCTGGAGGAGGCCTCCGGCCGCGACCTGTCGTGGTGGAGCGCGCAGTGGCTGGAGACCACCGGCCTGAACATGCTGCGGCCGCGGTTCACCACCGACGACGAGGGCCGGTTCACCTCGTTCGAGGTCGTGCAGAACGGCGCCCGGCCCGGCGCGGGCGAGCTGCGCACGCACCGGCTGGCGATCGGCATCTACGACGACGAGGGCGGCAAGCTGGTGCGCAAGCACCGCGTCGAGCTCGACGTCACCGGCGAGCGCACCGAGGTCCCCGACCTGGTCGGCGTGCACCGGGGCAAGCTCGTGCTGGTCAACGACGACGACCTGACCTACTGCTCGCTGCGCTTCGACCCGGAGTCGCTGGCCTCGCTGATCGACCGGATCGGCGACATCGACGAGTCGCTGCCGCGGGCGCTGTGCTGGTCCACCGCCTGGGAGATGACCCGCGAGGCGGAGTTGAAGGCGCGCGACTTCGTGACGCTGGTGCTGGGCGCGTCCGTGGACGGCGGCATCGGCGCCGAGAGCGAGATCGGCGTCGTGCAGCGGGTGCTGCTGCAGACCCAGACCGCGCTCGCGTCCTATGTGGACCCGTCGTGGCAGGGCGAGGGCTGGCGGCGGTTCTCCGGCCGGCTCTTCGAGCTCGCCCGCGCGGCCGAGCCCGGCTCGGACCACCAGCTCGCGTTCGTCAACTCGCTGGCCGGCTCGGTGCTCTCCGCCGAGCAGGTCGCCGAGCTGCACGGCTGGCTGGACGGCTCGGCGCCGCTGGCCGGGCTGGCCGTCGACACCGACCTCCGCTGGCAGCTGCTGCAGGCGCTGGTCGCGCACGGCGCGGCCGGTGAGGCCGAGATCGACGCGGAGCTGGAGAAGGACCAGACCGCGACGGGCCGGCGGCGCGCGGAGCGGGCGCGGGCGCTGATCCCGACCGCCGAGTCCAAGGAGAAGGCCTGGCAGCGGGCGGTCCACGACGACCAGCTGCCGAACGCGGTCAGCGACTCGATCATCGCGGGCTTCCAGCACCCGGCCCAGCGCGAGCTGCTGGCGCCGTACGTGCGGCGCTACTTCGACGAGATCGACGAGGTCTGGCAGCGCCGCTCCAGCGAGCGGGCCCAGCCGACGGTGATCGGGCTGTTCCCGTCGTGGGCGGTCACCGACGACACGGTCGCGGCCTCGGACGCCTGGCTGGCCGGCGAGCACCCGTCGGCGCTGCACCGCCTGGTCTCGGAGGGCCGCGCGGGCATCGTGCGCGCACTGGCCGCCCGGGAGTTCGACCGCTCCTGAGCTGATCGGTCGAGGGGCACCGGCGACTCGTTCGCCGGTGCCCCTTTCGCGTTGGGCGAGCTTCCGTTTCGGGTGAACACGAATCGTGTCGAAATGGACACGGCGAGTAAGATTTCGTTGTTCTGCCCGACGTGAGGGGGCGTCGATGCCCGAGCTGATCACCGCCATCGCGCAGCTGCTGTGGCCGTTGATCGCGCTGCTGGCGATCGTGGTCTTCCGGCGCGCCATCGGGCGGGTGCTGCGCACCGCCGAGAAGCGGGAGCTGGAGTTCGAGATCGGCGGCCAGAAGCTGACCATGCACGAGCTCAACGATCAGCAGACCGAGATGATCCAGGACCTGCAGCGGCAGCTGAGCATGCTCAGCAAGGAGCTGGCGGACCGCGACCGGATCGGGATCGGCATCCCGGCGGAAACCCCGAAGCCGCTCCCGGTTCCGGCCCTGCCCGAGACGCCCGAGATCTCCGGCAACGGCGACGGCCACACCGAGGACGAGGTGCCGCCGGTCGGTTCGGAACCGCTCGCGGTGCTGTGGGTCTCGGAGAAGCCGGAGGCGCACGCGATCCTGGCCGAGCAGCTGAGGGACAACGGCGTGCGGGTGACGATGACGACGAACAACGACACGGCGCTGGCGGAGCTCTCGCAACGCCAGTACCGGCTGATCGTGGAGGACATGGGCCGCAAGGAGAACGGCCGGTGGCGCCCCGACGCGGGCCTGGCGCTGCTGCGCGAACTGCGCGACCTGGGCGTGGACACCCCGGTGATCGTGTACAGCACCCAGCGGGCCCAGCAGCAGTACGGCGACCAAGCGCGACGGCTGGGCGCGGTCGGCACGACGTCGTCGGCCTACGAGATGTTCCAGAACCTCCAGAGCTTCGACCTGCTCTGAGCCTTCAGGACAACGGGACGGCGAATCCTTCACGCCCCCAAGCGGTGCGGCGAACGGCCCGTTCACCTCACCTATCGAGACGAACGGGCCGTTCACTCCACACCAGATGGCGCCCACCGGCATCGGGTAGGTGAAGCGAACGGCCCGTTCACCTCACCTATCGAGGCAAACGGGCCGTTCACTCCACACCAAGCATCGCGCCCTGGGGGCGGCCCCGTGCTTGGGGCTCCGCGAGCGCTGCGTCGAGTCTGGAACGAGCTCTAGTGGCGGGCTCGGGATTCTTGGTAGCTGGTGCCTGCCGTGTCGGCCAGCATGCGGAGGGCTCCGACGAGGCCGTCGATGAGCTCGCCCTCCTTGAAGGACGCCACCATGCTCATCGCCGCGAGCTGGCAGCTGCGGTCCGGGATCCGCCGGTACGCTTCCTCGCCGGTGACGATCTCGAACTTCTGCTGGCCCGGCGACACCGCGATCAGCACGCCCTCCCCGGCCTGCGAGCCGAGGTTCGCGTGCAGTTCCTCCGCCTGCTTGCGGGTGTCCTCGCCGAGGTCGCCGAGGTAGATCGCGAACTCCAGCCCGGTGCTGCGACTGGACAGCGTCAGCGCCTCGTCGAGCCGTGCGAGCTGGCCCGGGCCGAACGGCAGCCGCGGGCGGTCCGGTTCGACGTGGCGCGCGATGGACAGCCGACCGGTGGCCATCATCGCCTCGCCGACGCCGAGCTCACCAGCGTCCACGGCGGATCGCTCCGCGATCTCACCAGTTGCCACGTGCGCCTCCCCGAGCGGTGCTCGGCCGCGCGTCTGCCGGCGCGGCCTCCGAATCCACGTCTGCCACCGGCACAGCGGTGTTCACGCCCGCCGGGTTGGCCACCCAGTACACCGGCGCGAAATCCCACTCCTGCCCCGCGCGGTAACGCGGACGGGTGAGCCTGGGCCACATCGCGATGAGCACGATCAGGCCGTAGAGGGCCGTTGGGATCACCGCCAGGTAGAGAACAGTCTCCGCCACAGTCACGCGAGTACGGTATCCGATGACCGCCGCTTCGTGCGCCCGACCTGTGGCGCGCATGATCGGCGTCGGTAACCGTCACCTAGCCCCGGCCCGGACACGTTCGAGTGACCCGAAGGCCGCCGTGAGCGCCCCGAGCGCGGTTCCCGCTGGTGGAGAGCGAATCGGGCGACGCCAGGAACTACGTACGGTTACTAGTCAAGAGTGTTATACATCACTTAAGGTAACTCGTTCAGAGTAACTAGTGCCCCCGAATGGTGTCCAACCAGACGGTTGCAATGCGCGGCGACTTGGCGGCTTGTTCCTGAGGGTTCCTGCTCCTAGTTTTTCACCTGTATGGGTCTTGCATATTTGATCACATGCGTTCAAAGCGTCATTTGAATGCGGGAGGCACACTATGTCGATCATCGAAACCGCCACTCAGAGCAGCGCCATCACCCTTCCGACGATTGACCGGCCACTGCTCGAACACGGCGTCCGGATCAGCGGCCGAGACCGCGGCGTGCGCATCAGCGGGCAGCACGGCGTGCGGATTTCCAACGGGGTGCGGATCAGCCGCGGGGTGCGGATCAGTGGTCGACAGGGCGTTCGGATCAGCGCGCAGCACGGCGTTCGTATCAGCCGCGAATCCGGCGTTCGCATCAGTGCCCAGCACGGCGTTCGGATCAGCTCGTGCCTTCAGGGCGTCCGCATCAGTGGCCGACACGGTGTGCGCATCAGCAATCAAAGCGGAGTGCGGATCAGCGGACGGCAGCAGGGCGTGCGGATTTCCAACGGGGTGCGGATCAGCCGCGGTGTGCGGATCAGCGGGCAGAGCGGAGTCCGCATCAGCGGACGGCAGCAGGGCGTGCGGATTTCCAACGGGGTGCGGATCAGCGGGCGGCAGGGCGTGCGGATCAGCTGATCAGGATCGCCGCAGCGGAACCGCCCGCCATCTCGCGGCACCGCAGCTCGACGGCCGGCCCGACCGGCGCGTCAGGCCGCGGGCTCACCGAGGTACGGCAACCACAGCGGGTCCGTTTCGGACAGTCCCGCCAGCAGCCGCCAATGCCGCCCGCGCGGCGCGTGCGGCGCCACCGGCAGGCGCCAGCCCAGCTCGCTCAGCGTCTTGTCCGCCTTGCGGTGGTTGCACTTGGTGCAGCAGGCGACGCAGTTCTCCCAAGCGTGCGGCCCCCCGCGACTGCGCGGGACGACATGATCTATCGTTTCGGCGCGAGCACCGCAGTACACGCACCGGTAGTTGTCCCGCAGCATCAGCGCGGCACGGGTCAACGGCACCCGGCCGCGGTACGGCACTCGCACGAAGTTGCTCAGCCTGATCACGGACGGGACCTCGACGCTGGCGGTGGCGGAGTGCAGCACCATGCCTGCGGAGTCACCGTGCACGACCTCGGCCTTGCCGCAGACCAGCAGCACGATCGCCCGGCGCAGCGGGAGCGCGGTCAGCGGTTCGAAGGTGGTGTTGAGCAGCAGCACCCGGCGTTTTCGCCAGGACGACGCGTGACCGGGAGGCCGGTCGGCCTGCGGCGGCGACGTGCCGGCGCGGCTCGGCGGGCACAACGAGGCCCGCGGCGCGAGGCTCGTGGCCTTCAGCGCCGGTTGTCGGGTCGGTTGTCGGTCGGGCACGCGACCACCTCCACCGGTGTCGGGCATAGTCGAACATAGAACCCCGCCCGAACGCACGTGTGATTCGACACTCGACGTCGAGTGATCGATTACCGCCATCATTCCCGATCACGCGCCCGCAGAACAACAATGATCGTTCCGGGTGATTCGATGTTCGTTTCCGGAAAATGATCACTCCGAGATCAACGAACGGTCGCCGGATCCACGTATCGTCGCTGCCGTGACCGACGTGCAAGCCTCGCAGCTGACCTACCCCGGCGCCGACCGCGACGACATCGTCGAAGACCTGCACGGCCACCAGGTGGCCGACCCGTACCGGTGGCTGGAAGACCCGGCCGAGCCGCGCACCGAGGCGTGGTCGGCGGCGCAGGACGCGCTCGCCCGGACCTGGTTGGACGCGTTGCCCGGCCGGGAGGCGATCGCGGAGCGGATGCGGTCGCTGCTGTCGTCCGGTTCCGTCTCGGCGCCGGCGTGGCGCGCGGGCCGGGCGTTCTTCACCCGCCGGGAGCCCGAGCAGGAGTTCCCGGTGCTGTACGTGCGCGAGGCCGACGGCACCGAGCGGGTGCTGCTGGACGTCACCGAGCTGGACTCGTCCGGGCTGACCACCTTGGACAGCTGGACCCCGAGCCTGGAGGGCGACCGGCTGGCCTACCAGATCTCCGTCGGCGGCGACGAGGAATCGCTGCTGCACGTGCTGGACGTCGCCACCGGCGAACTCGTCGAGGGCCCGATCGACCGGTGCCGCTACTCGACGATCTCGTGGCTGCCCGGCGGCGAGGAGTTCTTCTACATCCGGCGGCTGGCGCCGGAACTGGTGCCCGACGGCGAGGAGCAGTTCCACCGCCGGGTCTGGCGGCACCGGGTCGGTTCCGACCCCGACCAGGACCTGCTGGTGCACGGCGAGGGCCTGGACCACACGTTCTACTACGGCACCCGGGTGTCGCGGGACGGCCGCTGGCTGGTCATCGAGGGCAGCCCGGGCACCGCGCGGCGGGATTCGGTGTGGATCGCCGATCTCGCGGCCGGCGACGTCCCCGAGCTCCGGCAGGTCGTGGACACCTCCGACGGGTACCGCGTCGGTGCCTGGGTGGAGCGCGACGGCCGGCTGTACGTGATGACCACGCTGGATGCGCCGCGCTGGCGGCTGTGCGTGGCCGACCCGGCCCGGCCGGAGCCGGCCAACTGGACGGAGCTGATCGCCGAGGAGCCCGACTCGGTGCTGGAGGCGGTGCGCTGGTTCGACACCGGCGACGGTGACCCGCAGCTGGTCGTGCTCCGCACCCGGCACGCGGTGTCCGAGGTGACGCTGCACGACCCGGCGACCGGGCGGCGGACCGCCGAGGTCCCGCTGCCGAGCACCGGCCAGGTCACCTCGCTGACCACTGTGGACGAATCGACCGACCGCGACCGGGACCGGCTGTGGATCGGCTGGACCGACTTCGCCACCCCGCCCTGCGTGCACGCCTACTCGCGCGGCACCGGGACCACCGAGCTGGACCAGCAGGCGCCGGGCACCATCGAGCTGCCCGCGGTGCACACCCAGCAGGTCACCTACCGCTCGCTGGACGGCACCCCGGTGCGGATGTTCCTGCTGAGCGCGAGCGCCGAACCGGACCGCCCGCGGCCGGTGTTCATGACCGGCTACGGCGGCTTCTCGCTGTCCCGCGAGCCCGGCTACACGCCGTCCGCGCTGGCGTGGGTCGCCGCCGGCGGCGTCTGGGCACTGCCCTCGCTGCGCGGTGGCGGCGAAGAGGGCGAGGAATGGCACGTCGCGGGCATGCGCGAGCAGAAGCAGCACACCTTCGACGACTTCCACGCGGCGGCGCAGCACCTGATCGACGAGGGCTGGACGACCGCCGAGCAGCTGGCGATCTCCGGCGGTTCCAACGGCGGCCTGCTGGTCGGGGCGGCGCTGACGCAGCGCCCGGACCTCTACCGGGCGGCGGTGTGCTCGGCGCCGCTGCTGGACATGGTCCGCTACGAACAGTTCCTGCTGGGCCGGACCTGGAACGACGAGTACGGCACCGCCGACGATCCGGAGGAACTGGGCTGGCTGCTGTCCTACTCGCCGTACCACAACGTGGCCGACCAGACCGACTACCCGTCGGTGCTGTTCACCGTCTTCGAGTCGGACTCCCGGGTCGATCCGAACCACGCCCGCAAGATGTGCGCGGCGCTGCAGCAGGCCACCAGCTCGGACCCGGCGAAGCGGCCGATCCTGCTGCGCAGGGAGACCGAGGTCGGCCATGCCGCGCGCTCGGTGTCCCGTACCGTAGGGCTTGCGACCGACCAGCTCGCCTTCCTCGCGGAGGCCACCGGACTCGCCCTGGACTGAGCCCCGAACTCGGTCCCGGCGGTCAGCTGTTCGGGTCTCGTGCGCAGCGGGGTGCGCACGATGCTCGAGTTGTCCGGTTGCCCACCCGGTGATGTCGCCCCAAAGCACCGGCACCCCCGTGCCGGGTAACCACCGCGGGCCCTGAACGACAGCATGGAGACCCCCCGACCCATGGATCTGCCGCTTATGTCCCAACCGAACTGTGCGCAGGACTCTTTCTGGTGCCAGACGATCTCCGACTGGACCGGCAACCAGTGGCTGGCTTCCTACGCCGACCTGCTCATCGCCAAACCCCTGAACATCCTCCTCATCCTGGTCGTCGCGTTCATCGTGCGATGGCTGGTGCACCGCACCATCAACCGCCTCACGCAGGGCAACGGCAAGCCCCCGAAGCTGCTGACCCCGCTGCGGGAGCGCCGGGCGGACACGCTGACCGCCGAGCTGCTGTCGGAGCGCCGCCTCCAGCGGGCGCGGACGATCGGCTCGGTGCTCAAGTCGATCGCCTCGCTGGTGATCTACGGCCTGGCCGTGATCTACGTGCTGCAGGTGCTGAGCATCCAGATCGCGCCGGTGCTGGCGTCCGCCGGTGTGCTCGGTGTCGCCGTCGCCTTCGGCGCGCAGAACCTCGTCCGGGACTTCCTGTCCGGCATGTTCATGCTGGTCGAGGACCAGTACGGCGTCGGTGACGTGGTGGACCTCGGCGAGGCCAGCGGCACCGTCGAGGCGGTGGGCCTGCGCGTCACCACGCTGCGCGACATCAACGGCACCGTCTGGTACGTCCGCAACGGCGAGATCCTGCGGGTCGGCAACTCCAGCCAGGGCTTCGCCGTGGCCGTGGTGGACTTCCCCATCTCGCACACCAGCGATGTGCAGAAGGCCATCGAGGTGGCAGCGAAGGTGGCCACCGAGGCGACGTCGCGGGAGCCGCTGTCCAAGGACGTGCTGAACCCGCCGGAGATGCTCGGCGTGGACCAGATCACCTCGGACACCATCACGCTGCGGCTGACGACCAAGGTCCGGCCGGGCCGGCAGTGGTCGGTGCAGCGGCGGCTGCGCGCGGAGATCAAGCGCGCCTACGACGAACAGGACATCGAGCCGCCGTACCCGTACGGCCGCCCGGTGCCGCCCGCCCCGGTGGCCTAGCCCGCCGGCCGCGGGGCCGTGAGCTCCTCGAGTTGCCCGGAGTTTCGCGGTTCAGCGTTTCCTCTGGTCACTCCGGCCGTGAGTGTTTTGGGGTGCCATAGCGCCCCAAAACACTCACGACCCGTGGCCCGAGTGTGAGGCGTTCGGCCACAGGGCCGCCCAAAATCGAAGCCGCCCCTGAGAGGATGGAGCCGTGACTTCCGTGGAGACCTTCTACCAGCAGGTCGGCGGCGAGGCGACCTTCCACCGGATCGTGGCGCGGTTCTACGAGGAGGTGGCCAAGGACGAGCTGCTGCGGCCCCTCTACCCGGAGGAGGACCTCGGGCCCGCCGAGGAGCGGCTGCGGCTGTTCCTGATCCAGTACTGGGGCGGCCCGCACACCTACTCCGACCGGCGCGGTCATCCGCGGCTGCGGATGCGCCACGCGCCGTTCAAGATCGGCCCGGCGGAGCGCGACGCGTGGCTGCGCTGCATGCAGATCGCGGTCGACGAGGTCGATCTCCGGCCGGAGCACCGCGACCAGCTGTGGCAGTACATGGAAATGGCCGCCAACAGCATGATCAATTCGTGGTTCTGAGCAGAAGGACCTGGTGATGCGGCGGGCAGACGCGCTGGCGGGCCACGGCGAGCGGCCGTGGTGGTGGGATGCGGTGTGCTACCAGGTCGACGTCGGCTCGTTCGCCGACGGCGATGGTGACGGGATCGGCGACCTCGCCGGTCTGACGGGCCGGCTCGGCTACCTGGAACTGCTCGAGGTCGACGCGATCGTGCTGGCCGGCGCGGCCGGGCTCGATCCGGCGGCGGGTCCCTTCGCCGAGCTGCTCGGCGAGGCGCACGACTCCGGGATGCGGGTGATGCTCTCGCTCGACGTGGATCCCGCGCGCAGCGACCCGGCATCGGTGCTGTTGCCGTGGCTGGAGCACGGGGCCGATGGTTTCCACCTGGCCCCGCGCCCCGATCCGGCCGATGCCATCGGCGCCGCGCTGGCCGGTCACCAGGATCGCGTGGTGATCGGCAGCGGCCCTGGCGACTGGCATCTGTCGTTCCACCTCGACCTGGCCGTCGCCGGTTTCGACGCCGACCAGGTCCGCAAGGCGATCACGGACGTGCTCGCCGCCCCCGGGCCGCGCCCGGCATGGGCGATGGCCAGCCGCGACACCCAGCAGAGCCGGGACGACGCGGCGCTGACGCCGGTGCGCGCGATGGCGTTGGTGCAGTTGGCGCTGCCCGGCGCGGTCTGCCTGCGGCACGGCGAGGAGCTCGGCCTGCCCGGGACGCAGCGCGTCCGGATGCCGTGGGAGGGCGACCAGCCGCCGTTCGGCTTCTCCGCCGCCGACGCCGACTGGTCGTCGATCATCCCGGCCGACTGGGTGTCCTTCACCGCGGAGGCGCAGCTGGAGGACGAGGCGTCCACGCTGTCGCTGTACCGGCACGCGCTGGAGACCCGGGGCACGCATCCGGCGTTCGCCGGCGACGAGGTCGAGTGGTTCGGCGCGCCGGCGGGGTGCTTCGCGTTCCGGCGCACCGGCACCACCCTGATCTGCGCGTTGAACACCTCGCCGGAGCCGGTGCCGCTGCCGCCGGGCGAGGTGCTGCTGTCGTCGCGGCCGGTGGGCCCCGGGGAGTTGCCGCCGGGCACCGCGGCCTGGCTGGTGTGAGTCCGGCCTCCAAAGGCGACCGGGCGCGAGTGGGCCGGAACGGGTGGCGGTAAATTTTGGTAAAACCATCCCGCTGACACCCACTGGATGCTATGACTGCCGTCGCGCCAGCGCTGAGCTCTCCTCGGACGGAACGCACCCGTCGGCTGGTCGGCATCGACATCGCCAGGTTCTTCGCGGTGTTCGGGATGTTCTGCATCCACTTCGGCGTGCCGTTCGCGCACGGCGACGTGGAGGTGTGGATCGCGCAGTTCTCCAGCGGCCGGTCGACCGCGCTGTTCACCCTGCTGGCCGGGGTGTCGCTGGCGATGATGACCGGGCGCAGCGAGCCGCCGACCGGAGAGGCGCTGCGGCAGGCCCGCATCCGGATCGCGGTGCGCGCGTTGCTGTTGCTGGTGGTCGGCATCGCGCTGGCGAAAGCGACCGCGGCGACGGGCTTCCTGCTCACCGTGATCATCCCGTTCTACGGGCTGTACTTCCTGCTCGCGGTGCCGTTCATCCGGTTGCGGGCGCGCGGGATGCTGATCGCCTCGGTGGTCGCGGCCGCGGTCGGCCCGCAGCTGTCGTTCGTGCTGCGGACCTGGATCGCCGGGGACACGCCGATGCGCGCGATCGTCGACGCGGTCGACCTGGTCGACCCGGGGCACCTGATCGCCGACGCCGGGCTGTTCAACCTGCTGCTGCTCGGCTTCTACCCGGCCGCGTCGTACCTGCCGCTGGTGCTGGCGGGGATGGCCGTCGGGCGGCTGGACCTGCGGTCGACCAAGGTGCGGTGCTGGCTGGCCGCGACCGGGCTGGCGGTGACGATGGTCGACTACCAGGTGTCGAGCTGGCTGGTGGAGATCGTTGGTGGGGTGCCGCAGGGGCAGATCGAGGGCACCGTCCCGATCGAGCACCCGGAGTGGCTGGTGGCCGCCGCCGCGCACAGCGGCACGACGTTCGAGCTGCTCGACTCCGGCGGCATCGCGCTGGTGTTCGTCGCGGTGTGCCTGGAGCTGGCCGATCGGACCGGGCGGCTGCTGAAGCCGCTGGCCGCGGCCGGTTCGATGGCGTTGACGCTGTACGCAGTCCACGCGCTGGTGCTGGCCTGGCAGATCGTCGTCGGCGGCTGGCCGCTCAGCGGCGTGCCGGACACCCTGGCGCAGCTGGCCAGCATGGGCCCGGCGCTGCCCACGGACGTCCCGAACATGCCGGCGTTCCCGCGCGACGGCCACCACCCGGACGGCGTGGTGGCGTTCGTGAACACCTACATGCCCGAGGTGTTCCTGATCTTCTCGATCGCCTTCCCGCTGATCTGGCGGCGGTTCTTCCGCCGCGGTCCACTGGAGGCGGCGGTCAGCGAGAGCGTCCGGCGCATCACCGAGCACCTGTTCCGGCGGCACTGAGCTCGGTCCCGGCGCCGGAGGGACTTTCGCCTCTTAACAGCCGTGCGGCGCGCATCGTTGCGTGGACGGATGGCGTCGCTCATCCGGAGGTGATCTCGAATGAATTTCCGGCACCGGACCGACAACGCATCGGACGCGGTCGGAATCCCACCCGCGCTCGGCAAGGCCATGGCGAACTACCGCTCCCTGCTCGACGAGCTGGAGGCGGGCAGCATCGACGACTCGACCTTCCGCCGCCGCGCGCTGGGCATCGGGCTGATCGTGCGCGAGCACGACGCCTGGATCCTGGACCTCTCGACCGAGCGGTGGTGGCGCTACGACGGTGTGGCGCTGTCGAGCATCCGGTTCGGGGAAGCCGAGGACTGAGCCATGTCCAAGCCGACCGATCCGGCGATCCTCCGGGAACGCCTCGACCACCTGGCCGGCCTGGTGCGCGAGGCGGCCGACCCCTTTCCGGCCGAGCCGGCCGGACCGCTGTCGACCAGCCCGCTCCCGGTGGCGGCGCTGCAGGACCACCTGGGCAACGCGACGACGTGGCTCGGCCGGGTGTGGGCCGGGTTCGCGCGGGACGGCGCCGCGGTGCGGCGGTGGCTGGTGGACGAACCGCTGGCCTCGCCCGTCCCGGGCGAGGCGCTCCGACCCCTGCCGCTGCGGAGGCAGTTCCGCGTCTCGCTGGCGACGGCGGCGTTCGGGGCCGCCGTGGCGGCGGCCAGCTACACGCTGACGGCGCCGTTCCCGGATCCGTTCCTCGGCCTGATCCCGCCGGGCCTGCTGGACCGGCTTCCGCCGTTCGCCGAGAACACCACGCCGGAATCACCCCGGTACTCGCCCGACGCGGCGGCCCCGGAACTGCCGCTGGCCGGCCAGGTTCCGGGCACTCCCCCGCCGCCCGCTCCACCCCCGTCCTCGGGTGATCAGCAGCCTCTGGCCGCGCCGCTCACGTCGGGCACACCGGGCACCCCGGGGACGCCGGGGGTCGGCACGTCGGGCGTCAGCCCAGGTACTCAGGGCACGAGCGGATCGGACGAGACCGTGACCCAGGTGCCGCTGCAGGCTCCGGGCACGACCGAGGACACCGCTCAGCACCAGGCGCCTCCGGCGAAGCCCGTGGTCCCGGGACCCGTCACCCCTGCGCCGATCACCGAGACCACCACGGTGCCGACCACCACAACGATTCCGACGACCACCGATCCGCCGACGACCACGACGCAGGAACCAACGCAGGAACCGACGACGGAGCCGACGACGACCGGAACCCCGCCGACCACGACCGAGCCCACCACCACGGCGACGCCCACCAGCACCGGCGAGCCGACGAGCACCACCGGTCCCGGCCCGCCCTCGGAGCCGCCCACCGGCGACTAAATCGTGAAACTTTCTCAGGTAATGGGAAGTTCCGGCCGGAACCTTGCCGTCGGGCACTGTGATCGTCTTCACTACCTACTCATTGGTAGGCGAATAGTGGAGGCGCTCAGATGGGTCGGTCCGGGCTTGCACGCAGAGCTGGTGCGGTCGCGTTGTCGGCATTGACGGGCCTGTCGCTCGGCGCCGCCCCGGCGTCCGCCGAGCCCGAGTACCGGCATTACGTGGCCCTCGGCGACTCCTTCACCTCCGCCCCGCTGGTCCCGTGGATGCGCCTCGACCCGCTGCTGTGCGGGCGCTCGACGAACAACTACCCGGCGCTGCTGGCCCGCGAGATCGGGCCGGCCGAGTTCACCGACGTCAGCTGCGGCGGCGCCGACACCACGGACATGCTCCGGGCCCAGGACTGGTACTCCGGGCCGCAGTTCGATGCCCTCGACGAGGACACGGATCTCGTCACGCTGGGCATCGGAGGCAACGACCTGGGCGTCTTCGGCGACACCATCGCCACCTGCACGGCCCTGCGCGCCGCGGACCCGACGGGATCGCCGTGCCGCGACCACTTCGCCGATGACGACGGGGACGACCTCCTCCGCCGCATCGAAATCACCGGCCACCGGGTCGCCGACGTCGTCGAGGGCGTCCAGGAGCGCTCGCCTGGCGCGAAGATCCTGGTCATCGGCTATCCGCGCATCGTGCCGGAGACGGGCTACTGCCCGGACGTCCTCCCGCTGGCCGACGGCGACTACCGCTACGCCGACGAGATCGAGCAGGCGCTCAACGCCGCCATCGAGGGCGCTGCCGAGCGAACCGGCGCAACGTTCGTCGACACCTACGGGCCGTCGCTGGGCCACGACGCCTGCGCCACCGGCGGGGCGGCCTGGATCAACGGCCGGCAGCTGCGGCCGGACGCGGCGCCGTACCACCCGTTCGCATCGGCGATGGCCGCCGAAGCCAGCATCATCGCGAATGTCCTCAATGGACAAGAGCCCGATGTCGCGGAAGCCGAGCGAGCCGCGACCCGAGCCGCCGAAGAGGCCAAGACCCAAGCGGAACAGGCCGGACCGCAGGAGAAAGCGGCCCGCACCGAGGTCGCCGAGCACCTGGCGACCGTCGAGCGCTGAGGCGTCGTGAGTACTTTGGGCCGCTATATCGACCCAAAGTACTCACGACCCCGTATCCAGCGGAAACGTTGAAGCCGACCGGCTTTCAGCCGGACGCCGAACGTGATCGGCAGCTTCAGAGCTCGAAGCGCGCGGACCTCACGGCGGCGACGAAGCTCCGCCACTGGCTCGCCGACACGATCAAGGCACCGCCGGCCCGGTCCTTCGTATCCCGCACCCCGGTGCACTCAGAACCAACAGCCACCTCAACACAGTTGCCGCCACCATTGCTGTAGCTGCTCTTACGCCACCGAGTCTGCGCGGATAACACGGTCACTCTCCCTGGGTACGGCTACATCTCCAGCGCCACCTTGTTGAGCAGCTTTGCGGAATCCCGCGGATCGAGGGCCGTCGCTCGCAGGTGGTCGAAGTTCAGCGTATACCGCTCGATCTCCACCGCTTCCTCCAAATAGAGGCTGCCGGTGAGGAACTCCAGGTAGACGACGTCAGGGTCGATCGGATCCGGGAACGACAACATCGAGAATCCGGTGCCCAGCGACGCATGCGCCCCTGCTTGGAACGGCAGCACCTGAACCGTCACGTTCGGCAGCTTCGACATCGAGAGCAAGTGCTTCAGCTGATCGCGCATGACGTCCGTGCCGCCTACCTGCTGGCGGATCGCCGCCTCCGAGATGATCGCCCAGAACTTCAGCGGTTCCGCCTCATCGGTGAGCCGCGCCTGCCTGGCTTTTCGGAGCTGAGTGCGCTGCTCGTTGTGGTCGTCCGACTCATCCGGAGCCCAGGACCGGATGATCGCACGCGCGTACTGCTCGGTCTGGAGCAGACCGGGAACCAGGTCGATTTCGAAGTTCCGAACGGCTGCGGCCTCCGACTCAAGCCCGATGTACACCTCGAACCACTCCGACATCACCTTGGTGTAGGGATGCCACCAGCCTTTCTTCTTCGCCTGCCGGGCTAGTTCGAGCAAACCGTCCAGCTTGGGGCCGGACACGCCGTAGAGCCCGCACATTGCCCGCACATCGTTGACGGTCACGCCGGAACGCGCCGTCTCGATCCGGCTCAGCTTGGATCGGGAGAAGTCGAGTTCGGCGATCGCCCGCTCCCAACTGACATCGGCGACGTCTCGAAGCCTTCTCAACTCCGCTGCCAGTCGGCGACGCCGAACCGTTGGTCCACCGTGGACAACCATGATCCACCTCCATCGCGTCAACACCGGACACCCTGCCGTCAAACGTGCTGACCTGAAAGGCTTTCTGCAGATAGTCACTCGAACCGGTTGCATTCTCGATTTTCGCAAAGTGACCATTGCACTTTTACCTTTGCTCGCGCCACTCTGATCACATCGTTGATCGAACGGAAGGAGTCGAGATGTTGCCTGGTGGCGCGAAAATCGGGCGTTGGCAGCCGGTTTCCGGTGGTCGGCACGCCTTCGATTCGGCCGCACGGAATGCCGAACCGGGGCTGGTGGTCAACGCGTTGTGCGGTGTCGAAGTCAGCACCGACGAGTTGCAGCGGATCGCGCCCGAGATCGCCTGGATACGCGAGGACACCTGCATGGCGTGCTGGCTGGTCCTCGCATCCCGCCAGTAGCGCTCAGACGCAACCGGATTCGACGGCGAAAGGATTCACCATGTTCTGGCTCCAGCTCGCAACGCTCTTGCTGATCAACGTCCTCATCTTCGGCATGGTGTTCTCGCGCTTACCCCGGGCGCGGCACTCCGGCGGAGGCGAGGGTGACTACACCGTCTGGCACTTGATCGCCCAGGTCGAGGCGGAACGCCAAGCAGCGCTAGAAGAATCCGGCGCCGGGCGACATCGCCTGCGTGAGCCGACCTAGCTCCGCCCACTCCCGAAGCCGGACCGGTGCGGCATTTCCCCGACCCCGGCACCGGTCCGCCAGTGGCCGGGCGCACCTCCCCCGCCCCGCGCCCGGCCACGGGCGGGGGCACCCGTGACCGACGAACTCGTCACGGGTGCCCCTCGCCTCGTCAGCTAGGGCATGCGCGTTTGTACAGGTACCAGCCGAGGCCCGGCGATGCGGTCCGAGTTCTTCAGCGGGGGTCCGGCGGTAGGTGGACCGTCATGATCAGGTCGCAGGTTTCGGTGCCCGCGCCGCGATAGGTGTGCGGGGCGTCGCCGTCGAACGTCGCGGTCTGCCCGGCTTCGACGGTGTGCTCCTCGCCGTCCACCACCAGGGTCATCCGGCCGGCGGTGACGCTGACGGTTTCCACGACTCCGGCCTGGTGCGGGTGGCTGGGGTACACCTCGTCCGGCTCCAGCCGCCAGCGCCAGACCTCGACGGGGGCCGGGCCCGAGGTCGTCAGGACGAGCCGGGCCTCGCCGCCCCGCTCCCCGGTCCACAGCGGCGCCACGTCGTCGGTGGCCACGACGCGGACGCGGCCCTCGGGCGACCCCTGCATCAGGGCGGACACCGAGATGCCGAGGGTGTCGGCCAGCCGGACCAGGGTGGCCAGGTTCGGGTTGCCCTGGGCCTTCTCCAGCCCCACCAGGGCACCCTTGCTGACCTGGGCGCGCCGGCCGAGTTCCTCCAGGGACAGACCCGCGCGGACGCGGGCCGCCCGGACGTTGTGCGCGACCGTCCGCAGCGCTGCGGCCGTCTCGGTCATCTGAGCACCATCCTCGGGGCTGGACCATTCCAATGAACTTCGCGGTCGGTCGATTGAGCCCTGCGGTCAATTTGTTGTACCGTGTAGTCGTTCCAATGAAAAGGATAGGGGATTCGCCGTGTTCGCTCTGCTGCTGGCCGTCGGCAGCTCGCTCGCTTACGGGTGCGCCGATTTCCTCGGCGGCCTCGGCGCCCGCAAGGCTCATGTGCTGCGCACCGTGATGATCGCGGCCCCGGCCAGCCTCGTGATCGAACTGCTGCTGTGGCCGCTGCTCGGCGCCTCGTTCAGCACCGCGACCTTCGCCTGGGGTGCGGCCTCGGGGGTCGCCTCGGCCGCCGCGTTCGCCCTGCTCTACCGCACCCTGGCGATCGGTCCGATGAACGTGCTGTCGCCCGTGACCGCGCTGGTGTCGGCCGCGTTGCCCGTCGGCGTGGGGCTGCTGCAGGGCGAGCACCTGGCCGCCGCCGGAATGGTCGGCCTGCCGCTCGCGCTGGTGGCGGTGGTGCTGGTCAGCGCCGGACACGGCGCGAGGTCGTCACGTCCTTCGCGCACCGCGCTGCTGCTGGCCTTCGGCGCGGGCACCGCCATTGCGCTCCAGCTGATCTTCTTGCACCAGGCACCATCCGACAGCGGGGTGGCTCCGCTGATCGTGGGGCGGGCGGTCTCGTCGGCCGTCGTCCTGGCCGCGGCGGGGCTGATGCGCCGCAGGCTGGGGCCGGAGCGGCCCGCGTACGCGATATCGGCGGCCGCGGGCGCGCTGGACTCGGTGGCGAACCTGCTGTTCCTGCTGGCCGCCCGGAGCGGCGACCTAGCCGTCGTCGCGGTGATCATCGCCCTCTACCCGGCCGGCACCATCCTGCTCGCCCGCGGCGTGGTCGCCGAGCGGATCCACCGCGGCCAGCTCGTCGGCCTGGGCACCGCAGCCGTCGCCGTCAGCCTCCTCGCCCTGACCTGACCGAGATCGTTCCAAACCGGCTCCGCCCGGTTCATCCGAAGGCACCCGACGCACCTGACACCGGCGGCGGTTTCGCGCGAAACCACCGCTCCTGCGCTGCACCGGCTCGACGAACTCATCTCCACCGCCGATCACCTCCACGACTGATCACCCGGCGATCGCGAGGACCAGCGACGCAACGGCCATGGCCAGGAAGACTCCCGGGCCCGCGATGGTGTTGATCTGCCGGGCGCGCACGTGGGCGACGATCGCGCCCACGAAGAACGCGACGAGCCCGATCGCGGCCGCGACGCCGATGGCCTGGAATCCGAGCAGGCCCAGCAGAAGACCCACCGCGCCGGCCGCCTTGAGCGTTCCCAGCATCGGCAGCCACGATCGCGGGACGTCCACCTTGGCCGAGTTGGCGAGGACGAAGTCCGCCTTCGCCAGGTCCGCGATGGCGATCCCGGCATTCGCCGCGATGGTGACGGCCGTGACGACGACGTAGGTGATGAACATCGTTTCTCCTCGCTAGTCGGTGATGCGCAGCCGGGCGAGGCGGGCAGGATCTCCAACGACGTCGTAGTGGACGATTCGCCCGGCCGCGACGTGGAAGAGCAACGCGATGCGCGGGCCGTGATCGGCCATGACCGCGATTCCGGGCCGCCCGTTGATCGACACCACGCGCGCTTGCCGGGCGTTGGCCCGCAACGCCCGCGTCTCGTCGACGACGGTTCGCGCGCCCCGCACCCGCAGCTCCGCGCCGGGCGGAAGCGCCTGCGGATCGGCCGTTCTCGTCACCTCGGGGTGCAGGACCTCGACGAGGCCGTCGATGTCGCCCTGCTGCGCCGCTTTCAGGAAGGCAGCCACCACGTGCCGTGCGGCGCCGGGATCGGCGTCCGCCGCACTGGCCGGCCGCACCCGCGCCCGCGCGCGGCTGGCCAGCTTCTTGGCCGACCCGGGCGTCGTGCCCAGCACGTGCGCCACCTCGTCGAACGGCGTGCCGAACACGTCGTGCAGGATCAGCGCGACCCGTTGCGGCGGCGTCAGCTGGTCGAGCAAGATCGCGATGGCCTCGCTCAGATCTCCGGCGAGGAGCGCGACCTCCTCCGGACCGTCGACGGGGTCCGCCGGTTCCGGCATGGCGGCCGGCTCCTGCGGAACCTCGCGCGATCGGCGCAGGAGGTCCAGGCACAACCGGGTCACCACGGTGGTCAGCCAGGCGGGCAGGTTCTCGATGCCACCGACATCGGCCCGCAGGTACCTGATCCACGCCTCCTGCACGGCGTCCTGGGCATCGGCCTCCGACCCGAGGAGGCGGAACGCCACCGCGAGCAGGTGCGGTCGCTCCCGGTGGAACGCCTCGTCCCCGCCCGGCGCCGTTTCGAACCCGAACATGCGTTCTTCGCCTCCCGCCACGCGCAGCTCCTACCTGTCTGACGGGCGAGAGGCGCAAAAGGTGACTCACCCCGTGCGGGGCGTCGCGGAGGCCTCAGTACTGGGTCTGGGTGCTGGAGACGGCGCAGGAGTCGCACCAGAAGCCGAAGAGCAGCTCCTCAAAGCCCATCCGGCCGAACGGCGTCGGGCCACCTTCAATGGACACCAGGAACGGCATGAAGTTGCCGCACACCGGGCAGATCGGGTGCGTCTCCGGCGACGGCCAGCGCGGCAGCCCGCCCACCTGGTGCTTCGCCCTCGGCAACGCCGGGAGGCTCACGCCGTGCTGGTTGGGGTGCGGCTCCAAGACCAGCGACCGCTCCCCCGGGAGCAGGCGGGATTCACCGCTGCTCGGCCCCTGGGGGTTGAAGTAGACCTCCGTGCCCGCCGGGGTGAAGCGCACGGTGATGCGATCCACTTCGGCGCAGTCGCAGGTGAACCAGTAGAACGACGGGTCCCGGCTCAGCGCGTTCGGCATCGCCTCGGCGGAAAGGGTCAGAATCCGCTCTGCGGGCATCCGGCAGTCCGCGCAGAGCGGAACATCCCCGCCGGGGTCTCCGCCCATGACGTGGGCGCTCTCGCCGGCATCCGCCACGAAACCCAGGAAAGCAGGCTGGAAACCCGCGGGCTTCCGGGTGTCCGGCAGGCGGCCGGCCAGCGGCATCAGCCAGTCCCAGTCGTCCGGATCCGCGACCTCGTCCACCACGGACTCGATGAGGTCGGCGGCGTGCGAGGTGCGGATCAGCGCGAGTGTCCAGAGGTCGTTCAGATCCTGCTCCGCGCGCCACCTCTCCAGCAGCGAGTCGGCGAACTCGTCGGGCGCGCCGGACAGCAGGCTCCGCTTCATCGGAGCGCTTTCGACGCGGTCGGCGTAGGGCCGCAGGCGTTCCGGGCGGTGCATCGCGATGGTGAAGACGACGCTGGACACCGGGGATTGCGGGTCCGGCGACGCCAGGTGGTCCTGGATGAACGCGTCGATCAGGGAATCCGGCATCCAGGGCACGAGCCTCGCCGCCGACGCCGCGACTTCACCGGCACCGCGCAACCTCTCCGCCACGCGCGCCTTCTCCTCGCCCGCCCCGTGGATCAGCTCCAGGTAGGCGGCGACGAACTCGGAGACGCGGCGATCGGAGGTCGTCATGAGGCACTCGACGGCCGCCGGCACCCCGCGATCAGCCGACTGCGCCAGGAAGGCGATGATGCGCTCGTCCTTCTCCGGCACCGACAGGGCCGGATCCAGCGCGATCCGCTCGATCTCCTCGGTCGCACCCATGCCCGCCCCACTTCGCCGCGTCTGATCGACATCGAGTCTAGGTCCCGGTTCATCGGTCACGTTCTCCCTTCGCCAGGTGTCGACGTGGTGGCGAACTTCGAGCGATCAGGGAGGCGGCCTGTGGACGTGTACGAAGCGGTCCGGAGTCGACGGGCGGTGCGGGGATTCACCGACGAGCCGGTGCCGAAAGAGCTGCTCGTGCGCGTCCTCACCGCTGCCGCCCGCACGCCGTCCGGAGGGAATCTCCAGCCGTGGAAGGCTTTCGTGCTGACGGGCACGGCGCTGGCCGAGGTGAAGGAGCGAACCGCCGAGCGCCTGGCCGCAGGGGATCCCGGCGACGAGCGCGAATTCGAGATGTATCCGCCCGATCTGAAATCCGCCTACCGCGAGCGCCAGATCGCCGCCGGTGCGCAGCGCTACGCCGCGCTCGGGATCCCGCGGCGGGACGAGCAGGCGCGGCGGGAAGCCGTTGCCGCGAACTGGAATTGCTTCGGCGCTCCGGCGGCGCTGTTCTGCTACATCGACCGCGGCATGGGCTCGGCGCAGTGGGCCGACATGGGCATGTACCTGCAGACCGTCATGCTGCTGCTCCGCGCCGAAGGACTGCACAGCTGCCCGCAGATGGCGTGGTCGGTCTACCGCCGAACCGTCGCGGAAGTCGTTTCGCCGCCGGACGAACTCGTGCTGTTCTGCGGCATGTCGATCGGATTCGAGGACATCTCGGCGAAACACGCCCGCATCGACCGCGCCCCGCTCGCCGAGACCGTCACCTTCCTCGACTGAGGCCGGCCTCGGATTCCGCCGCACCGCACCGGAAACTGGCATGAACCTGCCTTGCCGGTGTTTCGCCTGCCGCGCCCGTGCTCTACTCCCTTCCGGTTCGCCACGCAGTGGAGTTCCATTGAGGGTTTTTCCAACCTCGTTTTGCGTGGCGGTGCGGGTAGCGGAACCTCAGAGGCTCCCTGGACTGTGGGTGCCCCTCCTGATGCATGCCCAATACACGGCGGAGGGGCCGTCCTCGCCAGGAAGCATCTGAGAACCCGCAGCGGTGCCAGTTGCGGCGGTGGGCTATGCGCCTTCGGCGCATGCGACACCCCACCGACGTACAGCTTTGCGACCCGCGACTGCGGGCTAACCAGGATGAAAACGCTCATTCGGCAAATCAGACGAGGTCGGGGAAGATGACCAACAAGATCTACATGGCCGTCGGCGCCATCGCCGGTTTCCTCTTTCTGGTGTTCGCGGGGATGGACTTCTCCGCGGGAGACACCGACGCAGGCCAGAACGACATCATCTACGCCGTCATCGGCTTCGCGGCCAGCGGTCTGCTCTTCTACCTGGATCGCCGCCAGAAGCAGCGCAGCGCGGGAGCAAACGGCCGGTAAGCCGTTCCCCGGGAATCGACTACCCGCGTAGGACGAGAAATGCCAACAGAGCGCAACAATCCATTCCTGAACCAGAACGCGATCAACGGCCAGAACCGCACGCTGAAGAAGGCGGATTCGACGGTTTCGCTGGTCATGCTCGGCGCGGCCGTCCTGCTCGGAATCGCGCCGCTGCTGTTCGCCGGGCCCGGCTCCAACGCGGGCTTCTTCGTGCTGATCGGCGCGGTTCTCCTCGTGGTGGGATTCGTGATCGTGCGGGCGCGCAAGAAGGTGCAGAGCACGCAGTACCGGATCATGAAGCCCGGCTCGTCGCCGCGGATCGCCGGGAAGATCGTCGCCGCGATCGCGGCGTTCCTCGCCGTCGCGGCGCTCATGCAGGCGATCGATGCGCCATCGGCGTTGGGCGTGGTGCTGTTCGGCGGGCTGATCGGCGTCATCGTGTGGCTGCGCAACGAGCACGAGAAGGAATGGCTCGCGTTCAAGGCCGACGCGCACGGCGCCGTCTTCGGACCGACGAAGGTCTCCTGGGCCGAGATCGGGCAGCTCGTCATCGCCGCGGGCACGCGGCCGGGCACGGTCGAGATCGGCGTCCGCCCGGCGCCCGGGGCGAGCATCGCAGCGGGAGAACGGGTCAGCGATGCCGCGCTGGCCGACCTCCCGGCGCAGGCGGTGGTGCCGGGGGAGGAGTACAGCCCGGAATGGCTGTGGTGGGCCGTGAACCGGTTCGGGAGAACGGACGTCCAGCTGGTCGAACGGACACCGGAAGGTGAACGAGCCGTCGGTTGCTGAGATCTGTGGAGCTCCTGGTTCAGGACGATCTTGTGGCGTCCGGCCAGGGGCTTCACGCCTGTTGCCCGCTCAGAGCGCGATGAGACCTGCGTTCGTCGGCTCGAATCCGCAGGCGCCGAAGTAGAACGCCCGGAGGTCGTCGTCGAAGTCGACGTGCAGCCATTCGCTGACGGCGGTGTTCTCGAAGTCGCCGCGCCACTCGTACGTGATCGTCATGCCACGAGCGTAGGGGCCCACGGCAACGACCGTGCCCGTCCGCCAAGGCGGGGCTCAGCGTCGAGAACGGTCCCACACCCGGCACCGGATGCCGCAATTTCCATTGAAATCGAACCTTCGATTTCAATGGAAATTGCGGACCGTCGGCGTGTCGGGCAACGACACGCCGGTGCCTGTGGGCAACTTCCCCAGTTTCAATTGAAACTGGGGTTTCGGTTCATTTCGAAACTGCGGACCTGTCAGACCAGGAGCGGGAGGAGTGCGTGGCGGCGGCGGACCACCGCGCCGTAGCGGGAGTCCAGGCGGAGCCAGGCGTCCGTCGCGCTGACCCGGACGATCTCGGACTCCGCCGGCTTCGCCACCAGGAAACCCATGCCCGACAGCACGAACAGGCAGCGCAGCGGGACCTTCACCTGGTAACCCGCCCCGCTGACCGTGAAGACCTCCTGGTCCAGCAGGGAAGCCGGCGGTGTCCCCTTCGGACCGACGTTGTCCTTGGCCACGTCGATGCCGCGCTCCGCGACCTCGCCGACCAGCTTCGCCGGCAGGTCGTCCACCCGCTGCCAGCCCACCGCCGGCGGCAGCTCCGAGCGCCACAGCAGATCCCGCGGCGGGCCCGGATCCATCACCGGGGCGCCCGCCACCGTCAGCGTCGCCAGCAGTTCGTTGCCCGACACCGTCAGGTCCGCGGGCTCCACCTCGCCCTCGACCGACCTGGTGGACAGGGCGTCGAACGGCGTCGCCGCCCAGACGTCGACGCGGCCCGCGCCCGGCCGGTTGCGCAGGCGCACCAGCGCCTGGCCGTCCAACCGCACCGCGCGGGCGACGAACGCGCCGAGGTCCTCGCGCTCCACCGCATCGGGCATCCGCAGTTCAGACACGACCCAACTCCGGCTTCTCCGCATCGAGCTGCCACTCCGCGAGGAAGTCGCGCTCCTCCTTGGTCATCCGCCGGGGCCGCCCCGCCCGCAGGTCGTAGGGCACCATCAGCGTTTCCGCGGTGGCGACCGCTTCCTGCGCGTATGCGGTGTAGTCGAGGATGAACGATGCGGCCTTGAGCTCGCGCACCGACATCTGCACCTGCAGCGACTTCGACGCGTAGACCAGCGGGCTGTGGTAGTCGATCACGATCCGGGCCACCACCATGCCCTCCGCCATGCCGAGCAGGCCCTGCCGCTCCGCCTCGGTGAACAACAGCTCGGCCCGCGCCTCCTCCAGCAGCGTGATCGTCCTGGCGTGGTTGACGTGACCGAACGCGTCCATGTCGGACCAGCGCAGGGCCACCTCGGCTACGAACGCGCCCACCGGCGAGCTTCCTTTCTGCCGTTCGGGTGGCTTGCGGCCGGTGCGACCGCAAGCCACCCGATCATGCCGTCACCGCACCATGCTGCGCAGCTGGCGGGCCGCCACCGACAGCGTGGCCAGATCCAGCCGACCGGAGTTCTTGATCTGCTCCAGCGACGAGTTGGCCCGCGCCAGTCGCGACTCGTTGGTGGATTCCCAACGAGCGATCTTCTCCTCCGGGTCGTCCTCCGGATCACTGGTCCGCAGGACGTCGATGGTGATCGCACGCAGCGACGCGTAGAAATCATCCCGCAACGCCAACCGGGCCAGCGAGTGCCACCGGTTCCCGCGCTCCAACTCGTTGACCGCCAGCAGCATCCGCTCGACGTCGAGGTGCTCGGCCAGCGAGTAGTACAGGTCGGCGCTCTCCCGCGGGCTGCGCTCGGCCGCGACCCCGGCGTCGCGCTCCGCGAGCTCGGCGATCTCCCGGACGTCCAGCAGCGCGAACGAATCCAGCAGCACGCCGACGCGTTCCGCCAGGTCCGCCGGGACGCCGGCCGCCGTCCAGCGGTCGATCATCTCGGTGGCGCCCTCGGCCGCCCGGCCGCGCAGCAGGCCGCGCACCGAAGCGGACAGCTCCGCGACCACCGGCTGGAAGCGGGCGATCTCGGCGCCGATCGCCAGCGGCTGCGGCCGGTTGGTCAGCATCCAGCGCGCCGCCCGGTCCAGCAGGCGGCGGCTTTCCAGCACCAGCTCGTCGGCCACCGAACTCGGCACCGAGCCGCCCAGCGCATCGATCTGCGCCCACAGCTCCTGCAGCCCGAAGACCTCGTCGACCACCGCGAACGCCCGCACCGCGTCGGTCGTCGAAGCGCTGATCTCCTCGGACAGCCGGTAGGCGAAGGAGATGCCGCCGCCGTCGACCATCTCGTTCACCAGCAGCGTCGTGATGATCTCCCGGCGCAGCGGGTGAACCGCGATCGCGTCGGCGTAGCGCTCCCGCAGCGGCTTCGGGAAGTACTCCGGAAGCCGGTTGCTGAACGCCTCGGTGTCCGGCAGGCCGCTGGCCAGCACGTCGCGCTTCAACGCCAGCTTGACGTGCGCCATCAGCGTCGCCAGCTCCGGCGAGCTCAGGCCCTCGCCGGCCTTCTCCCGGTCGCGGAACTCCTTCGACGTCGGCAGCGCCTCCAGCGCGCGGTCCAGGCCGGCGTTCTTCTCCAGCGCCAGGACCTGGCGGGCGTGCACCGACACCATCGGGGCGGCGTGCGCCCGCGAGATGCCCAGCACCGCGTTCTGCGCGTGGTTGTCGGCCAGCACCAGCTCGCCGACCTCGTCGGTCATGTCCGCGAGCAGCTCGTTGCGCTGCTCACCGGTCAACCGCCCGTCGGCCGCCAGGTGGTCGAGCAGGATCTTGATGTTGACCTCGTGGTCGGAGCAGTCCACCCCGGCGGAGTTGTCCAGCGCGTCGGTGTTGACCTTGCCGCCCGCGCGGGCGAACTCGATGCGGCCCAGCGACGTCAGACCGAGGTTGCCGCCCTCGCCGACGACCTTCGCCCGCAGGTCGGCGCCGTTGACGCGGACCGCGTCGTTGGCCTTGTCGCCGACGTCGGCGTGCGTCTCGGTCGCGGCCTTGACGTAGGTGCCGATGCCGCCGTTCCACAGCAGGTCCGTCGGCGCCAGCAGGATCCGCTTGATCAGCTCGGCCGGCGCCAGCTTGCGCACCGACTCGTCGATGCCCAGCGCCTCCCGGATCTGCGGGTTCAGCGGGATCGACTTCAGCGACCTCGACCACACGCCGCCACCGGCGCTGATCTTGCTGCGGTCGTAGTCGTCCCAGGTCGACCGCGGCAGCTCGAACAGCCTGCGGCGCTCGGCGAAGGACACCGCCGGGTCCGGATCGGGGTCGATGAACACGTGCATGTGGTTGAACGCGGCCACCAGCCTGATGTGCTCGGAGAGCAGCATGCCGTTGCCGAACACGTCGCCGGCCATGTCACCCACGCCGACCACGGTGAAGTCCTCGGACTGGGTGTCCACGTCGAACTCGCGGAAGTGCCGCTTGACGCTCTCCCACGCGCCCTTGGCGGTGATGCCCATCGCCTTGTGGTCGTAGCCCACCGAGCCACCGGAGGCGAACGCGTCGCCCAGCCAGAAGCCGTAGGACTTGGCGACGTCGTTGGCGATGTCGGAGAACGTCGCGGTGCCCTTGTCCGCCGCGACCACCAGGTAGGTGTCGTCGCCGTCGTGGCGCACCACGTCCTTCGGCGGGGCCACCTCGCCACCGACCAGGTTGTCGGTCAGGTCCAGCAGGCCGGAGATGAACATCCGGTAGCAGGCGATGCCCTCGTCGAGGGTGGCCTTGCGGTCCACCGCCGGGTCGCCGGTGGGCGCCGGCGGGCGCTTCACCACGAAGCCACCCTTCGCGCCGACCGGCACGATCACCGCGTTCTTCACCGCCTGCGCCTTGACCAGGCCCAGGATCTCGGTGCGGAAGTCCTCCCGCCGGTCCGACCAGCGCAGACCGCCGCGGGCCACCGAGCCGAACCGCAGGTGCACGCCCTCCACCCACGGCGAGTACACGAAGATCTCGAACTGCGGGCGCGGCTCCGGCAGCCCCGGGATCTCCCTGGGCTCCAGCTTCAGCGCCAGGTAGGAGCGTTCCTGCTCCCCGTCGGCGGCGAAGTAGTTGGTGCGCAGCGTGGCGCGGATCAGGCTCAGGTAGCTGCGCAGGATCCGGTCCGCGTCCAGGCTGGTGACCTCGTCGATCAGCTTGGTGACCGCGTCGGTGAGGTCCGCCTCGCGGGCCGCCCGGTCGCCGGCCTCCAGCGCCGGGTCGAAGCGCGTCTCGAACAGCCTGACCAGCGTCGTGGTGGTGAGGCGGTGCGCCAGGATGGCGTCCTCGATGTAGTCCTGGCTGTAGGCCACGCCCACCTGCCGCAGGTACTTGGCGTAGGCGCGCAGCACCGACGCCTGCCGCCAGTTCAGCCCGGCGCGCAGCACCAGCGCGTTGAACCGGTCGACCTCGGCGTCGCCGAGCCAGGCCGCGCGGAAGGCGTCCTCGAAGCGCTCCCGCAGGGTTTCCAGCAGGCCGTCGCTCGTCGCGGTGTCCAGCGTCGCCGGGTCCAGCCGCAGCCCGAAGTCGTAGATCCAGAACTGCTGGTCGGCGTCGCCGACGATGACCTCGTAGGGCCGCTCGTCCACGACCTCGACGCCCATGCTCTGCAGCACCGGCAGCACCCGCGACAGGGTCACCCGGCCGCCGACGTAGAGCTTGAAGCGGCGCTGCCCCGCGCTGGCGTCGCGCGGCGCGTAGAACGACATCTTCAGGTCGCGCGGATCCGACAACGACTCCAGCCGCCGGAGGTCGGCGAGGCCCTCGCTCGCGGTGAAGTCCTCCTTGTACGCCTCCGGGAAGCTCGACGCGTAGCGCTGGCCGAGCTGGCTGATCGCCTCCGACAGGCTGCGCCCCGCGTGACCGTCGCGGCCGCCGCCGGACTGCTCGGCGTCGACCTCCTCGATCATCTGGTCGTCCCAGGTGTGGATGGCGTCGGACAGCCGGTGCTGGATGCGCACCAGGTCCGGCTCCACCTGGTCCTCCGGGTCGGTGTGCACCACGAAGTGCACCCGCGCCAGGGTGGATTCGCCGACCCGCGTGCTGTACTCCAGGCCGGTGCCGTTGAGCTCCTCCAGCAGCACCTCCTGCATCGCCAGCCGCGAGCTGGTGGTGTAGCGGTCCCGCGGCAGGTACACCAGGCACGAGTAGAAGCGGCCGTAGGTGTCGCGGCGCAGGAACGGCTTGAGCTTGCGGCGCTCGGCCAGCGCCAGCACGCCGGTGATGGTGTCCTGCAGCGTGTCCGCGTCGGTGGAGAACAGCTCGGTGCGCGGGTAGTTCTGGATCTCCTCCAGCATCCGCTGGCCGGAGTAGGACTCCATCGGGAACCCGGCGCGGTGGATGATCTCCCGCACCCGCCGCTCGATGAACGGGATGTCCAGCACGTTCTCGTGCAGCGCGGTGGTGGTGAACAGCCCGAGGAAGCGGTGTTCCCCGTTGACGTTCCCGGCCTCGTCGAAGGTCTTGACGCCCACGTAGAACGGGTGCACCGGACGGTGCACTGTGGACGGTGCGCTGGCCTGCGTGAGCACCAGCAGGTCCTTGGACAGCGCGCTGGCGCGGGCGTCCGGCCCCGCGGTCAGGCTGCGCGCGGCGACGCTGTCGCTGCGCAGCACGCCCAGCCCGGAGGCCAGCACGGCCTGCAGCGCGGGCTCGGTGCCGTCGTCGACCAGCTCGTAGTGCCGGTAGCCGAGGAACGTGAAGTGCCCGTCGGCCAACCACCGCAGGAGCTCGGCTCCATCGTGGACGTCGGCACCCGGCAGCGGCGGCGGGGTCTGGTCCAGCTCGTCGGCCAGCGACCGGGCGGTGGCGTGCATCCGCTCGGTGTCCTCGACGACCTCGCGCACGTCGTTGAGCACGTCGGCCAGGCCCTGCTTCAGGTCGGCGATCCGGTCGGTGTCGACGACCCGGTCGACCTCGACGAACATCCAGCTTTCGGCCATCGCGTCGGCGGGCGGGGCCGCCGGGTCCGCGTCGGGCAGCACCTCCAGCAGCTCGCCGGCCACGTCGCGGCGCACCACGACGATGGGGTGGATGATGCGCTGCACCTCGGCGCCGTAGCGGCCGAGCTCGGCGATCACCGAATCCACCAGGTACGGCATGTCGTCAGTAACGGTCTGGACCACCGTCGCCTGGCTACCCCAGCCGTCCTCGGCCCGATCCGGGTTGAAGATCTGCACCAGCGGCCGCCCCGCGACCCGCTCCGCGGCGAGCCGGTGGTGCGACCGCAGTGCCCCGACGAGGTCGGCGGGCTCGTCGTCGACGAGCTCCTCGGCGGGCACGTGCCGGTAGTAGGCGCGCAACAGCTCGGCGAGTTCCGGTGCGGACTCAACCGCTCTGTCCAGCAGACGGCGCTTGGCCAGTTCGGGGTTCTCGGACCGCTCGCCGACCGCGTCGTCCCCATCGGCTCGCGGGCGTTCTCCGGTCTTCAACTGTCCGGGATTCGAGGTCATCTTCAGGCAGCTCCACGCTTGACGGCACCTCTTTGTGCCAACAGGTTCCACCTTAAGACTGCCAGTTCCAGCGCCCGGCAGAGGGCGGTAGCGCGGTCGGGCACGTGAAAAGCGGCACAATGATCGATGACTTTGACGTTTCAGAAAACGGTCTTGATCGCGATTCCCACCCGGCCACCGGAAGGTGGCGTGGAATGTCGCCCGTCACGTCCGCGCAGGCCGCGGTGCACGTCGACGCGCGCCTGCGCATTCGGACCAAGCCGTTGCGCCGCTTCGGTGAAACGGCTTCAGAACAGCGGATCCACCGCCGTGGAGTCGCCCGCCGCCCGGCGGTGCCGAGGGGCCACGGCGGGACCTCGATCGTCCGATGTGGACGAATGAACGGAGCGGGAAACCTGGGAATGGCCGGTGACTCCGGACACACGCGCTTCGCTGTGCCGGCCCGACGGCGCGGCCTCCTCGACCTCGGGTTGCTCGCGCCGACCGCTCTCGTAGGCCATCAGCGCCTCGGTGAGCAGCTCCGCGAGGCCGATCTTCTCCGCTGCCCCCGCATCCGCCGCCGGTGGTTCCACTGCGGGCAGTGTTGCGGGAGGTGACATTGCGGCGGGCGGTTCCGGGGCCTCGCGGTCGCCTGCCGGTTCGGAAGTTCCCGCGACGGGCAGCGACGGCTGCGGTTCGACGACCGGGAGGTTCGGCTCGGTCGCCCAGTCCTGGCGGTGCCTGCCGAGCAGCTCCGCGGCGGGAGTCGGCGATGTGACCGCAGCGGCGGACGATTCTGGTGGTTCGATCGGTTCTGGTGGTTCGGCCGGTTCGGCGTGCCTAGCGCGGCGGCGCCCCGGGCGGGGCTCCGCGGACAGCTGGAGACCGGCGCGGATCTCGGCCAGCGACTTGCCACGCGATCGGCGACCGCCTTCGCGCTGCTCCGTCCCTGCCGCAGAAGCCCCAGCCGACTCGACCACCGGATCGTCCGCCGTCGGCGTGCCCGGGGTCAGGACGTCTGCCGGCGGTGTCTGGATCGTCGGTGTCTGAATCGTCGGTGTCTGAATCGTCGGGGGCTCGGTCGCCGGGGGCTCGGTCGCCGGGGCGGCTTCACCCTCACCGTGGAACGGTTCGAGCGACAGCGCATCGTCGGCCCGGTGTCCCCCCGGCCGTTCGGCGGCGGGTTCGGTCGCCGTCGGGTCCTGGCCGTACTGCGATTCGAAATCGGCTCGCGCTTCCGGCAGCGGATCGGCCACCGGGGAATCCGCCACCAATCCGGTTCCCGACCAGTCGTCCGGCCCGGCCGGAGCCCCGATCACCGGCATGATCGTGGTGACATCCGCGGCGCTCGAGTCGCGGCCGGCAGTGGCCGCCGTCCGGCGAAGGTTGTCCAACGTCGCGGCGAGCGCGCTCGTCCCGGCCTGGAGACCTGCGTCACCCGGCTGGTCCTGCTGCGGCTCGTACGCCACAGGCACCTCGGGAATGGTGCGCTCGGCGCCGGACGGCTGGTCCGAGCCTTCCGAAGGCCACCAACTCGCCTGCGACGAGGCCGAAGCCTGCTCGACGTGCTCCGCAGACTCGGGCTCCCCGCCGGGAACGCCCTGATCGGCGGGCGGCGGGAAGGCAACCGTCTCCGTGTGTACGAACTGACCGCCCTCGGTCTCCACCGTCTCGGTGCGTGCGAACTGACCGCCGCCCTCGGCTTCCGGCGGCTCGGCGGCCGGGAACGCTGCCGCACCGGACTGGTCCACCTCGGGCTCGGCCGGTTGGATCGTCACCGGGTCGAGCACGACCGTCGGCTGCGCCGACTCCTCGGAAATCCGGGGCTCGGGCATCTCCTGCCGACGGCGCCCGCCTTCGCGCTGTCGGGCGGCCCTGCTGGTGAGGGTCTCCATCAGTCGACGCGCCGCGTCGTGTGCATCCCCGTGCTCGGACTTCGCGTGCTCCGATTCGGCCTGCTCGACAGCGTCCTGCTCGGGCTGACGAGGTTCCGGCGGCCAGTACGCCGGCTGCTCCGGCACGACCGCTCGGGCCCCAGCCGGATCGGGGCCCTGCGGCACCGGCTCGTGCGGTACAGACCGGGATAGACCGCTCGAACGCGGAGGCACCTCGACGTCGCCCGCGAGCACCGGGTACTCCGCGAGCAACCGGACCCGCGCGTTGTGCACGGCCGCGCGCCAGCGCCGGTCGGCGGCGTACGCACCCCTCAGCGCGCGAAGCGCTTCGGGGAACTCCGCTCCCCGTTCGTGCACGTGGGACAGCGCGTTCAGCGCCTCAGCGAGCAGACCGTCCAGCTTGTGCCGCTCCGAGATGGCCGCGGTGTCGTTGAGCGTCCGCACCGCCGCGCCGTGGTTGCCGTCCGGCAGGTGCACGCGCGTCGCCATCGCGAGCCCCAGCCAACCGACCGGCCCGGCCGCCGCGGCGCGAACCGGCTGTGCCAGCACGGATTCCGTCGCCTGGACGGCCTCCGGACGGCGCCCCAGCTCCAGCAACGACTGCACCCGTTCCAGGATGAGACGGGTCCGGATCTCCCCGCTGTCCGCGGCCGGATCGCCGAGCTGCCCGAGCAGCGCGAGACCGGCGTCGGCCGCGGCGACGGCCTCGCCGAACTCGCCCAGCCGGCGGTGATGCCCCGCTCGCGCGGCGCGGACCCGAGCCTTGAGCAGCCGGGCGGTGTCCCGGCTGAGGCCGCACGTCTCGTACAGCCGCTCGGCCTCGTCGAGCGCCTCGGAGCGCTGGCCGTCCTGCTGGTGTGCGGGCAGTGACGCGGCCAACGCCAGCAGGGCGTGCGCCCGCACTTCGGGTTCGATCCGCTCCTGCTCCAGCACCGGGTTCAGCACCCGGACCGAGACCTCGCAGTTTCCCGCGCTGCGCGCGCACCACGCCAGCTCGACCCGCAGCTCCGCCACGACCTCGGCGTCACCCGCGGCCTCCGCGTCGCGGACCGCCGCGAGCGCCCGGACGGTTGCCGGGACGCCCCGGCCCAGCCGGTTCGAGGCGAACAACGCGAGGGCCTCGGCTCTCAGGCGAGCCGCCTGGTCACCGGTGCGCCTGGCGAGCGCGACCGCACGATCACTGAGCATCAATGCCAACTCGGGCACTCTCCACCGCATCTGCCGTGCGGGTTCGAGCAATCCCTGTGCCGAGCTTGTGTTCGGTGAAGCGGGCACGCTCGCCAAAGCGCCTCCGTTCAGCCCCTGGTCAGCTTGCGATGCGTCACTCGGTGCGGACGGGCCGCCTCCGCGCCCATCCTCTCGATCTTATTCGCTTCGTAGCCCTCGAAGTTGCCTTCGAACCAGAACCACTTCGCCGGGTCCTCGTCGTCGCCCTCCCACGCGAGGATGTGCGTGGCGACGCGGTCCAGGAACCAGCGGTCGTGGGAGATCACCACAGCGCAGCCGGGGAACTGTTCGAGCGCGTTCTCCAGCGAGCTCAGCGTCTCCACGTCGAGGTCGTTCGTCGGCTCGTCCAGCAGGATCAGGTTGCCGCCCTCCTTGAGCGTCAACGCCAGGTTCAGGCGGTTGCGCTCACCACCGGAGAGCACTCCGGCCGGCTTCTGCTGGTCCGGACCCTTGAATCCGAAGGCGCTGACGTAGGCGCGCGACGGCATCTCGACCTGACCGACCTGGATGTAGTCCAGCCCGTCGGACACGATCTCCCAGACGTTCTTGGCGGAGTCGATGTTCGCCCGGTTCTGGTCCACGTAGGACAGCTTGACGGTGTCGCCGACCTTGACCGTGCCGGCGTCCGGCTGCTCCAGGCCCACGATGGTCTTGAACAGCGTCGTCTTGCCGACCCCGTTCGGGCCGATGACGCCCACGATGCCGTTGCGCGGCAGCGTGAACGACAGGCTGTCGATGAGGAGGTTGTCGCCGAAGCCCTTCTTCAGCTTCTCGACGTCGACGACGACGTTGCCCAGGCGCGGGCCCGGCGGGATCTGGATCTCCTCGAAGTCGAGCTTGCGAGTGCGCTCGGCCTCCGCGGCCATCTCCTCGTAGCGGCCCAGTCGGGAACGCGACTTGGTCTGGCGCGCCTTGGCGTTGGAGCGGACCCACTCCAACTCGTCCTTCAGGCGCTTCTGCAGCTTCGCGTCGCGCTTGCCCTGCACGGCGAGCCGCTCGCCCTTCTTCTCCAGATAGGTCGAGTAGTTGCCCTCGTACGGGTAGGTGCGGCCGCGGTCCAGCTCCAGGATCCAGCCGGCGACGTTGTCCAGGAAGTACCGGTCGTGGGTGACGGCGAGGACGGCGCCCGGGTAGGTGGCCAGGTGCTGTTCCAGCCAGAGCACGCTCTCGGCGTCCAGGTGGTTGGTCGGCTCGTCGAGCAGCAACAGGTCGGGCTTGCTCAGCAGGAGCTTGCACAGGGCGACGCGGCGGCGCTCACCACCGGAGAGGTTCTTGACCTCCGCGTCCGGCGGCGGACACCGCAGGGCGTCCATCGCCTGCTCCAGCTGGGAGTCCAGTTCCCACGCGTCCGCGTGGTCCAGGTCCTCCTGGAGCTTGCCCATCTCCTCCATGAGCTCGTCGGAGTAGTCGGTCGCGAGCAGCTCGGCGATCTCGTTGAAGCGGTTGAGCTTCTGCTTGATCTCCCCGACGCCCTCCTCGACATTGCCGAGGACCGTCTTCTCCTCGTTGAGCGGCGGCTCCTGCTGCTGGATGCCGACGGTGTAGCCCGGCGTGAGGAACGCTTCACCGTTGTTCGGCTGGTCGAGTCCCGCCATGATGCGCAGCACGGTCGACTTGCCAGCCCCGTTCGGCCCGACGACGCCGATCTTGGCGCCCGGGTAGAACTGGATGGTCGCGTTGTCGAGGATGACCTTGTCACCATGCGTCTTGCGCACGTTTTTCATGGTGTAAATGAACTCGGCCATGCCATGAATCGTAGTTGCGCCCCGTGGCGGACCGCGCACGCGGTCCCCCAGCACCTCGCCGACGGCGTCCGGCCGCCCCACACCGGCGGTTATCACCTCCCCGGAACCGAAATCCGCAATGATCGGGAGAAAGAATCGCGATCAACCGCCGGGCAGCGAGACGAGCCCGCGGTCCGTCGCCGACCGTGGTCGGGGCACGCCCGGCGCCTCCGGTGGCGCGGCCCGCGCCAGGTCTAGGCCGATCGCGGTGGCCTCCAGCTCGACGACGGTGCGCCACTGCCCGCCCGCCTCGTACTCGCGGGTGCGCAACCGCCCGGTCGCCACCACCGGATCGCCCTTGCCCAACGCCGCGGCGACCCCGTCGGCCAGCCGCTTCCAGCAGTTCACCGTCGCGAGGAACCGGTCGCCGTCCACCCATTCCCCGGTGTCCCGGTCGAACCGGCGGGAGGTCGCCGCCGCCCGGAAGCTCACCACCCGGTTTCCGTTCTGCGTCTCCCGCACGACGGGCTCGGTGATGACGTAGCCCACCACCGTCACCTGGGTCTCGAACATCTCTGCCGCTCCTCTCGGTCCTGCGCGGCCGACTTCCGGCCCGCGAACCAAGACTGCCCGAAGATCGTCACGCAGCGCGACCGATTTACCGCGTTCCGTGACAACTCCGGCCGATCGGCCAGGTCAACTACGCCGAGGGGTGTCCTTGTCGGAGAGCTGCTTAAGCATTTCGTTGTAGGCGGCCAGATCCGCGTCGCCGTCCGCATCGGCCTTCCGGTCGATTCTCCGGGCGGCCCGGGAATCCGCGCGGGACCACTGGATCAGCAGCGCCAGCATGACCACGACCAGCGGCACCTCGCCCGACGCCCAGGCCAGCCCGCCGCCAAGCCGCTGGTCGGCGAGCAGATCGGTCATCCAGGGCAGGTCCAGGCCGCGGTAGAAGCTCGCCCCGATGACGGTCTGCGACATCATCAGCACGATCCCGAAGAACGCGTGGAACGGCATGGAGGCGAAGACCAGGCCGACCTTGCCCAGCGAGGGCAGCGGGCGCGGCGCCGGGTCGATGCCGATCACCGGCCAGTAGAAGATGTAGCCCACCAGCAGGAAGTGCGCGTTCATCGCCAGGTGCGCCCAGTGCTCGGTCAGCGCCACGTCGAACAGACCGGTGAAGTACAGCGCGTAGAAGGACCCGACGAACAAGGCCAACGCGACGATCGGGTTGGTCAGCAGCCGCGTCACCGGCGAGTGCACGAAGGCCAGCAGCCACTCGCGCGGCCCCGGGGGCTGCGACTTCCCGGCGGGCTTGAACACCCGCAGCGCCAGCGAGGTCGGGCCGGCCATCACCAGGAAGACCGGCGCCAGCATGGACATCAGCATGTGCTGGCCCATGTGCACGCTGAACACGGCGGGCGCGTACTTGCCGATCCCCGACGAGGTGGCCACCAGGATCGTCGCGCAGCCGCACAGCCAGGCGATGGTCCGGCCGACCGGCCAGGCGTCGCCGCGCTTGCGCAGCCGGTGGACGCCCACCAGGTACAGCGCGGCCAGGGTCAGCGCGAGCGTGCCGTAGACCAGGTCGAACCGGCCGTCGAACAGCAGGCGGAGGAACGTCGGCGGCTCGTCGAGCGGATAACCGATCAGCAGCTCGGTCCGGCCGGGCACCTCCCTGGCCCCGTCCGGCGGCGGCGTGCGCCCCAGCGCGACGGCGATGCCGATCGTGGCGAACATGACCAGCACCTCGCCCGCGCCCAGCCGCAGCAGCGCCGACCTGCCGGCCCCGCCGTCCAGCCGCTGCACGACGCTGCGGCGCTGGAAGAAGCCGAACACGCCGAGCGCCACCAGCCCGACGGTCTTGAGCACCAGCAGCACGCCGTAGGTGGAGGTGAACAGCTGCTCCGGCGAAACCCGGACCAGCGAGTTGATCACGCCGGACAGCGCCATGGCCGCCCAGCAGACCAGGGCGACCAGCGAGAACCGCCTGGCCACCAGCGGCAGGTGGGCGCCGTCGCGGGCAGCGTGCGCCAGCAGCGCCACCAGGCCGCCGACCCAGATGACCGCCCCGAACAGGTGGAAGAGCAGGCTGTTGGTCGCGATGTCGTGCGCGCCACCGCTGGCCGAGTGGCCGGTGGCGATCACCGGGAACAGCCCGGCGAGCCCCAGGCCGAAGGTCACCACGGTCCAGCCCCAGGACAGCACCACCCGGCAGGCCAGCGCGACCACGAACGCGAACAGCGCGGTCAGCGCCCAGGCCTTGGCTTCCTCCAAGGCATCGACGAGGCCGAACAGCACTTCGGCGCTGAGCACATCGGACACCGGGCGCCCGGTGGCGTCGGCGGCGATGAACGGCACCATCAGCGCCGCGCCCAGGCACCAGACGGCCGCCGCCCAGCCGGCGGTCCGCACGGCCGCGTACCCATCGGCGGCCAGCGCGCCCGAGCGCTTCGCCGGGATCCCGAACGCCGCCAGCAGCAACGAGCCGATGCACACCACCGCACCGGACTCCGCCAGCACCCGGACCACCGGCAACCCGTACTTCGTGATCGGCCCGGGATCGGGCAGGCCGAGCAGGGCGTATGAGGCACCGGCGGAAAGCGTGGTGAGGGCGGCGGCGATCAGGGCCGCCAGCACCCCGGCGGTGACGACCAGCACGCCCACCGCGCTGGCCGTGCCGCGCCGTTCCGGTGCTGGTACGGGGGTTTCGGATGGCACACACCGAGCGTAACGGCCGACGCGTGGCGGCCACGCCGCAGGATGGCGCGCGGGAACGTGGTCTGCCGCACCCGCGGGCCGCTACGGTTACCGCGTGACCATTGTCCGTCGCTGTGCGTTCCTGCTGCCGATGTTGCTGCTGTTCGCGGCGACCGCCTGCGCCGCGCAGGTTTCCGGCGAGCCGGTACCGGCAGCGGGGTTCTACGACAACACGACGCCGCCTTCGCAACCACCGTCGACCGTCGTGACCCAAGTGCGCATCGCCACCCCGCGCAACATCGAGGGGATCGACTCCTGCGGCCTGCTGACGCCGGTGGATCTCGCGGAGGTCGGCGGCCCGGTGGGACCGCCGCACGCGGACAACCCGATCGCGGGCGCCTGCGCCCACCTGCTGGCCAGCGGCCCGGAGAACACCGCAGCGGCCGGCTTCTACGAGCCGTACCAGGCCGTCGTCACCCGCCAGCCACGCGGCGCGGCGACCGACATCGAGGGCCATTCGGCCTGGTTGTACTGCGAGCTCGTGAACACGCACCAGACCTGCACCGCGGCCACCGCGATCCGGTCCGACCGGACGCTGGTGACCATGCTCTCGATGCAGGGTGCCTCCGCGGCCGATACCGCTGACCAGCTGTTCTGGCTCACCACGGCCGCCCTGCACAAGCTGCCACCCGCCTGATCGGGTCGCGTTCGGCAGTCGATCAGCTTGCCGTTAGGTACCGGCTCGGCAACGGTGCGGCGTCAGTCCCACACCTGCCCCCCCGTACGGCTACCCTGCTTGCTGCAGCCCAGGCGAGCCGCAACCCGATCGGCCCCCATAGCTCAGCTGGATAGAGCAAAGGACTTCTAATCCTTAGGTCGCAGGTTCGAGTCCTGCTGGGGGCGCAAAGGCGCAGGCGTGCGAAACGGGGGTTGATCCGGTTCAAGATCAACCCCCACCTTATTCCCATCTTCGCTTCAGCCGTTCGATAGCAGGTTCGAGCCCCTGTTGGGGAAGGCGCGAATCGCCCCTCACCGGGGGACTCCGGCGAGGGGCGATTTCTTGTATCTGGACCCACCAGGGGATCAGCGGGCCTGTTCGAGTTCTTCCTTTCCGCCGGCTCCGACGACGATGTTCCCGGCCGAGACCGCGCCGACGTAGCTGTAGGTCTGGCCGATGACTCCGGCGGGCGTCGACCGGACGCCGGTGAGCTGCCACGTCGTCGGGGCGACGCCCTGCTCGAACAGGCGCTGGCCCTTGCCCAGCGTCACCGGGAAGGTCAGCAGCCGCAGCTCGTCGACCAGCCGGTTCTTCAGCAGGAACTGGATGAGCCTGCCGCTGCCGTGGACCTGCAGGGCCCGCCCCTCCTGCGCCTTGAGGTCCGTCACCTGCCGGACCAGGTCACCGCCGGCGAGGATGTGCGTGTTGTGCCAGTCGGCGCTCGTCAGCGTGGCCGACGGGACGTACTTGGGCAGCGTGTTCAGCTTGGTCGCCGCCTGGTCCTCCGGGTTGGTGATGTTCGGCCAGTGCGCGGCCATCAGCTGGTAGGTGCGCCGCCCGAGCAGGAACGCGTCGGCGTCCTCGAACCACGGCCCGGCGATGGCGTTGAACCCCTCGTCGACGTGCGGCACGAGCCAGCCACCCAGGTCGAACCCGAGCGAGTTGTCCTCCGCCGGCCCGCCCGGGCTCTGCAGCACCCCGTCGAGGGAGATGAAGGTGGTCACGGTGAGCTTCATCGTTGGTTGATCCTGTCCTTGTTCCCGAGAGATGACGATCGGCAGCACGGGGCGCGCGAGCCGGCGTCGGCCCGGGCCATCACCCGCCGCCCGCCGTCCCGATCGACTGCGCAGCGGTTGTCCCGATGGAGGGCGGTCACCGGGTGGAATCCGCTGGCGCGGACCACGGCTGCCGCCCTCCTGTCGTGCGATTGCCGATGCTGCGTAAAGCCTGCGGAATCGCGGCGCGTCCGAACAAGACGACAAATCGAAACGTCCGTTTAGCCGCGATCAACGATCGGCGCGTGCCGGAGCCGCGCCGAAGAAGCCGGACCTGGCTGCATCGTTGAGTTCGAGTTCACGGTCGATTTCCCGATCGCGCATTGATCGTTCCGGATCCGGGCGCGATCGTTGGTCCCGGCGGCGAAAGATCCGGCGAGAGGAGGGACATCGCCGCCTAGCGGGCGAACGGGCCGTGCTCTTCGACGATCTGTGCGAAGTCCCTGATCAGGTCGGGCCGGCTCGCGGTGCGCCCAGTGCGCCAACGCGGCGCCGCGGATCGGGGCGAAGGCGATGTCGGGCCGAGGGGACACGGCTTCGCCGGAGGCGAGGACCGGGAAAAGCACCCCAGCCGATTTCGGCGTTGTCCCTGGCAGATCCGCTGAAGTCCGCGGCACATCACCTCTGGAACGGGCCCGTCCGGATTGGGAAGTTCCTCGCGCGGAAACGCCTACGTCATCAGGGCAACACCGCGGAGGAGGGCAGTCGTGTGACGCACGACCATTCGGATCGACTGGGCGGGATCGCGTTGTCCGTGACGCGGATCGTCGTGTCCTTCATGTTCATGCTGCACGGTGCGGCCGGCCTGTTCGGCGTGCTGGGCGCGCCGTACGCCGCGCCGCTGTTCGCTTGGCCGTCCTGGTGGGCGGGGGTCATCCAGTTCGTCGGCGGCGGTCTGGTCCTGCTCGGGCTCTTCACCAGGCCGGCCGCGCTGGTCTGCTCGGGCGCGATGGCGTACGCGTACTTCTCCGTGCACCAGCCCCGGGGCCTGCTCCCCATCCAGAACGCCGGCGTTCCGGCCGCGCTCTACGCCTGGTTCTTCCTGCTGATCGCCGTGCTCGGTGCCGGACCGTTCGCACTCGACGCGCTGTTCCGCCGAATCCCGCGCACACCCGAGCACGCGGCGCGCTCGGACTGAGCCCGTCAGGCGTTGACGCCGGTGAGGGCGAAGAACTCCTGCCGGGAGCGCGCGTCCTGCCGGAGGGTGCCCAGCAGCGTCGAGGTCACGGTGTTGGAGCCGGTGGCCTGCACGCCGCGCAGGGTCATGCAGGTGTGCTCGGCTTCGATCACGACGCCGACGCCCTTGGGGTCGAGCTGCGCGCACAGCCAGTCGGCGACCTGCTTGGTCAGCCGCTCCTGGACCTGCGGGCGGCAGGCGAAGTGCTCGACGATCCGGGCCAGCTTGGACAGCCCGAGGATCCGGTCGCCCGGCAGGTAGCCGACGTGTGCGACGCCGACGAACGGCAGCAGGTGGTGCTCGCAGACCGAGCGCACCGGGATCGACCGCGCGAGCACGAGCTCGTCGTACTGCTCCTCGTTCGGGAAGGTCGTCAGGTCGAACGGCCGCGGCGAGAACAGCTCGGCGTACGCGCGGGCCATGCGGCCGGGCGTGCCGACCAGGCTCTCGGAGTCCGTGGAGATCCCCAGCGCCCGCAGCAGGTCGCCGGCGGCCTTCTCGGCGGCGGCGAGGTCGATCTCGCCATCGGACTCGTGGACGACGTGCGGGGAGAGGGCGGACATCGGGCGTTCCTCCGGTCGGTTGTGCCAGGCCGGACCTGGTTTCACCAACGAACGTTAGTCTTATTCCGGAAGCCGGGTCAATGCAGCAGCATGCCGATGTTCCGGTGCGATTTCGGACACCGCATTGGGCGCGGGAAGCGTTACCGTTAGGACATGGTGTCCAGCGACGAGCCGGTGGCGGGCTCGATGGCGGCGATCGCCGTGTTGGCGGACGACCTGCGACGCGGGATGTACGAGTTCATCCGCCGCGCCCGGCGTCCGATCGGCCGGGACGAAGCGGCCGCCGCGGTCGGCATCTCCCGCAAGCTCGCCGCCTTCCACCTGGACAAGCTCGTCGACGCGGGGCTGCTGTGCGCGCGGTTCGAGCCGGTGGGCGGCATCCGCAAGGTCGGGCGCACGCCGAAGGTCTACGAGCCCACCGATGCCCACATCGGGGTGAGCATCCCGCCGCGGCGCCCCGACCTGCTGGCCGACATCCTGCTCGACGCGGTGCTCAGCGAGGGCGACCAGGAGACCGCGATCGAGGCGGCGATGCGCACCGCGCACGAACGCGGGCACCGCCTGGGCACCGAGGAGCGCATCCGCAGCCGCCCCGGCCGGCTCGGCGCCGAACGCGCGCTGACCAGGACCGAGGACGTGCTGGCCCGCTACGGCTTCGAACCGGACCGGGAGACGCCGACCTGCGTCCGGCTGCGCAACTGCCCGTTCCACCCGTTGACCGCCAGGTCGCCGCAGCTGGTGTGCGGGCTCAACCACGCCTTCCTGCGGGGATTCCTCGCCGGTCTGGAGGCCCGGTCCGTGGAGGCGGTGCTCGAACCGCGGCCCGGGGAGTGCTGCGTCGCCCTGCGCAGCACCTGAGGGTTCACCAGCGGGCGCGAGACTGGGGGTGCGCCCGCTGATGAACGGCTCAGCCCACGGCCGCCGGCTCCTTCACCTCGGGTTCGGCGACCTCGCGCCGGAAGGGTGCGGCGAGGGTCGGCAGGATGTGCCTGCGGTTGCGGATGAGCGCAGCGATCGCGATCGCGGCGTAGATGCCGCACAGGACGTAGCGAGCGGTCTGGCCGGGCAGCGCGAACTGCACTGCGAACAGCGCGAGCAGCGTCCACGCCGCCCAGCGCGGGAAGCGCAACGCCAGCAACGCGGCCACACCGAGCACCGTTTGCGTCGCGGTGAGCAGGAACTCCTCCACCTGGCGGGCGTCGAGGTGCAGCGCCGTCCCGCCGCCGCCGAACAGGTAGGCCACCGGCAGGCTGCCCACCAGCAGGGTCCACTGGTTGACCTTGCTGGAGATCAGCGTTCCGATGGCGTCGGCGCCCTTGCCGCGGACCGCGAACAGGATCGCCACGATGAACTCGGGCGCCTCCGAGGCCAGCGGCGCGAGCCACTGCACCAGCAGGAACTCGTCGATGCCCAGTTGGGTGCCGGTTTCGATCAGCGAGTGGGCGAACGGCTCGGCGCAGGCGACGATCACCGCGGCGGAGAACACGAACAGCGCGATCACCAGCGGCCGTCGGACGTGCTTGGGCAGCCCGCCGATGGTGGCCGCGGTGCCGACCAGGTCGGGTTCCGCCGTCTCCGCGCGCGAGACCTTCCACAGGTAGAACACGAAGAAACCGAGCAGCGCGAACCCGAGCAGCAGGGAGATCTGCCCGGTCGCGGGCACCACGAAGGCGACCACCGAGGCGATCGCGAGGAACCCGAGCTCCACCCGGTTGCCGGACTCCAGGGTCAGCTCCCGCACGGTCTTGCCGGTGCGCCGCTTGGCCAGCGCCAGCGCGACGATCACCACCAGCGACCAGCCCAGGCCGAGCAGCAGCCGGTTGGAGCCGGTCATGTTCGCCGCGGCGTAGGCGACGTAGGCGGGATCGCTGCCCGCGGTGTAGGCGAAGAAGAGGTCGACCGCGTACTCGGGCAGCACGGCGATCACGGCGAGGATGGCGATCGCCAGGCCGCCGGAGATGTCGACCTGCGCCGCCTCCGCGGCCCAGGCCAGGACGAACGACGAGGCGACGACGGCCATGCCGAACAGCAGCAGGCCGAGCACCGGGCTCACCGGCAGCCCGGCGAACCGGATGGTCAACGCGGGCACCGCCAGGGCTCCGCAGAGCGCGAGCGGACGCAGCAACTTGGTGGACATCGAGCACCTTCCCGGACCACGGCCTGCCTCGGCCGGGACGTCCAGGGGTCTCGGCCAGGCGCAGATCAGCTGGCCGAAGGTCTCGTCCACCCGCATCGCGGGCGCCACCGCCGGAGACGGATCTCAGCGTGTCGACGGTGGTCTTGCGGACTACTCCCCTTCGGAACGAGGACAACCCTCGCAGTCATTTCGTAGTTTTCGCAACCAACGAAGTGTTTGCGCGGCGGCCACCCCGGGGTTGTGCGATGCGGAAGAATCGAACTCGCCATGCCGAAAAATCCCGCGCTGCCCACCGCAGAACCCGGCCTGCCCAGGCAGGAGGCCGAACCGACCGAGGCCCAGCTGGCCGCCGCAGCGGCGACGTTCGCCCTGCTCGCCAGCCCGCCGCGGCTCCACCTCGTGTGGTTGATCACACACGGCTCGTACGACGTCGGCACGCTGGCGAAGCGGGTCGGCATCAGCATCGCGACGGTCAGCCAGCACCTGAGCAAGCTCCGGCTGGCGGGCGTCATCACGGCCCGCCGCGACGGCCGCCGCCACCTCTACACCGTCGACGACCCGCACGTGGTGGCGCTGGTGGACCAGATCTTCGACCACATCGCCCCGGACGGAACCCTCGCCCCGGACCCGCCGCAGACCCGCTGAACGGCGAGCGCAGCGCCCGGATTTGTGCACTGTGGACGCCCGTGGCCGCCCGGTTCCGCTTCGGCCTGGCCGGAGTTCTACCCCGCGATTCGGGTGCGGCGTTCTACCGGCATGCGCGAGTTGCTCGGCGCGGCCAGCGCCCAGCCATAAGCGCGGCTTATGCCCACCTCGGGATTCGGCCCCTACTCGGGCCCGGCGGCCGGAGGTTTGATGCCTGCTATCCCTACGAGGAGGTAGCGCGATGGCATCACCCCCGGACACGGCATCGGCGGAGCACGTGGTTCCCGCCGAGCGGCACCGGTCCATCTGGTCGGTCCGGATCGGCGTCATCCCGCTGCCGTTCTACGCGCTGCTGGTCGTCGTGCTCGCGGTGCTCGCCTGGCAGGACGACCTGAAGGCCGACATCCCGACGATGGCCGCGCTGCTCGGCGTCTGCAGCTACACCTGCTACGAGGTCGGCAGGCGCATTCCCGGCTTCCGCTCGATCGGCGGGCCCGTCATCCTGGTGACCTTCCTGCCCGCCTTCCTCGTCGCCGCCGAGTGGATCCCCGCCGACCTGGCCAAGAGCATCTCGACGTTCTACAAGTCCACGAACTTCCTGTACGTGTTCATCGCCGGGATCATCGTCGGCTCCATCCTGAGCATGAACCGCACCGTGCTGATCAGGGGCTTCCTCAAGATCTTCGTGCCGCTGGCCGCGGGCTCGGTGGCCGCGCTGGTGGTCGGTTCGCTGGTCGGCTGGGCGATCACCGGCGACCTGCACCGCACCGTCTTCTTCATCGTCGTGCCGGTGATGGGCGGCGGCCTCGGCGAGGGCGCCATCCCGCTGACCCTCGGCTACTCGCAATCCGGCGCGGGGCCGGCGGAAACGCTGCTGGCGCAGGTGCTTCCGGTGGTGCTGCTGGCCAACGTCTGCGCGATCGTCTTCTCCAGCGTGCTGTCCATGATCGGGCAGCGCTTCCCGCGGACCACCGGCTTCGGCAAGATCCAGCCCGCCGAGGGCGACGGGCTCGACCTCGCCGCGAGCGAGCAGCCCACGTTCGACATCCGGCAGCTGGCGGCCGCCGGGTTCATGGCCCTCGCGCTGTACCTGCTCGGCGAGGCCACGCACGCGCTGTTCGACTGGCCGGCGCCGATCGTGATGCTGGTCGCCGCGATCGCGCTGAAGCTGACCCGCTGGCTGCCGCGCAGCCTGGAGCACCACTCCGGCCTGGTCTACGGCTTCATGTCGACCGCCGTGACCTACCCGCTGCTGTTCGCCATCGGGGTGTCGTCCACGCCGTGGAACGAGCTGCTCAAGGCGTTCACCGTCGGCACCGTGGTCACCATCGTCGCCACCGTGATCACCATGATGGCCACGGCCTTCCTGGTGGGCCGCTGGATCGGCATGTACCCGGTGGACACCGCGATCGTCGTCGGCACCCACACCGGCATGGGCGGCACCGGCGACGTCGCGATCCTCAGCGCCACCCGCCGGATGGCCCTGATGCCGTTCGCGCAGATCGCGACGCGCATCGGCGGCGCGATCACGGTGACCATCGCGCTCATCGCGCACGCCAACCTGTCCTGAGAGGTGGAAAGCCAGTGCAACCCCTCCGCGGCGTGACCGTGGTGGCCCTCGAACAGGCCATCGCCGCGCCTTATGCCAGCAGGCAGCTCGCGGACCTCGGCGCGCGGGTGATCAAGGTCGAGCGGCCGGGGGCCGGCGACTTCGCGCGCCAGTACGACTCCCGCGTCAACGGGTTGAGCTCGCACTTCGTGTGGGTCAACCGCAGCAAGGAGTCGCTGACGCTCGACATCAAGGACCCGCGCGGCATGGCGGTGCTCCGGCAGCTGCTCGGCACCGCGGACGTGTTCATCCAGAACCTCGCCCCGGGCGCGGCGGCCCGCATGGGCCTCGGCGCCGAGGAGCTGCAGGCCGGCAACCCCGGGCTGGTCGTGTGCGACATCTCCGGCTACGGCAGCGGCGGCCCGTACGAGTCTATGAAGGCCTACGACCTGATGGTGCAGAGCGAGGCCGGGCTGCTGTCGGTGACCGGTTCCGGCGCGGACATGGCCAAGGTCGGCATCTCCGTCTCCGACATCTCCGCCGGGATGTACGCCTACAGCTCGATCCTCGCGGCGCTGCTGGAACGCGCGAACACTGGCAGGGGCGCGCACATCGACGTGTCGATGCTGGAATCCACGGTCGAGTGGATGGGTTTCCCGCTCTACTACACCTACGACGGCGCCGAGCCGCCGCCGCGCGCGGGCGCGGCGCACGCCACGATCTACCCGTACGGCCCGTTCACCGCGGGCGACGGCAAGGTCATCATGATGAGCATCCAGAACGAGCGGGAATGGCGGGCGTTCTGCGACCGGTTCCTCGGCCGACCGGAGCTCGCCGAGGATCCCGACTACGCGGGCAACGCCAACCGCAACGCCAACCGCGAGGAGCTGGGCCGGATCATCGCCGCCCGCTTCGCGGCCCTGACCGGCGACGAGGCGACCGCGCTGCTGACCGCCGTGCCGGTGGCCTGCGCCCGCGTCAACACCCTCGCCGACGTGTGGGAACACCCGCAGCTGGCGGCGCGCGGCCGGTGGCACGAGGTGCAGACGCCGCGCGGCCCGGTGCCCGCGCTGGCGCCTCCCGGACCGGTCGATCCCGCGCCGCGGATGGATCCGATCCCGGACGTCGGCGAGCACACCAGGAAGATCTTGGCCGAGCTCGGCCATGGCGAGTCCGATGTGGACGAACTCGTTCGAGATGGGGTGGTGTGATGGAGAACGCGGTCACCTGGCTGTTCGTGCCCGGGTCACGTCCGGAGCGGTTCGCCAAGGCCCTCGGCGCGGGGCCAGATGCCGTCATCGTCGACCTGGAGGACGCGGTCCCGGCGGACGCCAAGGCATCGGCGCGGGAGAACCTGCGCGCCGCGTGGCCGATCGGCGCTGGCGTGGCGGTGCGCGTCAATGCGCGCAGCAGCCCGGAATTCGACGCCGACATGCAGCTCTGCCGGGAGCTCGGCCCCGACGCGGTGGTCCTGCCGAAGACCGAGAGCGCGGAGGACGTGCGGGTGACGGCCGGGGCCACCGGCCGGCCGGTGCTCGGGCTCGTCGAAACCGCGCGTGGATTCGTGAACCTCGGCGAGATCTGCGCGGCTCCCGGCCTGACCAGGCTGGTGTTCGGGAGCATCGACCTGGCGCTGGACCTCGGCGTGACGGCCGACGCGGCGCTGGACGCCTCGCGGGCGGACCTGGTCCGCTGGTCCGCGGCGAACGGGCTGCCCGCGCCGGTCGACGGTGTCACGCCGTCGATCAGCGACACCGACGCCGTCGAGCGGGATTCGCGCCGCGCCAAGGAATGGGGCTTCGGCGGGAAGCTGTGCATCCACCCCGCGCAGCTGCCGATCGTCCGCGACGCCATGCGCCCGAGCGCCGAGGAGATCGCGTGGGCGCGACGCGTCGTCGACGCGGACGAGCAGGCGAACGGCGCAGCCGTGTCGCTGGACGGCGCGATGATCGACCGGCCCGTGGTCGAGCGCGCCCGGCGGTTGCTGCGCGCGGCGGAGTAGCCGAGCGGAGATCGGTTCGGCGATTTCGCGCGAAATCGCCCTCCGCCAGGCGTACCGAACGGCGTTTTCGCGCGAAACCGGCGCTCCTCGTGAGGGAGCGGTGACGGTTTCGCGCGAAAACGGCGTCCTGAGACTGGGCGGGCGATGCGTGGTTGAATCCCGGACGAGTGGAACAGGCAGCTGGAACGGGGGCGACGTGGACATCGCTCACCTGCGCGACTTCATCACCGTCGTCGACTCCGGCAGCCTGACCCGCGCCGCCTCCCGGCTCTACGTCTCCCAACCGGCGCTGAGCCAGCGGATCGCCCACCTGGAGGCCGAGCTCGGCGTCCGGTTGCTGGAGCGCGGGCCGCGCGGCGTGACGCCCACCGCCGCCGGTCGCGCCCTCTACCGCGACGCGCAGCGGCTGGTGCGGCAGTTCGACCGCATCGCGGGCGACGTGCTCAGCGGCGACCAGATCCACGGCCCGGTCGCCGTCGGGCTGCCGACGACCGTCTCGGTGCGCCTGGCGCCGGCGCTGTTCTCCTGGACGAAGGCGCACCACCCCGGCATCCACCTCCAGCTGTTCGAGTCGATGAGCGGCTACATCCAGGAACTGCTCACCCTCGGCCGCCTCGACCTGGCGGTGCTCTACCGCGACGACGACACCGTCCGACCGGCCGAAACCCCGCTGTACTCGGAAGACCTCTTCCTCATCGGGCAGCCGAAACCGCCCGCGGCCGACGAGGACGAGATCCGGCTGGTCGACCTGCACGACACGCCGCTGGTGGTGCCCGGCGGCCGCAGCAACCTGCGGGCGCTGATCGACCGGGCGTTCGCCGCGCAGGGCCTGGTGCCGTCGATCGTCGCGGACGTGGACTCGCTGGGCTCGATGATCCGCATCGCGGCCGGCGGCGAGGCGTGCACGATCCTGCCGCTGTCGAGCGTCGCGGACCAGGAGAACCACCGGGAGCTCGGCGTTCGGCGAATCCGCAACCCGGTCATCTCGCGCAGCGTCGCGGTCTGCAACGCAGTCGAGTACTACCCGTCCCGGGACGCGGTGGCGGCGGTGCAGGAGGGCATCACGGTGGTGACGCGGCAGATGGCCGCCGCCGGCGAGTGGCCCGGGATCCGGCTCGCCTAGCGCTTTTCCGCGCACCGGTCTGGCAATCTGTTCGGGTGCTGGAGATCGCGGACAAGCTGGGCTCGGTGCTCTCGGCCCTGATCGGGCTCCTCGGGCTGGGCCTGACCGGGTACGGGCTCCGGCTGCAACGCCGCGCGACGCGGCCGACCGCTCCCCCGCCGATCGCGAACGCCCCGTTTCCGTCAGACCCCACCGTCCCGCCGCAGCCCGGCCCGGCCCGGCTGGAGGTCCCGGACCGCTCCGCCTGGGTGCCGTCGTCGGAGTACCTGCCACCCGGGCAGTTCACGGGCATGGATCAGGGCTTCGGCTACCCGCCGATGCAGCAGCCGGACGTCCCGGGGCAGGCGGCGCCGCGCCGAACGGTCCTGGTCATCGGCCTGGTCCTGCTCGCCGTCGCGATCGCGCTCGGCGTCGTCACCTGGATCCTGTAGCGATTCCGGCAGATGTGCCCGGAGGCGGCTTCCCACCGGCCACAACCTGCCAGGCTGCCCCACCGGTCGTGAGTACTTTGGGCTGCTGTAGAGCCTGTTCTGGCTGTCGTGGTGTGAGGTGTGGTAGCGCGGGGTCTTGTCTTTGAAGCGGCGAAGCCGCTTAGCCCACCTACGCAACCGGCACCGCCGCGGGTTCTCAGGTGTTTTCTCGCGAGGACAGCCCCGACGTGGTGAATCGGCATTCATGAGTCGGGGATCCCACAGCGAGAAGACGCCTGAGGTTCCGCTACCCGCACCGCCACGCAGGATGAGTTTGGAAGCAGCCTCTGAAGAGCCTGTTTTCTCAGGGTTTGCGGGCTACTCCGCCGAGGAGGTTGTGCTCCGCGTCGGAGGGTTCCTTCAAGCGGGGGCCGTCGGGCCACCAGTCGAACAGGTACGTCAGGCCCGGTTCGATCATTTCCAGGCCGTTGAACAGCGCCTGGATCTCGTGGCGCTTCCGGTAGAAGCAGGTGCCCATCATCGCTTTGAACGCGGCTTGGGCTTCATCCGCCAGCCTGCCCCGGGATGTGCCGTCATCCGGGTGGTAGAGGTGCGAGATCGCGAGGAACGAGCCCGGAGCCAGGGCGTCGATGTAGGTCGACATGATGCCGGCCGGATCCCGGTCCGCCGCCACGTGGTGCAGGGTGTTGCCCTGGATCAGCGCCACCGGGCGGCTCAGGTCCAGGTACTTCGTCACCACCGGGTTCTGGAGGATCTCCGCGGGGTTTCGCATGTCCCCGAACTCGAAGTGCGTGTACTCGTTGTCGACCAGCAGCGCTCGGCCGTGCGCGACGACCGACGGGTCGATGTCGAAGTAGACCACCCGCGCCTCGGGGTTGATGCGCTGCGCCGCCTGGTGGGTGTTCTCCGCGCTCGGCAGGCCCGAGCCCAGGTCGAGGAACTGGTCGACGCCGGCCGGCCCCGCGAGGTAGCGGACCACCCGGATCAGCCAGCCCCGGCACTGCTTCCCGACCTGCACCGCGTCCGGGGCGATCTGCAGGATCTGCTGCAGGACCTCGCGGTCCACCTCGAAGTTGTCCTTGCCGCCGATGAAAGCGTCGTACACCCGCGCGATGCTCGGCTTGGACGTGTCGATCTGCGTCCTGTCAACAGCTGCCATGGTCGAATCCGCTCGGTCCGGGTGGTGTTGATCACGACAGAGTAGACCCGTTCGGACGATTCCCAAGGCGTTTCGGGAGAAATCCTGTTCGCGGTGCGACCCGGCGATAAGGAGCCGGTCCAGTTGCAGCCCCCGCTCGGCAAGGGCAGGTAGACGGCCCCTCCAGGCGGCGCCGCGGTCGGCCAGCCGTCATGGGCCGACGGGGTCTGCGCTTGTGCTGCGGGAGGCAGGATCGAAGAGGGCGGCGTGACGCAGGTGTTCGGCGAGTGAGGAGACGGCCGTCGAGGCGGCATGGTCCTTGACGCCCCAGGCCAGCAAGTGGTGGCGGCGAGCCCAGGGGTCCTGCAGTTCGCACACCTCGAGTGGCTGGTGGGGGTCGATGGCGGGACGCGGTACGACGGCGAGCCCGACTCCGGCGGCGGCGAGGGCGACCAGGACGTTGAGATTGGCGACGGTGGTGCGGTAGCGCACCACCGGGGCGTGTGGTGCGAGGTGCTTCTCGATCCAACGGCGCAGCGAGGAGTCGGCGTTGAGTCCGATGAGAGGGTGTTCGGCGACCTCGCTGTAGGTCAGCGCGCTCCGCTCGGCGAGAATTCCGCCGGTCTGGCCGATCACGACGAGGGAGTCGTCGCCGAGGGGCTCCATGTGCAGGCCGCAGTCACGGGCCTCCTCGTCGAGGACCACCCCCAGGTCCGCCTCGCCGTCGGCGAGCATCCGCACGGTCTGCGGGGTGCGGCTCTCGGACACCGTGACGTCGACGTCCGGGTGTGCGCGGAGGAACGAGACCAGTGCCCTCGGCACGAGCCGGTGCATCGCGGAGCCGCCGCCCAGCAGGGTCAGGGGAGCGGCGGGAGACCGGGTATAGCTCGCGACGGCACTTTCGAGTCGCGCGGTCTGGGCGAGCACGTCCCGTGCGTGGCGGGCCAGTGTCGTCCCGGCTGGGGTTGGCCGCACGCCCCGCCGGCCGCGGATCAGCAGTGCCACGCCGGCCTGGCCTTCCAGCGAGCGCACTCTGGCGCTGGCCGAAGGCAGGCTCAGGTGCATCCGGCCGGCACCCGCCGTGATCGACCCCTCGGTCACGATGTGGAGGAAGAGCCGCAGGTCGTCCAGGTCATAGCGCACCGCCTCAGCCTAAGTCCCAGCCTTAGGCAGGGTACGTCGATTACGCATTGTGGACCCACGGGTCACGGGACGATGCTCGGGCTGTGATCGAGACTTTGCTCGTTCTCCTGACCGGTATCGCCGCAGGAGCGCTGAACGCCATCGGTGGTGGGGGTACGTTCGTCGCGCTGCCCGCTCTCGTCGCGTTCGGCCTGCCACCGGTGACCGCGAACGCGTTGTCGCGGGTCGCCCTAGTGCCTGGGGCCGTGGCCAGCGCGTGGGTCTACCGACGCGAGCTCACCCCGGTCGGGAGAACGTCCACGAAGGCGCTGACGGCGATCAGCATGGCCGGCGGCGGTGTCGGTGCCGGCCTGCTGCTGGCACTGCCGGCATCGTCGTTCGACGCCGCGGCGCCCTGGCTGCTCGCCTCCGCCACGCTGATCCTCGCTTTCGGGCGGCGCCTCCCCCAGGCGTTGAGCGCCGTGCTGGGCCGCTCGGTCGGCATGAGTCCCCGGGCCGTCCTGATCGGTCAGTTCGTCCTCGCCGTGTACGGCGGATACTTCGGCGGTGCCGTAGGCATCACGATGCTCGCACTGTGGAGCGTCGGGCTCGGAATCGACGCCGCGGCCAGCAACCCGATGCGGGTCGTGCAGCTCGCGGCCGTCTTTCTCAGCGCGGCCGTGCTGTTCCTCTTCGCTTCGGACGTGCTGAGCGCTCCGCTCGTCCTCGCGGCCATGCTGGTCGGTGCGGTGGCCGGCGGCTGGGCCGGCGCCCACCTCGCCCGCCGTCTCCCCGCCTCGCTACTGCGGGGCAGCATCCTGGCCATCGCCGTGATCATGACTGTCATGTACTTCTTGCGCGGCTGAGCATGCGGGGCTTTTCGGGAAAGCCCGGCCCGGGAAGTTCCCGGGCCGGATCTCACCGTTCAGCGGGGGACGCTGTAGAGGACCCGCTTGCCCGGGTACTCCGTCACCGTCCAGACCTCGTTCTTGCCCGGCCAGTACGACAGATCCTCCACGCCGATCGCCACCTCGCGGTCCGGACCGTCCACTGTGAGCACGCCGGCTCCGGTCTGCTTGTCCGGCTTCGCCGCTTGGAAGTGCCCCGGGCCGGTCTGACCGCCACCGGTGCTGCTGAGGTACCAGCGGCCGTCCGTGGCCGTTGCGCCTTGCACGCGCGGTTTCGGCAGGCGGAGTGCCGACTTGGCCCGCCAGATGCCGTCGCCGTCCGGGCTCGGCAGGCCCGTCGCACCGTCGAGGTTCCAGCGCGCCACCCGGCCGTTCAGGTTCGGGTCGCCCTGATCACCGCAGTACTCGCCGGTCAGCAGCGTGTCCGGGTTGGTGCTGCGGTCCAGCGACACGTACGAGTAGCGCTGCCTGCCGCCCGCCAGGCACTTGTAGTCCGCCGGGTGGTCGACCACGCCCTCCGGGTTCGACCAGCCCGCCACCTGCGGCATCACGTAGCGGTAGCCGAAGCCGTAGTACACGTTGTTCTGGCGGCCCACCTGGTTCTGGTCGGCCGTGTCGCCGTTCGTCGCCGACTTCAGGTCGAAGATCGAGCGCATGTCGAACACCCGGATGCCGCGGGCCGTGTCGACGAGGTAGAGGTAGTTGCCGTACCAGACGATCCCGCCCGCGTGGACGCTGCCGCCGTTGCCCGCCTGCGGCGTGGTGACCGCCTCGTAGGACGGGTTCCCGTTGCTGTTGATGTACGGGTAGACAAGCAGCACGTGCTGGTACTTGCTGGTCGCCGGGTCGAGGAAGGAGACCCGCACGCCCTTCACCGGGCTGGTGTCCTTGTTGTACCAGCTGACCAGCAGGGCCTGCTTCGTCCCCCACTGCTGGTCTTCCTGCGCGTCCGCGACGGTCGTGACGCCCTGCGGCATCCACACCGCCGTGTCGGTGTCGCCCGCGTTGAAGCAGAACTTGCGCAGCGTCGGTTCCTTCATCGTGTCCAGCGCCGGGGAGGTGCAGGCGCTTCCGGTGCTGCCCTGGCGGTTGGCCTGGTCCAGGATGTTCTGCACGCCGAGCTTCGGCAGTTGGGCGTCCAGCTTGTCGACCCTCGACTGCAGGTCACCGCTGGTGTTGTTGAGCACGAAATCGTTGAGGTTGGGCGCATCCGCCGGGGCCGCCACGGCGGGCGAGGCGGCCAGCGTCGTCGTCACCACGGCCGCCGATAGTGCTGCGGCCAACAGGTTTCGTCTGCTCACCGGTGTCTCCTTCTGGTCGAGAGCGGCGAACATCGGGAGGCTACGCGGACAAACGCTGCGACAGAACGGAATTCACCTGTTCGCCCGTCACCGTTCGACCGCCTGGCGGGTGCCGGGTGGGCACCTGGCTGGTCCCCATTCCGCAATTTCCATTGAAATCGAACCTTCGATTTCAATGGAAATTGCGGACCGATCTCGGGGTGGGGGCATCGGCGGGGCCTTAGGGTGGGGTTCTCGATCGGTTCGGGAGGTGCGGTGGACGTCGATCCGGCGGAGCTCGACGAGGCCATCGCGCAGCGGTACGCGCAGCTCACCGAGGAACTCGACGACGAAACCGCCTACCAGATCCTGGTGGAGCTGGCGGACTTGCTGCTGCACCGTGCCGAGAGCGCCGACATCGACGATGTCGTCGAGGTCGCCGGGAACCTGCTCGACGCCCTCGCCGACGACTCCCCCGCCCGCGCCGCGCCGCTCTACCAACTGGGCCTGGCGCACGCGGTGCGCGCCGAGCGCGGCGCCCAGGAGGAGTTCCGCGCCGCCGTCGGCTACCTGCGGCAGCTGCGGCCGCTGCTGCCCGACGATTCGGCCGAGATCGTGGCCCGGATCGGCCTGATCACCGCGCAGGCGGCTCTCGTCCTGGATGCCTTCGAGCACGTAGACGACGCACTGGCCGATCTCGACGCGGCGTTCGGGCAGCTGCCGGACTCGTTGCTGCGGAACCAGATCCGCTTCCGGCGCGGCGCGATGCACCTCACCCGGTACCTGTCGATGGGCGGCGGCGAAACCGATCACCGGATCGCCACCGAGGACCTCACCGCGACGCTCGACGTGCCGGCGGACGTGCGCACCTCGGACGCCTGCCACATCGGCCTCGCCTTCCTGCTGCTGACCGCGGAAATGCCCGCCGAGCTGCGGCAGGGCCCCATCGCCGCCGATGTCGCCGACCGGATCACGCTGACGGCCCCGGCCGAGGACCTCGCCGAGGTGCGCCGCCACCTGGACGCGATCTCCCCCGACGGAGCCGGCGACGGCTCCGTGACCACCTTGAGGGTCATCGTCAACGCGGTGGGGAACCTCGACGGCTCGACCACCGAGGACTGGACGACCGCGATCGGCGAACTCGACGACGCGAAGCGGTCGTGGCCCGACGAGGAACCCGGCAAGCGGGAAATCGCCGCGCTGCAAGCGGGTTTGGCCACGAAGCTCGCCGAGGTCAGCGGCAGCGCCGAGGACGCGGACGCCGCGACCGCCCAGATCGCCGCCGCAGCCGCGGCCTTGCCCGCCGACCACCCCATGCGTTCGCTGCTGCTCACCGGGCTGGGCTTGGCCTCCAATCCAACCGGCAAGGCCGCTCCGGACCTCGACCCGGCCGAGAACGCCGCCGTGATCCGGCGGCTGGAGCAGGCGCTGGAGCAGTTCTCGGACGACGACCCGGATCGGGCGACGGTGCTCACCAAGCTGACGTCGACGCTGTTCAGGTCCGTCGGGACCGACCGCGCGCAGTCACCGGCGTCCCTTTCCCGGGTCCGGGAGCTGAGCGAGCAGGCGATCCGCCGCGGCGGCGCCGACCCGGTCAACGCCGGGATCAACCACTTCCTGCTGGGCGCCGCCGAGAGCTTCCAGGTGATCAACGACCGCGCCGAGGACAGGCTCGGGGCAGCCGTGGCGAACATGCGGCGCGCCGACGAGCTGCTGCCCGCCGACCACAAGTTGCGGCCGCTGATGATGCCGTGGCTGAGCTGGCTGCTCACCCAGCGGTTCATGGCCTTCGGCGGCCAGGAGGACCTCGACGCCGCCCGCTACTACGCGGCGACCGGCGGCGTGAACGACCAGATCACGCGCTTCGCCGCCGCCGTGAGCCGGCTTTCGCCGAACCGGCTCGACGCCGCCACACTGGACGGGGTGGCCGCGGAGTTCGAAGCGCTGGCATCGGAGATGTCGCCGGGAGACTTCCTCCAGCCCAGGATCGCGAGCGCGCTGGGAACGGCGCGAATGCTTAAAAGCCTCCTCGACGGCGACGAGTTGAGCTTCGACGGTGCCAACTCCGGCGAGGCGCGCGACGCGATGAACGCCGTCCTCGACGCCGTGGCCCGGGTTCCGGAGCACCACGTCGACCAGCCGAACGAGACCCTCGGCGCCGCGAACACGATGGTCGTGCAGGGCATGGCCACCCGGGATCTCGCGCTGCTCAACCGCGGCGTCGGCTTGATGGTCGAGGTCTGCGGGAAGAAAGACCTGTTCCCGCGCGAGCGTCGGCACGCGCTGGACATGCTGGGGACCGCGTTGCGGATCCGCTACGAGTTCACCCGCGATCCGCGCGATCTCAACAACGCCATCGACCGGTTCGAGCAGGTGCTCCGCGAGTTCGAGCCGGAGCCGGGCGCGTTCGAGACCGCGAACCTGCTGAACTCGCTGGCGGATTCCTACGCGACCCGCGGCGACGCGGTGCGTCGCGATCCGCAGCGCGCGGTGCAGAACGGACTTGAGGCGCTGCGCGAGCGGGCGCGCAACGTGCTGCTGCAATCCAGCGCCCGCCGCGCGTTGGACACCGCGAACACCGCGTCCGGCGAGGCGGTGCAGGTGAGCCGGTGGTGCCTGGCGTCGGGCCAGCCGGAGGCCGCGGTGCAGGCGCTGGAGCTGGGGCGCGGCATGGTGCTGCACGCCGCGACGGTCGACGCGAACATGCCGGTCCTGCTGCGGGAGAACGGCCACTCGGACCTGGCCGAGCGGTGGGAATCCGAGGTGGGGCAACAACAACCGTGGGATGTCGGTGGTGCCGGCCCGGCCGGCGTCGCCGATGCCGCGCTGCCCAGCGACCTGCGGTACCGGGTGCTGCGGGCCTTCGACGGCACCGCCGCCGAAGCGCACCTGCTCGCTCCGCCGCCGGTCGCGGAGATCGCCGCCGGGTTGCGCGCCGCGCGCACCCAGGCCCTCGTCTACCTGCTGCCCGGGGCCGCTGTGCTGGTCACCGCCGACGGGCGGGTCGAGCGGGTGGAGTCGCCGCAGCTCACCGAGGACGGCCCGGTCGCCCGGTTCGACCGGCTGCAGCGGGAGCGCGCCCGGGGCGACGACGTCGAGGAGCAGTGGCGCGCGGCGTTGGCGAGCGTCTGCGACTGGGCGTGGACCGCGGTGCTGAACCCGGTGCTGGACCTGGTCGCCGCCGGTCCTCGCGAGCGACCGCTGCGAATCGTGCTGATACCGACCGGAAAGCTCGGCACCGTGCCGTGGCACGCGGCGCGGCGGCGGGTGCCCGGCGGCAAGGTCCGGCACGTCTGCCAGGACGCCGTCATCTGCTACGCCGCGTCGGCGCGGCAGTTCGTCGAGGCCGGTCGGCGCGAAACCCGTTCCTGGGCAAGCGAACCGGCGCTGGTGCGAACACCGGACCTGCACTTCAGCCGGCACGAGCTCGGCCACATCCACGAGGCGCACTACGGGCACGGCACCTACCTGGGCAAGCCGCCCGACCCGCGGCGCCGCAGGCAACGCCGCGAGCCGCCGAAGCCCGCCGAGGTGCTCGCGCTGCTGCCCACCGCATCGCTGCTGCACCTGGCCTGCCACGCCACCCCGGCCGAGCTGCCGATCGAGTCCGCGCTGCTGCTCGGTTCCGGAGAAGTGCTGCCGGTGCAGGACATCCTGCGCCAGGCGCGGGACCGGCCGCGGGATGCCGCCGGGGCGCTCGTCGTGCTCGCGGCCTGCGCCAGCGACCTCACCGACCGGCAGCACGACGAGGTGCTGACGCTGTCCACCGCGTTCCTCGCCGCCGGTGCCGCCGGCGTCGTGGGCACGCGCTGGGAGGTCGAGGACCTGCCCACGGCCATGTTCATGATCGTGTTCCACCACTACCTCAACGCCGGCTACGCCGATCCGGCGAGCGCGCTGCGGGCCGCGCAGCTGTGGATGCTCGACCCGCGCCGCCGCCCGCTGCCCGGTTTGCCCGAAGAACTCTCGCTCTTCTTCGCCGACATCGACCCCGCCGAGCTCGCGCACTGGGCAGGATTCACCTACCAAGGCCGGTAGCGTCTGCTTTTATAAGCGGCGGAAGCCGCTTGCGGTGTGGGACTCAGCTTGCACCGCCGCGGGTTCACGGTGCCCACTCCTCTGGAGTTCTCCCAGCGAGGACAGCCCCGACGTGGTGAATTGGCATTCATGATGTCGGGGATCCCACAGCGAGAAGGCCGCGGTGACTCCCGCAGGGGGCCGCCACCCGCACCGCCACTCAAGCCCGCGAACATTCTCCATTCGAGAGGAGTCCCATGGCGTCGGCGACGTTCGGCATCGACCTCGGCACCACGCACTCGTGCATCGCGCACATCGACGAGGCCGCTCGCCCGGTGATCGCCAAGAGCGCGGTCGGCGAGGACACCACGCCTTCGGTCGTGTACTTCGAGCGGCCCGGCACGGCGCTGGTGGGCACGGCGGCGAAGAACTCCGCGCTGCTCGCGCCGCATCTGGTGGCGCAGCTGGTCAAGCGCGACATGGGGCGCAAGAACACCGAGTTCACCTACCACGGGAACCGCTACCCGCCGGAGAAGATCTCCGCGCTGATCCTGCGCGAACTCGCCCGCGCGGCCGAGGAGAACACCGGGCACACCGTGCGCGACGTGGTCATCACGGTGCCCGCCTACTTCGGCATCGCCGAGCGCGACGCGACCCGCAAGGCCGGTGAGATCGCCGGGCTGAACGTGCTCGACGTGCTGGACGAGCCGGTCGCCGCCGCGCTGCACCACCACGCGCTGGACAACGCGCCGCAGACCCGGCACGTGCTGGTCTACGACCTCGGCGGCGGCACCTTCGACACCACCGTCATCCGCGTTTCCGGCGACGACATCAAGGTGGTGTGCACCGACGGCGACGGCCGGCTCGGCGGCGCGGACTGGGACGAGCGGATCGCCGACCACCTGCTGGCCGCGTTCCGGGACGCGCACCCGAACCTGGATCCGAGCGCGGACGAGCTGGCCATGCAGGAGTTCGCCGACCGCGCCGAAGAGGCCAAGAAGGCGTTGAGCGCCACCATGTCCCGCAACGTCGCGCTGCGGGCCGCGGGTGCCGCGGTGACGGTGCCCTTCACCCGGGAGCAGCTGGAGGAGCTCACCGCCGACCTGCTCGACCGGACCATGACGATCACCGAGCGGATCATCGAAACCGCCCGCGGCAAGGGCGTCGAGCGGTTCGACGAGGTCCTGCTGGCGGGCGGCATGACCCGGATGCCCGCCGTGGCGGCGGAGCTCAAGCGGCGGTTCGGGCTCGACGCCCGACTCTCCGAACCGGACCTCGCCGTCGCCAAGGGAGCGGCGCTGTTCGCGCTGATCAGGCAGGCGAAGAAGGTCCAGGGCGCGCCGGCCGAACGGCAGCTGGGGATCAGCGCGGCCAACGTCGATGCGATGGCCAGGAAGCGGGTCGCGACGGTGGTGCCGCGGGCGTTCGGCGTCAAGGCGCTGGATCCGCGGGACCCGCTGGCGCTGACGGACCCGATGCGGGCGCGGCAGATGGTGGCGCACCTGCTGCACGCCAACACCGAGCTGCCCGCCGACACCGGCCCGTACCCGTTCCAGACGGCCATCGACAACCAGCGGATGGCCGAGATCGAGGTGTGGGAGCAGGCCGGATCGACGCCGTCGGACGAGCTGGCCGACAACACCAAGGTGGGGCACGGCATGCTCACCGGCATCCCGGCCCGGCCCGCCGGGTGCCGGATCGAGATCACCTTCCACATGTCCGAAACCGGCGCGCTGACGGTGCACGCGAAGGAGTTGGAGAGCGGCAACGACGTGCGCTTCGAGCTCGAGATCGGCGGCATGGACCAGAAGGCGGTGGCCAAGGCCCGCACCGACATCGCGGGCCACCAGGTGAGCGGTTAGCCCAGCAGCGCGGACAGCTCCGCGACCTCGGCCGTCACGCGGCTTTCCGCCTTCGTTAGCGAATAGCCCTCCGGATGGTGCGTGAGCACCACGACGATGTACCGGTCGCCGCTGCCGACCAGCCCGCTGGTGTGCACGTCCACGCCACCGCGCCCGGCCGCCCACGCCTGCTTGACGCCCCACTCCTCGCCGGGCAGCGCGCTGGGGATGCCGAAGTGCTGGTCGGTGCCGTCGGCGGCGGTGCGCGCGGCATCGCGCAGCGGATCGAGCAGCAGGGCCCGCTTCTCCTCCGGCAGCTCCAGAACGTGCTGGTACACCTTGACCACGTCGTTCGCGGTGATCAGCGTGTCGCCCCAGCGGCCCGGCGTGTCCGGGGGTTCGGTGTCCGACAGGCCGAGGTCGGCCGCGACGCGGGTGACGATCTGCGGCCCGCCACCGGAGGACCACAGTTCGCTGGCGATGCCGTCGTCGCTGTGCGAGAGCATCCGGGTCACCCGCGGGCTCGGTCGCTTCGGCGTGACGATCCCGCGCTCGACCAGGTCGAGCCCGATGAGCAACTTCACCAGCGACGCCGACCGGAACTGCCGGTCCGCGTGGTCGGTGTGCAGCGTTTCCTGCTCGACGCGGTCGAATACCACCGTGCCGGAGTCGGTATCCCCGGAGGCCTGGCCGAAGCCGAACGCGATGGCCAGGACCGCCACCACGACCAGCGCTGCGACGACCGGCCACCTGTTCCGCCGCCGGGGGCGCTGTGCCCGCAGCGGCCTGGTCTTTGCTTCCAACATGGCTCCAGCGTCGCGACGCGATGTCGGCGTCATGCCTTGGTCATGTCATGGTTTCGCTACAGAACCACATGGGTGCCGTGGTGGAGATCCATAATCGGCCGGTGCCGAATGTGCTGCTGATAGAGGACGACCCGGCCGTCCGGGCGGGGCTGTGCCTGGGCCTTCGCCGGCACGGACACGTGGTGGAGCCGGCGCCGGACGGGGAAGGTGGCCTGCGGCTGCTGGGCGCCGCGGACATCGTGGTGCTGGACGTGATGCTGCCCGGGATCGACGGTTTCGAGGTGTGCCGCCGGATCCGGGCCGCCGGCAACCTGCCGATCATCATGCTCACCGCCCGCGGCGATGACATCGACGTGGTCAGCGGCCTGGAGGCGGGCGCCGACGACTACGTGGTGAAACCGGTGCAGGCGCGGGTGCTGGACGCGCGGATCAAGGCGGTGCTGCGCCGCAATGGCGGTGGCGCGGACCAGGATCGGGAACGGCACGGCGACCTCGTGATCGACCGCGCCGCGCTGGAGGTGTCGAAGGCGGGCGAGCCGGTCCCGTTGACGCCGACCGAGCTGCGGCTGCTGCTGGAGCTGTCGAAGGTGCCCGGCCACGTGCTCAGCCGCCAGCAGCTGCTGAACCTGGTGTGGGAGCACGAATTCCTGGGCGATTCGCGGCTGGTCGACGCCTGCGTGCAGCGAGTGCGCATGAAGATCGAGGACGTGCCGGGCTCGCCCGTCTACATCCGGACCGTGCGCGGGTTCGGCTACCGATTCGGCCCCCTGTGATCGGGCGCTTGCTCGGCAGGACGCGGGGAATCCGGCCGCGGATGGTCCTGATCGTCACGTTCGTCGCGCTGCTGGCGACGGTCGCGGCGACCGGGGCGAACTACGTCTCGGCCCGCCGCACCGTGCTCGCCACGACGCAGGACCACTTCATGCAGCAGCTGCGCGACGACGTCGACCGACTGGCCCCGGATCTCCGGCTGCCCCTCGACCAGGCCGCCCTCGACGAGCTCGCCGGCCGGCTCGGCAGGCACACCGTCGTCGTCTACGGGAACCTGACCACTACGAGCGGGGCGTACTCGGCAATGGCGATCCCGGTCGACCTGCGGGCGACGGTGCGCGACGGGTCGCGGATCGTGTTCCAGCGGCCCGACGACTACGGCGGCGCCATGCTCGTCGTCGGCATGCCCGTGCTGACCACCGACGAGCACTTCCAGCGCCACCCGTCCGGGCTGGAGGTGTACGGCTGGTTCCCGCTCTACGACCAGCGGCGGCAGATCCAGGAGTTCGCGACGAACGGCTGGCTGACCGGTGCCGTCGCGGTGCCGTTCGCGGTGATCGTCGCCTGGCTCGCCGCCAGCGCGGTGCTCCGGCCGGTGCGCCGGCTGCGCGATGGCGCCCGCAGCCTCGCCCGAGGCGACCTGACGACGCGGCTGCCCACCCGCGGCTCGGACGAACTCGCCGAGCTGGCGCGGACTTTCAACGACAGCGCGGCCAGCCTGGAGGCTTCGGTCGGCGAGCTGCGGCGGATGGAGGCCGACTCCCGGCGGTTCGTCGCCGACGTGTCGCACGAGCTGCGCACCCCGCTGGCCGCGATGACGGCGGTCAACGAGGTGCTCGACGAGGAAGGCGCGGGGCTTCCCGGCGACGCCGGCACCGCCGCCCGGTTGATCAGCTCGGAGACGAAGAAGCTCGCGCGGCTGGTGGACGACCTGATCGAGATCTCCCGGTTCGATTCCGGTGCCGCGCGGCTCGACCGGCAGGAAACCGACCTCGGGGAGCTGATCAGCGGGACGCTGCGCACCCGCCAGTGGGGCGACCGGGTGGAGGCGGACCTGCCGCCGGGGATCGTCGCCGAGGTCGACGGCCGGCGGGTGGACGTGATCGTGGCGAACCTGGTGGGCAACGCGCTCCGGCACGGCGAGCCCCCCGTGCGGGTGCGCCTGCGCAGCGCCGCCGGGCAGGCCGTCGTCGAGGTCACCGACACCGGCCCGGGGCTGCCGGAAGCCGTGCTGCCGCACGTGTTCGCGCGGTTCTACAAGGCCGACGCGGCGCGCACCCGGTCGGAAGGCAGCGGGCTCGGGCTGTCGATCGCGATGAAGAACGCGGCGTTGCACGGCGGCATCATCGAGGCGGGCAACCAGCCCGGCGGTGGCGCGAAGTTCACGCTGCGGTTGCCCCTGGAGGTCTCGTGAGACGCATCGCCTTGGCGGCCGTGCTGCTGGTGCTCGCCGGTTGCGGCGTGCGGCCGACGGACGTGGTGCTCGCCGGGAAAGCGCCGGACGGCATCGCGCGGGGGCCGGTGCTGTACTTCGTGACCGGTGAGCCCGGCCAGGTCAGGCCGACCGTCCGGGAGACCGGCCGGCTCGGCACCGTGACCGACGCGCTCCGCCTGCTCGCCGCCGGGCCCACCCCCGCCGAAGGCGCGGCCGGATTCCGCACGGAACTGCCGTTCCTCACGACCGAGCAGGTGTCGGCCGGCGCCCCGGACTACGGGATCGTGACCGTGCAGGTCCCGGTGCCGCCGAGCACGTTGTCCGCTCTCGCATCGACGCAGCTGGTCTGCACGGCCGTCGGGGTCAGCGCGATGGCCGGGGCGAACGCCCAGAAGCTCATGGTGCAGCTCAGCGGCTCGGGGGAGGTCGGGAAACCGGCGCTCTGCCCGGCCAACGGGTAGGTCGTGCCCGGCGCAACGCCCAAGCCCGACGACAGGCCGCCGGAGAACCTGTTCCATGCGCCGATTTCGCGCGAAATCGCCGCCCCCGCACGCACCTACGCCATGTCAAAGACAGCAGCCCGTCGCTACCGCATCCCTACCCCACCGCAGCCGGAACAGGCTCTATAGCCTCGCGGTCATGGCGGACTGGGAGCTTCGGGACTCTTCGGCGGCGGACGTCGAGGCGGTGGCCGAGCTGCGGGCCGTGGTGCTCCGGGCGGATCTCCAGCGGCTCGGCCGGTACGACGAGCAGCGTGTGCGGCAGCGGCTGCGGGACGGGTTCGAGCCGGCGCACACCTGGGTGATCGAGGTGGGTGGCGCCTTCGTCGGCTGCGTGGCGCTGCGCCCCGCCGGAAGCGCCTACTGGCTGGAGCACTTCTACTTGGCCCCGGACCTGCAGGGCAAGGGCATCGGATCTGCCGTGCTGGGCAGCCTGCTGGAGCGGTGCGACCGGGAGGACGCCCTGGTCCGGCTGAACGTGCTGCAGGGCAGCCCGGCCCGGAAACTGTACGAGCGGCAAGGGTTTTCGGTCGAGACCGAGGACGCCGTGGACGTCTTCATGGTGCGCGCCCCGACGTCGCGAGCGCCCGGCGATCGATCGAGCTTCCGCGATCCCGGCCCCGTCGCGTTGGATCTTGGTGTTGACTGAACCGCGGACACCGGACGCGCACCGGAGAGGAGGTCGACGTTGAGTCAGCAGCGGATGTTGGACGCGCTGGCGACCGAGTGGGACGACGTCGCCGACCGGCTCGACCCCGAGACGTTCACCAGGCTGGTCGCGCTGGTCGCCGAGCTCCAGGACGCGGCGGATTCGGAGACTTCCGCGCTGATCGCCGAGGACATCGCCTCGCTGCTCGGGGACGTGCTGCCGGTGACGCACCCGGTGCGCCGGGCGCTCGCCGAACCCGTGTCGCGGTTCCGCCGGCCGGAGGTGGACTGGCAGCGGCTGAGCACGGACCTGAGCGACCGGCTGGCGGATTCCGCGCCGCGCGCCGACCTGGACCGGCTGCGCGCGGCGGATTCGCTGGACGCGCACCAGGTTTCGGCGGGCGGCGGCGACCCGGCCGACCCGGACCTGATCCGGCTGCCGGGCGTCGACGGCCCCGCCCGGTGGCCCGCGTTCCAGTTCGACGCCGCGGGGGCGCCGCGCGAGCTGGTGCGCACCGTGAACCGGTACCTGCGCGCCGCCGACGACCCGTGGGGAGCCGCGGACTGGTGGCTCGGGATCAACGACTGGTTGGGCGGGGTGCCTGCCGAGCTGATCGGCCAGGTCACCGACCAGGCGTTGATCGACGCCGCTCGCGAAGACTCGGCGGAGGTGTGACCATGCCGATGGCCACCCCACCGCTGGAGTTCGAAGCCGCCCCGACCCGGTACGTGCTGCCCGCCGACACCACGCTGTTCCGGCTGCACGACCGCAGGCGGCACGCGGCCGAGTTCAAGCCCGCCCAGGCCGGCAACGCGCCGGGCGGCCGGTTCGACGGCACACCGTCGGACCCGTTTCCCAGCTATTACGCCGGATTGCAGGTGACGACGGCGCTGGCGGAGGTGCTGCTGCGCAATCTGGGCTTCGGCGGCAACGGGCAGCGGCTGATCCGCCGGGCGCAGATCGCCGAGCGACGGCTCAGCGCCGTCCGCACCGCCCGCGAGCTGACCCTGGTCAGCCTGCTGACCGGGCCGGATCTGGCCGCGGTCGCGCAGGATTCCTGGCTGGTCGACGCCGAGGGCAAGGACTCCTACGAGCGGACCCGCGACTGGGCGGCGTGGATCCGGGCGCAGGCGGCGTGGGCGGACGGGCTGATCTGGCCGTCCAAGCGGGATACCGGGAATCCGGCCCTGGTGCTCTTCGGCGACCGCTGCGGAGCGGACGGCCTGGACGGCGAAGAACCGGAACTGCAGATCGACCTGGACACCCCGATCGGCGAGGCCTGGCTGGCCAAGATGCTCGCCCCCTACCGCGCAGCGGTAGCCCCCAGACCGAACTGACACCCCGGCAGCCACGAGCCCGCGGGTGCCGCCGAGCGGAACGAGCGAACGGCCTGTTCACTTCATCTATCGAGGCGAACAGGCCGTTCGCGAAGTGAGTGGTTCGGCAGGCCAGAGGTCAGGAAGGTTCCGTCAGGCCGGTGGGGACCTGCCATTCGTAGCGGCGGCCCTTGTTCGTCATGCGCAGCCCTTCCTTGAGCGCCACCCGGCCGAACTCGCCGGCGAGCTTTCCGGCCAATGGCACCTTGTCGCCGGTCTTGCCGTAGCCGAAGCTCAGGCCGGACTGCAGCTGGAGTCCCAGGGACGTCCAGTCCGCGGGCGGCACCGCGAGGATGTCGGCGGTCCGGTCACCGGCCAGGTGGCGCATCAGGCTCGGCCCCACGCCGGCGAAGGCCGGGCCCGGGAGCACTTCGCGGATGAAGTCCAGCAGGGCCTTGGTCATTTCCCTCCCGGCTTCGGAAGGGGCCTGCTGCCGTTCGAGGATCCGGTCCTTGAGCACCACCGCCGAGTCGAAGTCGGACGGGTTGAGCCGCTCGTCGACGCCCAGGACGTGGCCGATGACGCGCCAGATGTGGAAGAAGTCGTCCCGGTCCCGGGCGGGCAGTTCCACGCCCAGCCGCTGCAGGCCGAGCGGGATCACGACGGCGAAGCTCAGCAACGTCCCGGCGAGGTCTTCCTGGTTGATCGGGATGCCACCGTTGTTGTCCCAATCACCCAGGCTGGAGACGTGGTAGCGCATGGTCGCGTGCAGCAGGCGGATCTTCTGCGCGGATCGCACGCCCCGGCCGTCGGCGCCGAGCCCGCCTTCGTCGAGCACGTCGACCACGAACTGCGAGGTCTCCACCAGTCGCCGGTAGACCTGCCCGGTGAGCCGCTGGGACCGGTGCAGGACCTGCACGCCGTTGGCACAGGCGTAGCAGAGCGGGAGCGATCCGCACAGCAAGGTCGAGAGCACGTGCGGCTCGTAGCGGCCCAGCAGATCGTTGCCTCGCTCCATCCGGGCCGGATCCGCCCAGTCCGGCAGCACCGAGGACCGGTCGAGGTAGTCCCGCAGCTTCGGCGGCAGGCCGTCGGGTATCGCCTGCCCGTTCCGGCCGAAGCCGAGCAGCGCCTGCCTGACCGGTTCCGCCTGCCCCGCCGCGTAAACCTCGGCGATGGCGTCGTCGGCTCCCGGGTCACCGGCACCGCGCATGCGGTCCAGCAGGTCATCGGTCCAACGGACATCCGGCATCTCGAACTCCCGTCACGTGCCGCCCGGCCCGACCCGTTGCCGGGCCGTTGCTCACACGCGGGGTCCTACCGGCAACCCGAGGAGGGCGCGCCCGACAACACCCGATCCAGCGACCGGAAGCCACCGGACGCGGGAGCTCAGCGCTGGGACCAGGTTCCGCCGTGTTGGAGGAACGCCCATTCGCGTTCCCAGGCGCGCATGCACATGCGGCGGGCCAGGTGCTGGGTTCCCGTGATCAGGGCGATGCAGGCCAGCTCGATCACCAGCAGCATCAGCAGTGCCGCGAAGATCGCCGACGCCGTGATCGCTCCTCCGCCGGCCGGGGCCGGTACCCGGTTGCCCGCCTGGTCGACCCACACGGTCACGGTGTCGCCCGGCGAGCTGTCGGCCGGGACCTGGACCGTCGCGGTCTGCGTCCGGGCCAGGCCGGCGCGCCACTCGACGACCGCGGTCGAGTTCAGGGCGTCCTGGCTGTAGGCCTCGGAGACCGGGACGCTGAGCGCGGGGCGGGTGGTCAGCACCGCGTCCACCGGCCGTGTGGTCTCCGCTGCCGTCGTCGCACGCTGCGTGAGGTCGGCGTGCAGGGACGCGCCGAACAAGCCCGACGCGGGGATCGCGATCAGGGCGACCATGAGCAGCAGCACCGAGATGCCCGCCGCGAACCGATCGATGGGCCTTCGCAACGGGTTCCGGTTCACCCCCAGTGCGTTGACCAACCACGCTGCGTGCGCTTTCAGCGCCGCGACCATCGCCGACCTCCAGACATCCGGTGCACCAAAGAGCCGCGAACGACCGTCGTCTTGTTTCGCCTCGATGGTTGTGCGCAGCATCCGCCAATACGAGTATCCTCCCCACCCGCCCCATCGTTATCACAACGTGACCAGCCATACACCAACGGTGTAGCAGATCACGTTATTCACAATCCGCGATCCCATCGGCCGGGATGAGCGAGTCGGACTTTTCAGTGCACGGGAATTCAATTCCGGCAATTCGAACCATGGCCGGCAGGCGTCCGGTGGTCCCGCGACCGGCGGCCGCGGGACCACCGGGTCAGCCCCGTGTCCTCAGTGGACGGAAGAAGGCGCGCAACTCCTCAGCCACCTGCGCCGGTTCCTCGTGCGGCATGAAGTGCCCGCCGCGCCCCGGCCTGCTCCAGTGGCGCAGGTCGCGGTAGATGCGCTCCGCGAGGCTCTTCGGGAGGTTCGCGAAGACCGGCTCCTGGCTCAGCGTCACAGCCCCGGGCACCTCGATCGGCGGGACCGGCGCGTTGCGGTGGTAGTCGTAGTACTGCCGGAACGACGAGCCGATGGTGCCGGTGGCCCAGTACAGGGTCGCGACGGTCAGCAACGCATCCTTGTCCCAGCGCCGCTCCAGGTCACCGCCGCAGTCGCTCCAGTCGCGGTACTTGTCGGCGATCCACGCGACGAGACCGGCCGGCGAGTCCACCAGCGCCGCCGCGACCGTGTCCGGCCGGGTCAGCATGATCTCGCTGTACCCGCCGTCCGACTCGTCGTAGGCGGCCACCTCGTCGAGGTAGGCCTGCTCCTCGGCCGTCGGCGGCCGCTCGCCGAAGTCGGTGGCGATCACCGCGGTGGTCACGTGGACTCCCGCCACCTCGCCCGGGTAGAGCGCGCCGAGCCACTGGGTGACTCCGCCGCCGATGTCGCCGCCGAAGGCGCCGAACCGCCGGTAACCCAGGGTGCCGGTCATCAGCTCGTGCCAGATCTCGGCGACGCCGCGACGGGTGAACGGCCCCGCCGGCAGCTCGGAGAACAGGAAACCCGGCAGCGAGGGGATGATCACGTCGAAGGCATCGGCCGGATCGCCGCCGTGCGCGGCGGGATCGGTCAGCGGCCCGGCGACCCGCAGCATCTCCACGAAGCTGCTGGGCCAGCCGTGGGTCAGGACCAGCGGCAGCGGCGCGGGCGCGCCTTCCGCTCGCTTGCCGCGCAGGTGCACGAAGTGCACCTGCCGGCCCGCGACCTCGGCGAGGTAGTGCGGATAGGCGTTGAGCGCCGCTTCGGCGGCGCGCCAGTCGAACCCGTCCGCCCAGTAGGCGACGAGCTCGCGGAGGTAGCCGGGATCCGTCCCGCCGGCCCACCCGGCGCTGTCGGACGCGGTCGTGAAGCGGGTGCGCGACAGGCGGATGCGCAGGTCGTCGAGGACGTCGTCGGGAACGGAAATGCGAAAGGGCTGAACAGTCATTTCTTCCTTCATCCAGTGCACGTTTCGTGGAACGAGCTCTCCTGGATGTCGGTCAGACCGCCGCCGCAGCAGCCAGGAGCGCCCGGATGGAACGGGTCGTCGTCATCGGGCTCACCTCCTCGCTTTGTCGCGGCTGACACGACTTTACCGCAGCGATCACCTTGCACGAGCACCGCTCACCGGCCGCGGCGAGCCGACAGGCCGGTGGCCATCGAGGCGATGCCCGCCGCGACGCCCGCAGCGTCGTCGATCTGCTGGTCGGCGTCCGGAACACCGGGGCAGGCCAGGTCCGCGAGCGAATCCGCGGCGTCCGGCCCGAGGCCGCGGACGACGATGCGGATGCCCATCGCGCAGGCCTTCCGCGCCAGCTCACGAGCCTTCGCGTGGTCCCCGAGCGCCCCGTCGCTGAAGATGCAGAGCACGCGGTCGCCCGGATACTCAGGCAGCACCTCGATGCCGAGCCGCAGCGCGGACGACAGCACGGTGCCGCCCCACGTCTTCGCCTTCCGGAGCGCGGAAACCACGTCGTCCAGCCGGGCTTCCGGCGGCACGTACTGCTGCACGACATCGGACCAGAGCACCAGCCCGCTCTTGTAGTGCGCGCCGTCGGCTTCGGCGAGGAACCGCTCGCCGCCGGCGATGGCCTGCTCCAGCCGTTGCCCCCGCATCGACGCGCTCACGTCGATGCACAGCAGGACGTGCCCGCCGTACCGCTCCTGCAGCCTGGGCAGGTACTCGCCCGGCGGCGCCTGCGTCAACCCGATCCCGCCGAAGTCCCGGCGAATCCACGAACTCATCGCTCCCCCGAACTCAGCACCGCACGGTCAGCCCGGCGATGGTCTCGGCCAGCCGCTCGGTCGCCGCGCCGTCCACGACACCGTCCACATAGGCCTCCAGCTCCAGCGCCGCGCCGCTGAGCGGCTCCCGAGCGGTCACCGCGAGCAGGCCGTCCGCGCTGACGCGCAACGTCAGCTCGATCACCGATCCGGCGGGCAGCGGCGGCAGCCCGGCGAACTCGCCGTCCAGCACCCGGCGGTTGTGCTCGACCTCCGCCGACGGCACGTCGCCTGCCTGCTCGAACACCTGGATGCGGACCGACCGCTGCCGGTTCACGATGGTGGCGAACCGGGCCGTCGCGGTGGCGGGCAGCGGATCGTTGCGCTGCACGAGGTGGTCGACGAAGCTCCGCAGGCCTTCGTCGCGGCTGTCCTCGACCAGCACGCCGAAGCTGCGCGGCACCACCGCCGCCGACGTGCCGGCCTGCGCCGTGGCGAGCCGGTGCGCGCGCACCGCGGCCCCCGACACGACGGCCAGGTCGGGATCGACGATCTTCGGCGCCCGGCCGAGATGTGCTTGCAGCGCGGCACGAATCATCGGTGCCTTCGTGGCGCCGCCGACCAGCAGCACCTCGTCGATCCGCGAAACGCCCTTCGCCGCCGCATCGGCGAGCACCCGGTCGACGATCCGCAGGGTGCGCTCCACCAGGTCCGCGCCGAGGTCCTCCAGCGTCGCCCGGTCGATCTCGAAGCTCCCCGAGTCGTCGCCGCAGCGCAGTTTCACCCGGCGGCCGGTGACCGTGCTGAGCTGGCGTTTGAGGTGCTCGGTGACGTCCTGGAGCCGTTGCCGGAACTCCTCGTCGTCCGGGTCCGCGTCCGGGAACTCGCGGGCGAACGCCGCCGCCAGGTGCTCGGCGATGCGCTCGTTCCAGTCGGCACCGCCGAGCCTGCTGTCGCCGTCGGTGGCCACCACGTGCACCCCGTCGCCGGCGACCCGCAGCACGGTCGTGTCGAAGGTGCCGCCGCCGAGGTCGTAGACGAGCGCCGCGCCGGGCTCCGCCTGGGCGGAGTAGTGCAGCGCGGCCGCGACCGGTTCGCTCAGCACCTCCAGCACCTCGATGCCGGCCAGCCGCGCCGCCTGCAAGGTGGCTTCGCGTTCCCGGATGCCGAAGTACGCCGGGACCGTGATCACGGCACGGACGGTCCCATGTGGACCGAAGCGGGCGACGGCGTCGTCGACGAGGCTGCGCAGGATCAGCGCCGACACCGATTCCGGGGTGTGCCGCGCGCCGTGGAACAGCAGCTCGAACTCGGTACCCATCCGGCGCTTGATCAGCTCGACGGTGTTCTCCGGGTCGAGACTCTCCCGCGCCGCCGCCCCGACCACGGCCGTGTCGGCGGACGCGAAGTGGACCAACGACGGCGTGGTGAGCTCGCCGAGCCGGTTGCGCACCACCTCGACCTCACCGTCCACGATGGACGCGACGGCGGAGTAGGTGGTGCCCAGGTCGATGCCGAGCACCAACTCGTCAGGCACCGCCGAACACCGCCGTCGTGAAGTCGGTGCAGCTGACCGCGGAGCCGAGGATCGTGAGCAGCATCGCGATCGCGAAGACCGCGATCAGCAGCCAGCGGTACACCCGGTAGTTCGCCGGGGGTCGGATGGTCATACGGCCTCCGTGGTCGGCTTCTCGTCGCGGCCGAGGGCGAAGCCGCCGCGGCCCATCAGCCAGCGGAACGGCGCCGCCGGGGTGAGCCGGTGCCCCGGCCTGATCCCGGTCACCGAGGACACCACGAAGTAGCGCACCTCGGCGAAGTCCCGTTCCGCGGCCAGCACCAGGTTGTCCAGGCCCGCGGTGTTCAGCCACTCCCGCACCGCCCCGGCGCACAGGTCCGCGGCCCACGGCAGGTCGGTCAGCAGGTCCGCCTTGACCACCGTGACCGCCAGAGCCCGGCGCTCGGTCTGCACCCCGTAGTCGCGCAGCCGCCGGGCCGTCACCTGGTAGACCTGCTCGGGGTCGCCGCTGGCCGGATGTGCTTGCGCCAGGCGGGATTCCAGCGCGCCGCCGAGCTGGTCGCGCACCCAGCCGATGGCGAACGGGTCGACCACCAGCACCAGTCCCCCGGCGTGGTCGAGGAACTCCAGCTCGCTGTTGTCGTCCCGGTCGAGGTAGAACTCGCCGGCCGCGTCGAAGAGGTGCACCAGCGCCTGGTCGCGGGCCTTCGCCGAGCCGCCGCGGGTGAACCGCACCGTGATCGCCGCGGGCAGCTGCCCGGCCGGCGTCTTCGCGGTGTCGCCGCCGGTGGTGATCAGCTGCTCGCCGTGCTCGAAGGCCTGCTTGCTGGCGCCGTCGACGAAGTCGAGCACGACGCCTTCGGCGGCGGCCCGGTCCCGCAGGGTGACCAGGCCCGCGTGCACGAGCCGCGTCTTGCCCGCCGACACCGGGCCGAAGACCGGCACCCGGATGTCGGTGACCGCGCCCGAGCCGCCCCGCAGCGGCCGGTCGCAGCGCTGGCACAGCGCCTCCAGCCGCTTGGACGCCCGCAGCACGGTCGTCGGCAGCTTCGTGCCGCACCCGCAGGTGCGCGACGCCGCGCCCAGCGCGCCGGGCCGGATGTCGCGGTGCACCACCTGGCAGCCGTCGCAGCGGTAGGCGGGAACGGCCATCACGTGGTAGCAGACCGGGCAGCTGCCGCTGGCCTTCCGCAGCCGCCGCACGACGAGGTCGTAACCGCGCAGCAGGCCGACCAGCGCACCCCGGCCGAGCCAGCCGATGCCGAGCACGACAGCCCCGACCACCAGCACTTCCGCCGCGCCGAGCAGTGCGCCCAGCGTGACGCCCGACCAGATCAAGGCGGTCAGGCCGATGCTCACGTATCGGAGCTTGCTGCCGGTGCCGTAGTTGAGGCCCCACTGCCAGCCGCGCACGATGAAGAGGAGGCCGTTCTGCCAGGCCGCGACCAGGTCGCGGCGCCACTGCGCGGCGAGGTAGCCCGGCCAGGCCCAGTCGTGCGGGAACGGCCCCTTGGGCTTGCGCAGCCCGGCGGTGCCGTTGACCACGTCGTTCGGCGTCACCAGCTGCGGCTCCGCGGCGCCGCGACCCGCCAGCACCAGGCACGTCGACACGAACGCCCACGAGCTGCCGAACAGCACGAAGAACGGGAACAGCCAGGCCAGGATCCCGATGACCACCGTGGCCAGCCACAAGCCCAGGCACAGCACCAGGAGGGCCCCGATCACGTAGGGCATTACTTCTCCCGTCTGCCGAACAACCGGCGCGCGAACTCGCGGGTGCGGGCCGGTTTGGGCTTCTGCTGCGAGAACTCCTTCAGCCACTCGTGCCAGCCCGCGGCGTACTCGGCCGCCACGCCGCGCAGCACCTTGCTGACCCGCCGGTAGTCGGTCGGCTTGTGCTGGCCCGCCCAGCGCTCCAGGGCCTTGTCGAACGCCGTCCGCACCTGCTCCGAGGCGGCGTCCTCCCAGCCGGCCAGGAACGCGAGCACGACCGCGTGGTCGCGCCGCGACTGCGCGGCCCGCTCGTCGTTCCACACCGCGGGCAGCGCGTGCACCAGCATCTGCTGGAGCTGGTCGCCGCCCCGCACGGTCAGGTCGAGCGCGGCCGGCAGGTCCATGTCGAGCAGCACCGCGATGATCTGGTCCGCGCGGGCGGTGAACACCGACTCCGAGATGTCCTTCAGCGTCGCGGCATCGGCTTCGGCGCCCTTGCGGGCGAAGTTGCTCAACCAGGACCGCAGCCGGCCGTCGTCCTCCCACAGCTTGCGCAGGTCTTCCCGGTCGCCGAGGTGATGTCCCAGCATCCGCAGGACGTCCAGGTAGCGACCGGACACCTTGGACTTCTCCAGCACCGTGAACGCCCGCTGCGCCAGGGAATCCGAGACGGCCGTCGACGGCAGCGCGGTGAGGAAGTCCTTGAGCTCGGCCATGGTGGGCGCGGAGTTCCGGTACAGCGCCTCCCACACCGCTTCGCCGGTGCCCGGCCGGTCCGGCGCGCGCAGCTGCTCGCGGAACCGGGCGGTGGTCTCCTGCCGCACCGAGCCGCCGGAGGCCACCGCGGCGGCGGCGACCGCCGCGTCCAGCGGCATGAACGGATCGCTGATCGTCGGCGCCAGCAGCCGCCACCAGCGGGCGTCGATCGCCTCGGCGACCTCGGCGGTGCCGGGGCCCGCCAGTCGGCGGGCCAGCACGTCGCGCAGCAGGTCGATCATCTCCGGACCGCACGTCCAGCGCGCCGGATCGACGCCGGCGTGCGGGTGCTCCGCCCACCACGCGACGAACCGCCCGGCCGCCTCGGCGAACCGGCCCACCCGGGGCCGCACGCCGAACCTCGTCGCGGTCCGCAGCAGCAGGTCCATCCGCTCCGGGGCGACGGCGCCGGCCGCCGCCTCGACCAGGATGCAGGCCTCCTCCACCTCGTCCGGGCTCCACGGCCGCGGCGACAGCGGGGCCCGGGAATCGGCCGGGGTGCCGCGCACGATCTCGTCGATCTCGCCGCGCAGCAACGCGATCCGCACCCGGCCGGCCTGCGCCGCGTTCGCCTCGGCCAGCTTCGCCAGCACCGGCAGCGCGGGCGACGAGGCCAGCACCGCGTCCAGCACCGGTTCGACGACGTCCGATGTGGACACCGGCGGCGGGGACACCAGCCAATCCGCCAGCGCCATCGCGGAATCCTGCCCGGACACCGCCTCCTCGAGCATCAGCACCCCGGCGGCCAGCCGGTCCGCCTTGCCCGGCCGCCGGTCGTCGCGGTTGCGGGCGAACTGGTGCGACAGCTCGATGGCGTCGACCACGTCGTAGGGGTCGGCGCCGAGGAAGCGCGGCACCCAGTGGCGGGCGGCGGCGGTCGGCTCGTCCTTCCGGCGTTCCCCGGTGACCAGGTTGAACACCACGTAGTCGGAGTTGCGGTCCGGATCGGCCAGCGACCCGGCCCAGTCCGGGTGCACCGCCAGCACCTCGTGGCGGCTGTACTGCGGGTTGGTGGCGAACACCCGGAAACCCACCCGCAGCGCCCGTTCCTGGGGCAGCAGGAGCGTTCCGGCCGCGATCCAGCGCACCGCGGTCTCGGCGTCCTCGCTGACGAACACCACCCGCGACGCGTCCTCGCCGTGCAGCCGGTCCATCGCGGAATGCACTGCGAGCAACCAGGATTCGCCGTCCTGCCGGCTCAGCACCCAGTCGCGCAACGCCTCGACGCCCAGCGGCCCCGCCTCGGGCTCGGCCGACACCGCGGCGCATTCGGTGCTCTCCGCGGGCTGCTCGACCCACCACGGCGCGGCCCACAGCTGCGCGGGCCGGATCGGCCCGTACAGCTGCGGATCTGTGGTGGCCAGCGCGTGGGTGAACTGGTTGCCCTCCCGGACCCCGCCGGTCTCGGCACCCAGGTAGATCCCGCGGGCCGTCGCGTAGACGCCGTCGTGCACGTGTACCAGCGACGGCGGGTACTGCGAGACCTCGCGCTTCTCGCGCATCCAGCCCACCGGGGCCTCGTAGAGCGTCGAGCGCTGCACCGCGGTCATCATCTCGTCCGTGGTGCCCGGCGAGACGGCCTGGAACTGGAATCCCGCGCCGCCGCGCAGGCCCTGGCCCGGCCGGCAGTCGGTGTAGTACAGCGACTGGAACTCGCGCCCGCTCATCCTCGGCTCCGTTCGATGATCCGGAAGTGGCTGAGCAGCCACAGCAGTGGTTCGTCCACGCGGAACGGCCGCACACCGGCCGGGTCGATCTGCTTGCGGCCATAGTCCGGTTCCGCGCCGAGCGAGGAAACCGCGAAATAGCGGAACGTCTGGTAATGCGCGCGCAGGTGCCCGTCGATGTCGTCGGCACCGAGGTCGGCCAGCAGCGCCCGCAGCTGCTCGTCGGTGTCCTGCCCGCCCGCCTCGTCGTACTGCGGGCCGGTGGCCGGCGGGCGGAGCAGCGGGTGGTTCGCGCCGAGCATCCCGAAGAACGCGTCGATCTTGGAGAACACCACGGCGATCGGGGTCTCGACCTTCTTGCGGTCGCTGAGCCCGACGCTGGTGCGCAGCATCTCGGTGACCCGGGTGAGCACGTTGATCGGCGGCTCGGTCCCCTGGCGGCTGGCGTCGGGCACCGCGATCCGGTCCGCCGCGCCCGGCAGCTGGAACGGGTCGAGCAGCACGATCAGCCCGTCCGCTGCGGTCAGGTACGCCTGGCTGTTGACGAACTCCTGGGTCGTCATGTCCTCGCCGGCGGCGTCGTAGAACGACAGCGTCGTGGTGTTGTGCACCTCGCGGCCGAACTGGACGCGCGGCTGCCGCCACTGCATGACCAGCGGGACGCGGATGCCGTCGGCGGAGCCGGCGGTCGACTCGAACAGCGACCGGTCGTCGAACAGGGCGTGCTCGTAGTCCGCCAGCCACTGCGCGGTGCCGACCCCGGCCTGCTCGCCGGCGAAGGAGATGTCGGCGCCGAAGCGGCGGCGGATGTTGTTCCGCAGCTCGTGCACCAGCACCGTGGTGTAGACGGTCTTCCCGGCGTCCTTGCCGCCCACCACCCCGATCAGCGGGCTGCGGCCCTCGGCGAAGTTGGCGGGCAGCGGCGTGTGGCACACCGGGCAGGCGCGGATGCCGCTGACCGTGCCGCAGTCCGGGCACGGCGCCTTGCGCGGCGTGCGCCCGAACCGCGACGACGGGGGCGCGAAGGTCGGCCAGGACGCGGGCGCGTAGCCGGTGAGCCGCTGCCGCTCGGTGTCGACGGCCTTGCGGCACTTCTCGCGGCCGGGCGCGGGCCGGCCGGTGCACTGGAACCGCAGGTTGCCCGCGGGGAACCGGTGGTAGCAGTAGGGACAAGCGACCTTGGCCATCAGCAGCCTTCCGCGTTCCGCCGCAATTTCAATGGAAATCGAAGATCCGATTTCCATTGAAATTGCGGTCCTCCGGTGTGTCGGCCTGCCGACATGCCGGAGGTTGTGGACAACTTCCGCAATTTCCATTGAAATTGCGGAACTCCTCGCCCGGGGGCGACGGCGGGGCCGGGGGGCGGTTGCGCCGCGTCGGGGATGGACATCAGGACACCTTCAGCTGGGAGATCGGCGGGTCGATCAGCTGGACGCCGGGGGCGTTGACGAAGCACCGCAGCCAGTAGGGCTTCCGGCGCGGCAGCTCGACGGTCAGCTCCAACGGGTCGCCGAGGTGGTGGACGTCGCGGTGCACGACCTGGCCGTCGTCGGGTTTGAGCGGCATGACGCGGCCGGGCGCGATGACCACCAGCACCGTGCAGTCCGGGACGGGCTGGTCGGCGGTCACCACGATGCGCGCGGTGCTCGCGCCGAAGAGCCGGTTCTGCCGTTCGATCCGGTAGCTGACCTGCGGCGGAGCACCGGTCAGCACCAGCGCGACGGGGTCGGACCGGCTTTCGCCGTTGTCGGCGGACGCGATCGCGGACACCTGCACGCGCACGTCGCCGGCCCCGGCGTCGATCCGGCAGCCGCCGCCGGCCTGGTACTGCTGCCGGGTCAGCCGCACCCGCCCGGCCTCCGCGTCGGCCGCCGGGTTCGCCCAGGTCACCTCGGCCATCCGGACGCCGCCCGGCCACACCCAGGACAGCACCAGCTCGCGGCCGAAGCGCCGCGCGTCGAGCGAGGTGACCGGCGGCAGCGTCGCGGCGACCCGGGCGGTGTGCCGCACCGGCACGGTCTCGGCGGCGACCTCGGTGCCGTCCGGGCGGCGGTAGCGAGCGGTCAGCAGGTAGGTGTAGTCGCCGTCGACGTCCACAGTGGAGTCCCGAAAAGCGGTGCTGCCGTTGGTGGGGACGACGACCTCGTCGGACTCCCCGTCCCGGCGCCGCCGCACGTCGACGCCGACGACGTCCCGGTGGACGACCCAACTCCCCTCGACCGCCCCGGTGCGAACGGCCAGCCGGACCCTGTGCACGGGAGGCAGCACGTCGACCACCGCCCCGGCGGGCCGCGACCACGCGCCGCCCTCCCCGGCGGCGAAAACCGCGTACCCGACGCTCCCGCCCGCCGCCACGGCGGCGTCCACCACCACCGTCTCCGCGCCTTCGGCGACCACGTCGCCGTCGTCGGCGTCGCCGGGCGTCCGCCCGGCTCGCCGCACCACCCGGTACCGGGTGGCGTCGTCGTGGTCGGGCTTCGCCCGCCACGACACCCGCACCCCGACGCCTTCCGGCTGCGCCGTCACGGCGTCGACCGGGCTCAGCGGGATGCGCCGCAGCTCCGCCGCTATCGCGTCGTCATCGGCGGCGAGCCGCGCGGCTTCGCCGAGCTGGCGCCTGGCTTCGGCTTCGGCTCCGCCGCGCAGCGCGCGGTCCGCCGCTTCGCGGAGTTCCCGCACCTGCTGCGCGTGCCGGTCGACGGCCGCTTTCGCGGCCGCGGCCTCGTCGGTGTCGGTGATCGCGGCCAGGGTTTGCTGTGCGGCGATGAGGTTTCCGGCGGCGAGGAGTTCGGTGACCTTCTGCAGGCCGGTGACCGGCGGCGCGGCGGAGCCGGTTTCGCTGAGCACGCTGACCACCGCCAGCCGCGCTTCGTCCGCGTCCAGGCTGCTGCGGCCGAGCACCCGCAGCAGCGCACTGGCCGGCGCGCCGTTCTCGCGGAGCCGTCGCACGTCGTCGAGCAGGTGGTAGAGCGCGAGCAGCCGGAGGTCTGCGCCTTCCTTGCCCGCGGCGGTGTTGAGCAGGCCGAGCGCTTCGCGGGCGGGCTGGTTGCCGGAGCGCCGGTTCTCCCGGTCGATCGCCTGCTGGACGGCTTTGGCGGTGAGTCCGGCGGGTTTGGGCGGGCTGCTCTCGAAGTCCGCCAGGAGCTTGTAGCTGTCGAGCTTTCCGTGCAGGAGCTCGGGAATCCCGGTGATCTCGGCGTCGCCCAGCAGCGCCTTGAGGCGGCGGAAGAGGGTGTCGGGCAGGCCGCTGGTCTTCGGCAGTTCCGTCGGCGGCGCGGTCCGCACCCCGGCCTTGGCGAGGGCCCGGTCGACCTCGGCGGGCGCCAGCTGGCCGAACGTCTCGCGCATCGCCTCCAGCTGGCCGGGCGTGATCAGGCCGAGTTCGCCGAAGTTCGCCTTCAGCATCGCGACGAGTTCGTCGATCTGCTCCTGGCTGGCCCCGGCCCGGGCGTCGTTGCGGTTGCGCCACCAGGCCATGCTGGACATCTCGTTGCCAGCCGCGCGCCGCAGCTCCTCGTCCTCCCGCAGGAAGGCCTTGTAGACGCTGGTGGTGAAGCTGGACTTCGCGGTGGACTGGGCGCTCTTGTTCCAGTGCGAGCGGACCTCAGCGAGCCGCTGTGCCAGCTCGGCGTCCGAGAAGCCCCGCTCGACCGCATACCTGGTCAGCAGGTCGTCGGGTAATCGGCCGCTGCGCCCCCGCAGCGGCCGGACCACCTCGCGCTCGTAGACCTTGGGATCGAAGGGTTGCATCGGAGTCCGTCTCTGACCTCGTGATTCCGGTGGAAACCAACGCGCTGATTCACATCGAGCCGCTCTGTCGTGAGTGGCTGTGGCCGCTCGGACAGCCATTGCCACTCACGACCCCACCGGCGCCGAGACGCGGGCAGGTTCGGGTGGAGGCACTTCAGCCGGAGACCGTGATCCCGGCGACCACCCTCTTGGCCTCGGCGACCTCCTCGTCGCTGCGGACGCTCACCCGGACCTTGATGTCCAGCGACTTCCCGGTGGACGGTTCGGTGGCGGTCAGCTCCAGCAGGCCCTCGTCGTCGACGGTCATCCGGATGTTCACCGGCGATCCGACCGGCAGCGGCGGCAGCCCGTCGATGAGGCCCTTGCCCTCGTTGATCGGCTTGTTCTCGGCGAGTTCCGGCCCGGCGACCACGCCGGACTGCTCGAACAGCTCGATCATCACCCCGGTCTGGCCCGCTTCGACGGTCGCCGCCTCCAGGACCCGCTCCGCGGTGGGCAGCGAGTCGTTGGCGTGCACGAGGTGCTTGACGAAGTGCTGCGTCGGCTTCTGCTGCCAAGCCGGGTCGCTGGTGTCCACCAGCTTCACGCCGAATGCCTTGGGCAGCACGTTGCGGGTCTTCTTGGCGGCGAGGTCCTCCAGCGCCTTGACCGAAATCCCGGTCTGCTGCGCCACGTTCTGCACGGCCTCGGCGACACCGGTGGTGCCCTGCTCGGCGGCGTCGGTCATCTCGCGGTGCACCACGCGGCCCAGCGCGTACAGCGCGGCGCCCTTGGCCACCGCCAGGTCCGGGTCGTGCAGCTTCGGCTCCCAGCCGAAGTCGGCGCGCAGCCGCTCGGCGACCGCCGGCATCTTCGTCGACCCGCCGACCAGCAGCACGTCGTCGATCTGCGCGCCGGGCTGCTTCTCCTGCAGCGTCGCCAGGGTGCGCTTGAGGATGTCGATGGTCTTGTCCAGCAGGTCCTGGGTTTCGGCCTCGAACTGCGCGCGGGTCACCTCGACGCGCGCGCTGACGCCGGCGCCGCGCAGCGCCACCGCCCGGGATTCGGCCTTGGAGAGCTGCTTCTTGGTGTCCTCGGCGGTGGTCGCCAGCGACTGCAGGAACTCCTCGTCGTCCTCGACCTCGGTGCCGTCCGGCGCCTGCTCCAGGAACTTCGCCAGCAGGTGGTTGCGCAGCCGCAGGTCCCAGTCGGCGCCGCCGAGGTGGTCGTCGCCGTCGGTGCAGACCACCACGATCTCGTCCTTCGACACCCGGATCACCGTGGTGTCGAAGGTGCCGCCGCCGAGGTCGTAGACGAGGATCGTCTTGTCCTCGGCGTCGGTGGTGGCCTCGTAGTGCAGCGCCGCGGCCACCGGCTCGGGCACGATGCCGATCACGTCCAGCCCGGCGATCTGGCCGGCGTTCTTGGTCGCGCTGCGCTCCAGCATGCCGAAGTAGGCGGGCACGGTGATCACGGCGCGGCTCGCCTCGCCGCCGGTGTGCGCGGCCGCGTCCTGGGCGAGCTGCTTGAGGATCAGCGCCGAGATCGATTCCGGCGTGTAGGTGGTGCCGTGGAACTCGAACTCGGCGTCGCTGCCCATCTGCCGCTTGATCAGCGACACCACCCGGTCCGGGTCGATGATCGCGGAGTTCTTGGCCACCGACCCGACGACCACGTTGGACTCGTTCTCGAAGAACACCACCGAGGGCGTGGTCTCGCTGCTGTCGGTGTTGCGGCAGACGGTCGGGCGGCCGGTCTCGTCGACGTACGAGATGGCCGAGTAGGTGGTGCCCAGGTCGATGCCGAACACCTTCAGGTCGCCGTCAGACATCTGCGCTCATCCCCTCTGCTCGCGGGTCGTTCTCGGTGGCGGGCGCGGTTTCGGCGCTCCAGCGGTACACGTGCACCCGCGCGGGGACGGTCACGCGATCGGTCGTGGTGTCCAGGTATCCGTCGGAGACGACGGCGGCGATCTGCTCGTGCCGGCCGGGGTCGTCGGCCGGGAGGACCTTGATGGCGCGGTGCTCGCGCGCCGAGAACGCGGCACCGACCTCGGGCCGGATCGGCGCGCTGCCGCAGCGCTCCAGCGCCTGTTCCGCGCTCAGCGCGAAGGATTCGAGGAGGTCCGCGACCTGCTGCCGGCCGAGCTCCGCGGGCAGCGTGCGGGATTGGTGCAGCAGGTCCTTGCGGAGGTTCTGCAGGTCCGTGGTGATCGGGCGCAGCACGAGGTTCTGCTCCCCGGCCCGCAGCCGCTCCACCTCGGCGTGCAGCTTGTCGATGACGCGCTCGCGGGCGGCGGCGCGCTCGTGGTGTTCGCGAACCTGCTCGGTGAGCGCCGTGACCGCCTCGGTCAGCTGCGCGAGCGGGTCCGGCTCGGGTAACGGCTCGGCGGATTCCGCAAGCGGCTCAACCGGTTCCGGCGCCTGGTCCGCCTCCGGTACCGCCGGTTCGGGTACGCCGGCGACCGCGTCGACCGGCTCCCCGGTGTCCGCCCGCCGGTCGCCGTGCCCTGGCTCGTCGCGCATGAACTCGCCCGCCTCGCTGCTCACCGCTGCCGCGGAGTGACCAGTAGATGATCACCAAGCCTAGTATTCTCCCGCACCGTTCAAGCGGGATTCGCGGACTTTGACGGCAGCACTGCGGAAGCGGTTCCCGGCGGCGGTTGCTCCGAACCGGTGAGTCACGACCCGTGAGTACTTTGTGCCGCTATAGCAGCACAAAGTACTCACGGCTGGTGACCAGCGGAAATGAAGAGGGTGGCGGCGCATCGGGGCGCGGACCGCCGCCACCCGCGCACTCACCGGGTGGCGAGCACGTCCTCGCGGAACAACTGCGGCGCGATCAGCACGCCACCGGCGAAGTTCCGCTCGACCTCGGCGATCTCATCCGGGTTCGGCTTGGGGTTGTCGCAGTCCGGCCCGGCGCTGGCGCCCGACATCAGGTCCTCGCACAGCCCGGTCCGGTTGTCCGGCAGGCCGAGGATGTGCCCGAGCTCGTGCGCCGCGATGCGGATGGTGTCGTGGCCCTCGTTCACGGCCTGGCGTCCCATCCAGATCCGGCCCTTCCCGAGCCCGATCACCTCGGCGCGCGGCCAGCCGTTGTCGGCGAGCACCACCACGTCGGCGGCGCCGCCGGAGGCCGGTTCCAGCCGGACGTTCTGCACGTTCTCGTTCCAGACCTTCGCGCCGGCGTCCACCGCATCGCGGAATTCGGCCGCCTGGCTGGCGTCGTAGGTGACGACCCGGACGTTCTCCGGGACCGCCGCGCCGGCCGAGGCCGGGACGACGAGTGCGACCAGGAATGCGATGAGCAAACCGACGACGGGTCTTATCGTTCGGGGCAGGTTCATCTGCGGACCTCCTAAACGAACCGGATCACGGTGCCCTCGAACGTATTGCCCCCACCAGCGCCGCACGGTCTCCTGGCGTAGATGTGCCACGACGCGAATTTCCCGGAATAGCGCCGGACGGTCGCATTTCCCGCGAAATACCGGAAATTGCGTGGCCGCCGGATCGACGCAACAGCAGAATGAACTAGTGCCACCGGAACTTTGGGAGGACATCGAGATGACCGGCGAACTCAAGCCCATGCCCCGGGACTGGCAGCGCGCGCTGGCCATCGTCGCGCACCCCGACGACCTCGAGTACGGCTGCTCGGGCGCGGTGGCCGCCTGGACCGCGACCGGCCGGGAGGTCTCCTACCTGCTGGTGACGCGCGGCGAGGCGGGCATCGACGGGGTCGCCCCGGAGCAGGCGGCGCCGCTGCGCGAAGCCGAGCAGCTCGCCGGTGCCGCCGAGGTGGGCGTGCATTCGGTGGAGTTCCTCGACCACCGCGACGGCGTGATCGAGTACGGCCTGGCGCTGCGCCGGGACCTGGCCCGCGCCATCCGCGAGCACCGGCCGGGGCTGGTGATCACGCTCAACCACCACGACAGCTGGGGGCCGGGCAGCTGGAACAGCGCCGACCACCGGGCGGTGGGCCGGGCGGCGCTGGACGCGGTGGCGGACGCCGGGAACCGCTGGATCTTCCCGGAGCTCGTCGACCACGGCTACGAACCGTGGTCGGGGGTGCGCTGGGTCGCGGTGGCCGGATCGCCGCACCCGACGCACGCCGTGGACATCACCGGCACCATGGACCGGGCGGTGGCGTCGCTGGCGGCGCACCGCACCTACCTGGAGGCGCTCAGCGACGAGCCCGCCGAGCAGCACGCCCGGAGCTTCCTGGAGGGAACGGCCCGCGAGCACGCCGACCGCTTCGGCGGCCGCGCGTGCGCCGCGTTCGAGCTGATCGGCGAGGACTGATGCCCCGCGCCGGGGTTTCCGCTGGTCACTCGGGTCGTGAGTGTTGTGGAGTGCTATCGCGCCCCACAACGCTTCCGGCCCGGGACCTGCAGGAACGCCACTCCTCGATCGGTATGACGAGGAGTGGGAACGCGGGTAGCATCGCGGTATGAAGGTGAGTGTGAGCCTGACCGACGAAGACGTCAGCTTCGTCGACGAGTACGCCCAGCAGATCGGCGCGCCCTCCCGCTCGGCGGTGATCCACCAAGCGATCAACCTGCTGCGCAGCGCCGATCTGGAAGATGCCTACGCCAGTGCCTGGGAGGAGTGGGACGCCGGCGACGACGCGCTGCTGTGGGACGCGACGGCCGCCGACGGGATCGCCGATGCGTCGCGGTGACCTCTACTGGGTCGACTTCGAACCGATCCGCGGCTCGGAGGCCAACAAGACCCGGCCCGCGGTCGTGATCAGCAACGACGCCGCGAACCGCAGCGCCCAGCGCGCGGGCCGCGGGGTGATCACCGTGGTCCCGGTGACGTCCAGCGTCGACCGGGTCCACCCGTTCCAGGTGCTCCTGCGGGCCGACGAATGCGGCCTGCCCAAGGACTCGAAGGCCCAGGCCGAGCAGATCCGGGCGGTGGCGGTGAACCGCCTCGGCAACCGGATCGGAACGCTACCGCGCAAGACCCTCGAGAACCTCGACAACGCCCTCCGCCTGCACCTGCGGCTGTAGGGGTCGTTCCGGAATGGGGCGCGGGCGCGCGTGAGACGTGACCGCCTGGGACACGGAGCGGCGATTTCGCGCGAAATCGCCAACCTGTCAGGCACCGGGCACCTTCAGGGATGAGATGCCCCGGAACGCCCCCTTGGTCAGACCAGCGCGGGCAGGCCGACCGCGGCGTCCACGGCGATCGCCACGAACAGCAGCGCCAGGTACGAGTTCGACAGGTGGAACAGCTTCATCGGGTTGTAGGCCCGGCCGTTGCGCACCGCCGCGTGCATGCGCTGCGCGACGATCAGGAACGCCGCCCCGGCGAGCACCGCGAACGCCACGTACACCCAGCTCGTCACCGGCACCAGCAGCAGCGTGCAGCCGACCGTCGCCCAGCTGTAGGCCAGGATCCGCGCGGACACCTGCCGCGTGGTGGCGACCACCGGCAGCATCGGCACCCCGGCTCGCGCGTAGTCGTCCTTGTACTTCATCGCCAGCGACCAGAAGTGCGGCGGCGTCCACAGGAACACCACCCCGAACATCACCAGCGCCGGCCACTCCACCTTGCCGGTGACGGCGGCCCAGCCGACCACCACGGGCATGCAGCCTGCCGCGCCGCCCCACACGATGTTCTGCGAGGTCCGGCGCTTGAGCACCAGCGTGTAGACGAAGACGTAGAACAGCAGCGCGGCCGTGGCCAGGATCGCCGACAGCAGGTTCGCGCCCAGCCACAGCACGGCGAAGGACACCAGGCCCAGCACGATGCCGAAGATCAGGGCGTTGCGGCGCGGCACCTCGTAGCGCACCAGCGGGCGCTTCTTGGTCCGGTTCATCACCGCGTCGATGTCGGAGTCCGCCACGCAGTTGAGGGCGTTCGCGGCCCCGGCCGACATGGCGCCGCCGAGCAGCGTCACGGCCACCAGCCACAGCGACGGGATGCCACGCTGCGCGAGGAACATCGCGGGGATCGTGGTGACCAGCAGCAGCTCGATGACGCGCGGCTTGGTCAACGCCACGTAGGCCGCCAGCACGCCGCGCCGGCGACCGGCGGGCGGAGCGGATTCGGGCGCGGCAGAAGGGATGGCTGTCATGAGGCGCGCGATTCCTCCGACTTCGCGGGCTCGACGATCGGCTTGCCCGCCATCCGCAGCTCGTGCCAGTGCGTCACCTTGCGCTCGGCGACGAACGCGCCGAACGGGATCGTGCCGGCCAGCAGCACCAGCAGCATCCGGCCGATCGGCGCGCGGAGCTGGGTGGTGGCGACCACGGCGACGAGCAGGTACACCATGTACAGCCAGCCGTGCGCCACGCCGATCCGGAAGGTCCACGTCTCGCCGAGCTGCTGGGTAGCGGAACCCTCCGCCCACAGACCGGCGAAATGGCCGTACTTGAGCACCATCGACGCGCAAAGCAGGATCAACAGCACCGCGGTGACGTACGCCATGATCCGGTAGAACGCCAGCACACCAGGCTTCACGCCAATCCCTCAATCCCGCCTCGTGCTTGGAAAGACCGGTGTCAATAGACCGTACGCCACACGCTCGGAGGACTTGCGCCGGACCTCGTGCAGAGTGGCGGCGCCCACCTTTGACCCCGTTCTCGTGGTCATTTTGCGCACGTGGTCCGGGATCCCCGGCTCATGCATGGCCCAACCTCAGATCATCCGGTACGCCTTGGCGATCAGCTCGAAGGAGTGCAGCTTGGTGTCCCGGTCCGGGACGTTGGCGGTCAGCATCAGCTCGTCGGCGCCGGTGCGTTCGCGCAGCTCGTCGAGCCCGGCCCGGACGGTGTCCGGCGCGCCGTGCACGGCGTCGGCCAGCCAGCTGTCGAGGAAGCTCCGCTCCAGCTCGGAGTACGGGTACTCGCGGGCTTCCCGGCGGGACGGCTGCTTGCCGGGCATGCCGCGCCGCAGCCGGAGCATGCTCAGCGCGACCGGGCGGATGATGTCCAGCGCTTCCTCGTCGGTGTCGGCGGCGACGGCCTGCACGCCGATCAGCGCGTACGGCTCGTCCAGCACCTCCGAGGGCCTGAACGACCGCCGGTAGAGCTCCAGCGCCGGCACCGTGTTCTGCGCGCTGAAGTGGTGCGCGAAGGCGAACGGGAGGCCGAGCTCGCCGGCCAGCTGCGCGCTGAACCCGCTGGAACCGAGCAGCCAGATCGGCGGCGTGGGGCCGTGCGGCACGGACTGGATCGCGGCGTAGGGGTGGTCGACCGGGAAGTCGTCGCCGAGGAAGGCGATCAGCTCGCCGAGCTGCTGCGGGAAGTCGTCGACGGACAGCGGCCCGGTGGTGCGCCGCAGGGCGCGGGCGGTGGCCTGGTCGGTGCCGGGCGCGCGGCCGATGCCGAGGTCGATGCGGCCGGGGTGCAGCGCCTGCAGGGTGCCGAACTGCTCGGCGACGACCAGCGGCGCGTGGTTGGGCAGCATCACGCCGCCGGAACCCAGGCGCAGGCTGGTGGTGTGCGCGGCGAGGTGCGCGATCACCACGGCGGGCGCGGAGCTGGCGATGCCGGGCATGCCGTGGTGCTCGGCGACCCACAGCCGGTGGAAGCCCCACTGCTCGACGTCTCGGGCGAGCTCGGTGGTGGTGTTCAAGGCATCGGCCGGGCTGTGCGCGACGCCGACCGTGGCCAGGTCGAGCACGGACAAGGGCACGGGCGAATCGCCGCGGGCGGCGCCCCTGATCGGATCGTCCTGCGGGGAGGTCGCGCTGCCCTCGGCGCGCTCCGGCGTCACATCGGTCTCCATCGCCAAGCCCAACCACCGGGCCATCACCCTTGTTCCCCGGCCACGCCCGCTGTGCCCGCGCTTACACCACCGCACCGGAGCCAGGTCAAGGCGACCCAATTTCAGGCAAAACCGGAATCCACCCACCCCGAAACCCACCCGGCGGCATTCGGAAGCTTCCAATTTTAGGCAAAATCGCGAACCCACGAGACCCCGTTCCGCGGGTGCGCGCGGCTAGCGGGTTCCCAATTTTAGGCAAAATTGGAAACCCACCGCCGCGCTTTCAGCCCGGGGTCAGCGCGTAGTCGCGCGTGGTTTCCGGCGCCGGGCGGCGGGTGATGATCGAATCGCGGATCTCGCCCGCCCGGACCGCGCCGTTCGACAGCAACGACGACGTGAGGCCGTGCGTGTGCTCGGTGCCGCCCTGGAGGTAGATGCCGCCCTCGAGATCGGCGGTGGTGCGGATCCGGTAGTCGCGTTCCACCTGCAGCCGGCCCTGGTCGTCGCGGGCGCAGTACCGGGCTGCCTCGCCGAGGATCCCGAACGGATCGCGCGGGCGGCACCCGGTCGCGTACACGAGCAGGTCGGACTCCAGCACCGTCCGCTCGCCCGAGGGCAGGAACTCGACGGTGACCGCCACGCCGTCCGAACGCGTCGACACGTCGGTGACGCGGGAGGCGTTGAGGATCCGCAGCCGCTGCTCGCCGCGCACCTTCTCCTGGTACGCCCGCGAGTACAGCTCCTCGATGAGGTCGAGGTCGACCACCGAGTAGTTGGTGTTGCGGTGGTAGTTCATCAGGTCGCCGCGGACCTCCGGGGACGCCGCGTAGAAGTCGTCCACCGCCTGCGGGTCGAAGATCCGGTTGGCGAACGGGCTGTCGTCGGCGGGGCTGAACCCGTACCGGCTGAACACCGAGCACACCTCGGCGGCGGGGAACGTCCGGTGCAGGTATTCGGTGGCCTCGGCGGCGCTCTGCCCGGCACCGACGACGACGCAGCGCCGCGGCGCGTCGGTGAGCTCTCCTACGCGGTGCAGCAGATCCAGGTTGTGCCACACGCGGTCGCCGAGTTCCGCGCCCGCAGGCAGGTTCGCTTCGAGCCCCACCGCGAGCACGACGTTGCGCGCCCGGTGCACCGTCGTCCGGCCGCCGTGCCGGACGACCACCTCGAAGTGCTCTCCCCCGGGCCGGATCTCGACGACCTCGGAGTCGTAGCGCACGACGCCGTCGAGCCGGGCCGCGGCCCATTCCAGGTAGTCGTGGTATTCGACGCGGGTCGGGAACATCGTCTTGTGGTTGATGAAGTCGACCAGCCGCTGCTTGTCGTGCAGGTAGGAGAGGAACGAGAAGTCACTGGCGGGATTGCGCATCGTGACCAGGTCCTTGAGGAACGACACCTGCATGGTGGTGCCCTCGATCAGCATTCCCTGGTGCCACCCGAACGCGGCCTTCCGTTCGAAGAACACGCCGTCGAGCCGGTCGGACCCCGGCGCGGTGCGGTTGTGCTCCTCGATGGCGATGGCCAGCGCCAGGTTGGACGGTCCGAACCCGATTCCCAGCACGTCGTGGATTTTGTCGTCGACCGCAGACACGTCTTCCCCTCAGCTTCGCCGGCACCGTTTCGCGGGCACCCGGATCTACCGGCGAAATCCGCTGGATCGCGCCGGGGCCCGGACCGGGTCGTCAGTCCCGGTCGTGGTTGTGCTTGTCGTGGTATTCCGTTTCGGCCATGCCGTACTTCCAGTAACCGATGGCGAGGACGGAGCGCGCGTCCATGCCGCGGTCCGCGCGCAGGTGTTGCCGGATGCCGCGGACGATTCCGGATTCTCCCGCGACCCACGCCGAAACGTCCACGTCCGACGGCATTTCCAGCTCTTGCACGGCGTCGATCAGCCGCCGCGAACGGCCGGCCACCGCGCCTTCCCTGGGCAGCCAGGTCCACCGCATGTCCAGCGGCGTCTCGACGTGCTGCTGGTCGGTGGAGTCGCCGACCTCGACGAACACCTGGCCGCGCGCGGTGGGCGGCAGGTTCTCGACGATCGCGGAGATCGCGGGCAGCGCGGTCTCGTCGCCGGCCAGCAGGTACCAGTCGGCGGCCCGGCAGGTCTTGCCGCCCGGCCCCATCACGCCGATCCGGTCGCCCGGCCGGGCCCGCCGAGCCCAGTTCGAGGCCACGCCGTGCTCGCCGTGCAGCACGAAGTCGACGTCGAGCTCGCCGCTGGCCTCGTCGTAGCGGCGCACGGTGTAGGTGCGCATGGTCGGCCGCTCGTGCTGCTCCGGCCACCGGTAGCGGCCGGTGTCCTCGTCGATCACGGGCAGCACCGGGCGCTGCTGCCCCTGCTGCGGAACGAAGACCTTGATGTTCGGGCCGGTGTGCTCGTCCAGGAATCCCGAGAGCTCGGCCCCGCCCAGGGTGATCCGCCGCATCGACGGGCTGAGTTCAGCCGTGCGCAGCACTTGCAGGTCGCGTGCCGGTGGCCGCTTGCGCCGGAGTCGATCCGCGGTACCCATCGGTCATGCATTCCTTCCTGCCACCGGTGATCATGTCAGTTAAGGCTAACCTAACCATAGACGTCGGTCGTTGTCTTCCCCGCGGTGGCTCAGATCTCTACCGCCGCGTGGCGACGAGTTTCCGGCCCAGCGGCGCGGAATCCTCGATGCGTGCCGCGAGGATCACGCCCACCAGCGCGAATCCGGCCGACCCCAGCATCGCCAGGTGGTAGCCGCCGAGCCCGTCGGTGCCGACGGCGGCCAGCACGGAAGCGGTGATCGCCACGCCCAGCGCGGACCCGATCTGGCGCTGGACGTTGAACAGCGTCGAGGCCCCGCCGGTCGCGGACTTGTCGATCGTCGCGAAGGCGACGACTTGCAGCTCGGCGGAGGCCGCGCCGACGAAGAAGCCCGAGGCCAGCTGGACGGCCGCGGCGAGCCAGGCGTCACCGGGGCCGATCGCGTTCATCAACGCGAACGACGCCGCGGCGCCGAGCATCGCGGCCGCGATCAGCCGCCGCGGCCCGAACCTGCGGTGCGCCCAGCCGACCAGCTGCGAGGCGATCATCAGCCCGATCGCCTTCGGCAGCGTCACCAGCCCGGTCTCCCACGCCGACGCGCCCAGCCCCGACTGGTACATCAGCGTGAACCCGTAGAGCGTGCCGAGGAATCCGGCGACGCAGGTGAACAGGATCAGGCTGCCGCGCCGGAACGACGCGTCGGCGAACAGCTTCAGGTCCAGCATCGGTTGCGCCGCCCGCAACTGCGTCCGGACCAGCACCGCCAGGCAGCCGATCCCGGCCAGCCCGCAGGCCCAGAAGTGCGGCGAGGCGGGGCCGGTCTGCGACACCGCCTCCAGCGCGAACATGGCCAGCCCCAGTCCCGGCGCGGCCAGGGCGAATCCGAGCCCGTCGAAGCGCTTCTCCGGCGCCTCCACGTGCTCGGCCAGGAACCACGCGCCGAACAGCAGGGCCAGCAGCCCGACCGGCAGGTTCACGTAGAAGCCCCAGCGCCAGGTGAGGTGCTCGACGAAGAAGCCGCCCAGCACCGGGCCGAGCGCGGGGGCCACCGCGGTCGGCAGCAGCAGCACGCGGGACAGCCGGATCCGCTCGTGCGGCGGATAGGCCCGGAACAGCATGGTCAGCGCCACCGGGCTCATCACCCCGCCGCCGGCGCCCTGCAGCACCCGCGCGAGGGTCAGCTGCGTCAGGTCGGTGGCCAGCCCGCAGAGCGCCGACGCGACGACGAACGCCCCGAAAGCGCCGAGGAATACCCGTTTCGTGCCGAAGCGGTCGCCGAGCCAGCCGGAGACCGGGATGCACGCCGCCAGGCTGACCAGGTAGCCGACGTTGATCGCGGAGGTCGCGGAGGACGGGACGGCGAACTCGGCGCCGATGGCAGGCAGCGCCACGTTGACGATCGTGGCGTCCATGCCGTTCATGAACATCGCCGCCACGTAGCAGATGCACACCGCGACCTGCGGCCGAACGCCGCGCAGCACCGTCGCCATCAGCGTGCGGGCCGCATGTCGGTCCAGTTCACCTCGATGTGGTCGACGCAGGCCTCCCGGTCGGCGGGGCCGTGCGCGACGCTCCATCCGGCGGGCACGTCTATCGCGGCGGGCCACAGCGAGTACTGGTCCTGATCGTTGATCAGCGCGTAGTACTCCGCGTCGGGGTCCTCGAACGGGTTCGTCATGGTCGTGCTCCTTGCAGTGTTGAACTCCCACCTGCCGCGGTGGTCTCGTGCGCGTTTTGGATCGCTATGGCGCTCCAAAACGCGCACGAAGGGCGACCAGCGAGAACAGCGGGCCCTCAACGCCCCGGCGAACAGGGCCGGCGGCCGTCACAGGGCGACCTCGGTCAGGGTTCGGTCGACGATCGCCGCGATCTCCGCGAGCGGTTCGCGTTGCGTCATGTCCTTGTGCTCGCAGGCGATGTCGTGGTTGTGCACCACCCCATCGACGTACGGCTGCCACATCTGCGCGGTCAGCTCGGCCTTGGCCGGGTTGACCGTGGCGGTGAAGAACAGCACGTCGCCGTGGAACTTGTCGTGGTCGGCCTGGTTCTCCAGCACCGCGCAGTTGGCGAAGTTGTCGATGATCGCCGTGATGCTGTGCTCTTCGAGGTTGGCCAGCGCGCTGCCCTCGGCCGACAGGATCTCCATCACGTCGCCCCTGGTCAGCGGCCCGTCGCCCAGTTCGGAGAGGTCGTAGCCGGCCATGTAGAGCAGCGCCATCAGCGCTTCTTCCTCGGTGGGCAGCTCGTCCCACACGTCCTTCGGGTACGAGTCGAGCATGCACAGGAACCGCACCTCTTCGCCCTGTTCCTGCAGCTGGGTGCTCATCTCGTGCGCGACGACGCCGCCGAAGGACCAGCCGAGGAAGTGGTACGGCCCGTGCGGCTGCACCTCCCGGATGTGCTCCAGGTACTCGGTGGCCATCTCCCGCAGGCTCGCCGCGACGGGCTTCGGTTCGGCGAGCCCGCGCGACTGGACGCCGTAGATCGGCCGCTCGGCGTCGATGTGCTTGAGCAGCCCGGAGAACGGCCAGGCCAGCCCGGCCGCCGGGTGCACGCAGAACAACGGTTCCTTGCCGCCCTCGGTGCGCAGCGGCAGCAGGATCTCCAGCGCGTCGCGCGATCCCCCGCTGTGCAGCCGCTCCGCGAGACCGGCCACGGTCGGCGCGGCGAAGAGGCTGCCGACGTTGACGCGCAGGCCCAGCGCATCGCGGATGCGGCCGATCAGCTTGGCGGCCAGCAGCGAATGCCCGCCGAGGTCGAAGAAGCCGTCCTCGACGCCGACCCGCGGCAGCCCGAGGACCTCGGCGAACAACCCGCAGAGGATTTCCTCGGTCGGGTTGCGCGGCATCTCGTTGCCGACGGATTCGCCGAGGTCCGGCGCGGGCAGCGCCCGGCGGTCGAGCTTCCCGTTGGGCAGCAACGGCAACGCGTCGACGAACACCACCGCCGCGGGCACCATGTAGTCCGGCAGCGACTCCCCCACGTGCCGCCGCAGCTCGACCGGGTCACCGCCGCCGACGACGTAGGCGACGAGCCGCTTGTCGCCCGGGACGTCCTGGCGGACCACGGCCGCGACCTGCGCGACATCGGGATGCCTGGCCAGCACCGCCTCGACCTCGCCGAGTTCGATGCGGAACCCGCGGATCTTCACCTGGTCGTCCGCGCGCCCGGCGAAGTCCAGCACGCCGTCGGCCCGCCAGCGCACCAGGTCGCCGGTGCGGTACATGCGGGCACCGGGCGGTCCGAACGGGTCGGCGACGAACCGTCCGGCGGTCAGGCCCGGCCGGTCGAGGTAGCCGCGCGCCAGCCCGTGCCCGGCGACGTAGAGCTCGCCGACCACGCCGGTCGGCGTGGGCTGGAGCGCCTCGTCCAGCACGTACAGCCGGGCGCCCGGGTCGGGCACGCCGATCGGCACCGTGCTGCCGACGGCATCGGGATCGCAGTCCCACAGCGTCGAGTTGACGGTGGCCTCGGTCGGCCCGTAGCAGTTGAGCATCCGCCGGTCCCGCGCCCACCTCAGCACCAGCTCGGACGGCACGTTCTCGGCCCCGCACAACAAGGTCGCGTTCGGCGGCAGCTCGGTGTCGGCCGGGAACATGCCCATCATCGACGGCCCGATCGCCAGGTGCGTGACGCGGTGCCGCCGCGCGTACTCCGCGAGCGGTTCACCCGGCACCCGCAGGTCGGAGGGCACCACGACGAGGGTGCCGCCGCCGAGCAATCCCATGCAGATCTCCCAGAACGCCACGTCGAAGCTCGGCGAGGCGAACTGCAGCACCCGGCTGTCGGCGGTGACGCCGACCCGGTGGCGCTGGGTGGCGAGCAGCTTGGCGATGCCGCGGTGCGGCACGACCACGCCCTTCGGGGTGCCGGTGGAACCGGAGGTGTAGATGACGTACGCCGCGTCGTCCAGCCCCGGCCCCGCCGGCTCGACACCGCCAGAAGGACTGTCTTCGCAGCTCAGCATGGTCGTTGGCAGGCCGGCGCGGAGATCGTCGGTGAGTACCAGGCGCGGCTTCGCGTCCTCGACCATGTGCCGCAGCCGCTCCGCCGGGTACTCCGGGTCGAGCGCCAGGTACGCCGCGCCGGCGGTCATCACCGCCAGCAGGCCGATGATCAGCTCCGGCGAGCGGGGCAGCAGCACTCCGACGATGTCGCCGGGGCCGACGCCGTGCTCGGCCAGCAGTCGTGCCTGCTCGGTCACCCGCCGGTCGAGCTCGCGGTAGCTGAGCTCCACGTCGTCGAAGATCAGCGCGGGCTTGTCCGGTTCCCGCGCGACCTGTTCGGCGAACAGCTCCGGGAAGGTCCCGGCCGCGGCCACATCGGCGGCGGCGTCACCCCAGGCCAGCACCTCCTGCCGGGCCGCATCGCCCAGGACGTCCAGGCGCCCGATCGGCGCCGCCGGGTCTTCGACGGCGGCCGCGAGCAGCCGGACGAACCGCGCGGCCAGGTCTTCGACGGTGCGCTCGGTGAACAGGTCGGTGCTGTACTGCACCAGTCCGTCGGCCCCGCCGTCGGCGCCTTCGCTGACGCTGAACGCCAGGTCGAACTTGGCCGCCCCGGCGGGCACGGTGTCCACTGTGGTCTCGAGCCCGGGCAGGTCCGCCGCGACGGCCTCGGCCGCGCCCCAGTACGCGAGCATCACCTGGAACAGCGGGTGCCGGGACAGCGAACGAGCCGGGTTGAGCACCTCGGCGAGCCGCTCGAACGGCAGCTCCGCGTTGTCGAACGCGGCCAGATCGACCTGCCGCACCCGGTCGACCAGCTCGGCGAAGCTCGGCTCCCCGGAGGTGTCGGCGCGCAGCACGAGACTGTTGACGAAGAAGCCGACCAGGTCGTCGAGCGAGTCGTCGCCGCGACCGGCCACCGGCGACCCGATCGGGATGTCGGTGCCGGCGCCGTGCCTGGTCAGCAGCGCCGCCAGCCCGGCCTGCAGCACCATGAACACGCTGGCCCGGTGCTCGCCCGCCAGCCGCCGGAGCCGCTGGTGCAGGGCGGGATCGAGCTCGAACCGCACCGTCCCGCCCCGGTGGCTGGACACCGCCGGGCGCGGGAAGTCGGTGGGCAGCTCCAGCTGGTCGGGCAGGTCTGCGAGGGCCTGCCGCCAGAACGCCAGCTGCCGCCCCGCGAGCCCGTCCGGGTCGGCCTCGTCCCCGAGCAGTTCCCGCTGCCAGAGCGTGTAATCCACGTACTGCACGGGAAGATCCAGCCATTCCGGGGCCGTGCCCGCCGCCCGCGCGGCGTAGGCGGTCGACAGATCGCGCACCAGCGGTCGAGTGGACCACTCGTCACCGGCCACGTGGTGCAGCAGCACGAGCAGCAGGTGCTCGCCGCGCTCCCGGGCCGATTCGGATGCCGTGAACAGCACTGTCCGGATCGGCGGCTCCTCGGCCAGGTCGAACCCCCGCCGAACCGCGGCTTCGAGCTCGTCATCAACACCGACAACCCGCTCCACCCCCGCGGAGTCCCGCAATTTCAATGGAAATCGAGGGTTCGATTTCAATGGAAATTGCGGATCACCAGAGGCCGGGACCCGGACCACCGTCAGCTCGGGCACGGTGTCGAGCACCTGCTGGCGCGGCTCGCCGAGCTCGTCCGGGAAGATCGTGCGCAGACTCTCGTGCCGGCGCACGACGTCGCCGATGGCCGCGCGCAGCGCCGCCACGTCCAGCTCGCCGGACATCCTCAGCACCAGCGGCATGTTGTAGGTGGCGCTGCTGCCTTCCAACCGGTTCAGGAACCACAGGCGCTGCTGCGCGAACGAAAGCGGGATCTGCTCCGGCCGTTGCACCGGCCGCAGCGCAGGCCGCCGCGCACCCGTTCCGAGCTGCGCGGCGAGGCCCGCGACGGTCGGATGGTCGAAGAGGCTGCGGATGGTCAGCTCCGCACCGAGCTCGGTGCGCACCCGCGCCAGCAACCGTGCGGCCAGCAGGGAATGCCCGCCCAGCTCGAAGAACCCGTCATCGATGCCGACCCCGCGGACGCCGAGCACCTCGGCGAACAACCGGCACAACGTCTCCTCGACGGGGTCGCGCGGTTCCCGCCCACCGGCATCCCCGCCGAAGTCCGGCGCGGGCAACGCCCGGATGTCCAGCTTCCCGTTGGCCGTCAACGGGATCTCGTCCACCGGCACGAAGGCCGACGGCACCATGTAGCCCGGCAGCCGCTCCGCCAGGTGCCCGCGCAGTTCGCTCGCCGTGGCCGCGCCGACCACGTAGCCGACCAGCCGCTGGTCGCCCGGCTGGTCCTCGCGCACCACGACGGCGGCCTGCCGCACCGCTGGGTGCGCGAGCAGCTGCGCATCGATCTCGCCGAGCTCGATGCGGAACCCGCGCACCTTGACCTGCTGGTCGGCGCGGCCGACGAACTCGATGCCGCCGTCCGGCCGCCACCGGCCCAGGTCGCCGGAGCGGTACATGCGGGTGCCCGGCGCGCCGTGCGGGTCCGCGACGAACCGCTGCGCGGTCAGCCCGCGCCGCCCGAGGTAGCCGCGGGCCAGGCCTTCACCGGCCACGTACAGCTCCCCGACCACGCCCGGCGGCACCGGCTGCAGCAGCCCGTCGAGCAGGTACACCCGCAGGTCCGGGATGCCGCGGCCGATCAGGCTGCCGTCGCGGCGGGCCACCGCCTCGCGGTCGAGCTCCACGTAGGACACGTGCACGGTGGTCTCGGTGATCCCGTACATGTTGATCAGCTTCGGCGATTCCGGCCGCCGGGCGTACCAGTCGTCCAACCTGGACAGTTCCAGCGCCTCGCCGCCGAAGATCACGTACCGCAGCGCCAGCTCGGTGCCCGGGTTCTCCCGGTCGGCCTGGCTGAGCTGGTAGAACGCCGAAGGCGTCTGGTTGAGCACGGTCACGCGTTCGCGGGCCAGCAGCCGCAGGAACTCCTGCGGCGACCGGCTGACCTCGTGCGGGACCACCACGAGCCGGCCGCCGTGCAGCAACGCGCCCCACAGCTCCCAGACGGAGAAGTCGAAGGCGTAGGAGTGGAACAGCGTCCAGACGTCGTCGGCGCCGAAGGAGAACCACGGGTCGGTGGCGCCGAAGAGCCGGACCACGTTGTGGTGCGGGATCGCCACGCCCTTGGGCCGCCCGGTCGAGCCGGAGGTGTAGATCACGTAGGCGGCGTGCTCGGCGGTCAGCGGCCCGCGCTCGCCCGACTTCGGGTCGCGCTGCGAATGCCGGGCGATCTCCGCGATCTCGCCCGGGTCGTCCAGCAGGATGCGGGTGGTGCCTTCCGGCAGCCGCGCCGCGTGGTCGGCATCGCTGATCAGCACGGTCGGCTGCGCGTCGCCGACGATGTAGCGGATCCGCTCGGCGGGTTGCCCCGGGTCCAGCGGCAGGTACGCGGCACCGGCCTTCAGCACCGCCAGCAGCGCCACGACCAGCTCCGCCGAGCGCGGCAGCGCCAGCGCGACCAGCTGCTCCGGCCCGACGCCGTGATCGATCAGGTGGTGCGCGAGCTGGTTGGCCTGCGCGTCGAGCTCGGCGTAGGTGAGGCGCTGGTCGCCGAACGTGACCGCGACCGCGTCCGGTGTGCGCATCGCCTGCTCCTCGAACAGCTGCGGCAGGGTCGCCGCGGGCTGTTCCCGGATGCCCGGGATCGGCGCGTTCCACTCGTCGAGGATCCGGTCGCGCTCCTGCGGCGAGAGCAGGTCGATCCGGCCGACCGGGGTGTCGCCGGGGCAGTCCGCGAACGTCCGGAGGAAGCGCAGGAACCGCTCGCGGTGCGCGGTGAGCTCCGGCTCGCCGTAGCGATCCGGGTTGGCGTCGAACTCGAACCGCAGCTCGTCGTCGCCGGTCGGGTACGCCGCGACGGTCAGGTCGTCGACCGGCCCGGCCGCGAGGTTGTGCACGGTCGCCGGGCTGCCGTCGAAGGCCAGCTCGTAGTCGAAGGACTTGATGTTGATCAGCGGTCCGAACAGCGGCCGGTCCGAGCCCAGCAGCCCGAGGTCCCGGCGCAGGTCTTCGCCGCGGTAGCGCTGGTGCTTGTGCACCTCGCGCATGGCCTTGCCGACCTGCGAGATCAGCTCGGCGCGCGTGGTGTCCGGGGCGATCCGCAGCCGCAGCGGCAGCACGTTGACGACCATGCCGGGCACCCGCAGCAACCCCGCCGACCCGAGCCGCCCCATCACCGGCAGCCCGAGCACCACGTCCGCGGCTCCGGTCATCCGGTGCAGGTAGGCGCCGAAGGCGGCGATGAGCGCGTGCGTCCCGGTCGCGCGGCTCTCGCTCCCGGCGAGCGCCAGCGCGCGCCCCGCCGCGGAGGTGCCGGTCTGCCGGCGGAAGGAGTGCGCGGCGACGCTCGAATCCCCGGCCAGCGACACGACGTCCGGGTGATCGGCGAACTGCTCCCGCCAGAACTCCGCGTCCGCGGCGAACTTCGGCGACTCCCGGTAGTCCCGTTCCGCGGCAGGCAGCGAGCTCAGCGGGCCGAACGGCGACGGCCCGGCGTCCGGTTCGCCGTACAGCTCGGCGACCCGCCGGAGCAGCAGGGAGAAGCCGTACCCGTCGATGGCCACGTGATGGATCCGCTGGTACCACCACCAGCGCTCGTCGCCGAGCTTGAGCAGCGCCGCCGTCCACAGCCGGCCGCCATCGGCCCGCGACCGCGTCAGGTCGACGGGTTCCCGCAGGTCGGCGCGCATCCAGGCGAGCGCGTGCGCTTCGGGATCGGCGGCGGTCGAGCAGTCGATCACCGGGAGCTCGAAGTCGTCGGGCTCGTCGACGACCTGCCGCGGCTCACCGGCGGAGTCGACCACCCGCAGCCGCAGCGTCTCCGCCTCGGCGACCACCCGGCGCAGCGCCGACGCGAACCGGGCCGGGTCCACGGGCCCGTGCACCTCGACGTACTCGGCGGTGTTGAAGATCGGGTTGGCTCGATCCAGCTGCTGCGCGAACCAGATCCCCGCCTGCGCGGTGGACAATGGCAGTTGCTCGTCGGCACGGCCCGGCATCGCTCTCCCCACGATCAACAAAACAGGCAAGGCTTACCTTAATTCCCGACCGTTTCGCGGTACAGCCGCCAGGCGCATCGACCGAAGTGGGACTACTCACCCGACGCGGGTCGCGCGAACACCATCAGGGCCGAGTTCTTGTTCGGCAGCCCCACCTCCGCGGCCCGGTCGAAGCCGGCCTTGCCGAACGCGCCCACCGAAGCTCCATTGTGGACGTTGGGCTCGGCGACGACCCGCCGGCATTCCCGGTCGGCGGCCAGCAACCCCTCGGCCACCGCGCGCAGCAGCGCCGACCCTACGCCGCGCCCGATCGCGTCCGGCTCGCCGATCGCGATGTGCACGCCGAGGTCGTGCGGCTCGTGCGAGTAGCAGCGCGCCAGCTTGTCGCGCTGCACCCGGTACAGCTCGACGTATCCGACATCCCGCCCGTCGAGCCCGACGATGCACGGCACCGAATGCCGCCCGGCGAGCTGACCGGCCAGTTCGTCCCGCCACTGCGCCACCGGCCACGCCTGGTCCCAGTTGACCGCGACGTGCTCGTTGTTCATCCAGCGGTGCACCAGCTCGACGTCCGGCCCGCCGTCCGCGCCCTCGACCCGGACCGGCCGCAGCGACCAGCCCGCGCCCAGCTCCGGGATCGGCACGCCGGGAACGTCCGGGACGTCCGGCCGCATCGGGTTCCGCACCTCGAACGGCACGGCCTGCACCCGGATCTCCCCGGACTCCGCGCGATACCGCAGCCCGGAGCCGTTGAGCGCGGCGAGATCGGTCAGCGTCGGGCTGGTCAACCAGTGCCCGACCAGCCATTCCACGTCCGGATACGCCTCGGTGACGGCCCGCAGCCGATCCGCGAGCGCGGCGAGCAGAACCGCCTCGTGCACGACACCGCGCCGCCCCAGCAACCCGATGACCGTCAACGCGCCACGCGTCAGCAGCGCCGCGGTCGCACCGGTGACGTCGCCGGGCCGCCAGCCGCGAACCGCGGGCAGCAACCGGCCCTCGACGTGCGAGGACAACCAGCGCTGCGCCTCCTCGGCATCGGAGACCGAGCGGGCCACCGCGACCAGGTCCTCGGGCAGTGCCAGCGGATCGACCGCGCGGCGCGGCAGGGCGTCCACCAGCCAGTCCAGCAGCGAGCCCGAGCCGGCGGCGTTGATCGGCGCATCGGGCAGCGCCCGGGCTCGCGCATCGGCGGAGCACGCGGCCGCGAGCAACGCCGGCTCGGCCACCTCGACCGGCCCGCCCGTCGCGTCCAGCACGTGGATCGGACCGAAGCCGTGCGCGCCGGTCGGCGAGTCGTAGACGACGTCCGCGCGCAGGCGCAACGATCCGATGGTCAACCGCAGCGGCCCCTCGGCGACCGGGGTGTGCGTCTCGGCCAGCCACCGCCGCAACAGCACCGAGGTCCGCTGGTGCGGCTGCCCGGCAAGGTCGACTCCAGTCGTCACGCAACGCTCCCTAAGCACAGCAATCCGTTCCGTTCTGTGAGCGAAGCCTAACCTGACTACCCGATCTCGTGACCGTGCCTCACCCGACTGACGCATCCCGGGACGCGGCCGGCCCGGACTCGTCACCGAACGTGCGAAATGAGCACAATGGACGAATCCGCGTCACGATCACTGAGAGTGCGATGGCGTTTTGATCGCCTGATCATCAGTACCTGATCCGGTGATGATCGTTGTTTTCCGCTGGGCGAGCACCCACCATCGCCCCTACTCTCCGAGCTATCGAATCGGCCGCACCGTCCGGAGAGGAGTTCACCAATGGAAGACGCCGACTCTGTCGTGCCCCTCCGGCCGGGATTCGACATCCAGGTCCGAGGCTTCAACCGCCACCAGGTCATCGAGCACCTGGAACTGCTGGAAGACCAGCTGCGACTGGTCACCATCGACCGCAACGAAGCGGCGCAGCTCAACTCCGACCTCCGGAAGCTCTGCGACGACACCCGCCGCAGCCTCGACGCCGCCGAGGAGCGCCTCAAGCGCATCGAGTCCTCCGACACCGGACTGCCCGCCGCCTCCCAGCGCGTGCAGAACATGCTCTCGATCGCCGAAGAAGAGGTGCAGACCCTGCGCGATCGGGCGCGGCGGCAGGCCGAGATCATCCGCGGCACCGCGGAGACCGAGGCGCGCGAGCTGATCGGCGAAGCCGAGCGAGCCGCGGGTGAGCTGCGCAACGAGTGCAGCGAGCTGGTCACGGACGTCGAATCGAGGCGCGCGCGGCTGCACCGCGAGCACGACCAGAAGGCCAGCGATCTGCGCTCCCGGGAACACCGGCTGCGGCAGAACATCCGCAACGAGTACAAGCGGACCATGTCGGAGGCCCAGGAGGAGGCCGACGCGCTGATCGCCGACACCCGCCGGCAGTGCGGCGAGTGGGACGCCGAAACCGAGCAGCGGCGGCTGGCTGCGCTGGAGGAGATCCGCACCAAGCAGCTCCGGCTGGAGGAGATGCGCACCTCGGTGCTGGCGGCGATGGACAACGCCCGCCGGCTGCTGGACGACTCCGCGGCCGACCTGCGCAGCCAGAACACGGCGCCGAGCATCGCGGACGACGAGACCAGGCAAGTCACCCAGGAAGTGCTGGTCGAGCAGCAGCCGGTGCGACTGCCCGAACAGCGCGAGGACGTGCAGACCTACACCATCCCCATCGAACGGGCGCGCACCAACGGCGCCGCCCCGCACCCCGGACCCGCCCGGCAGAGCTGATCGGAGCACCTCGTGGACCTGCTCGTGCTGATGTTCGTCACCGGTTTCGCCTTGGCCACGCTGATCTTCTGGCCGCTGCTGCAACGGGCGAACCGGCGTCTCGCCGAGAGCGGTGTCTCCGAAGCGGCGATCGCACCGAAGGGCAAGCACGCGCTGCGCACGCCGGACGCCCCGGCCAGGTCGGCCTCGCCGACGGTCGTCGCCCGGCGGCCGAGCCCCGATCGGGCGGAGCCCGAGCCGAAGCCCGAGGAGCCCCGGCCGGTACCGGTCGCGCCGCAGCAGCGCGCGGCGGAGCCGGTGGAGATCCCGGAGCTGCCGACCGACCTGTTCGAGAAGCACTTCGAGGCCAAGTTCAACCGCTCCCGCCAGCGGCTGGCCCGGCTCCGCGACGACATCGGCAAGGAATAGTGCAATTCCGGGGCGTTTTGCCCAGCGGTGCAGGTGGCGGCCCCCTGCGGGAGCTACGGCCGCCGTCTCGACCGTGAGATCCCCGACTTGTGTATGCCCTACCTGTTGTAGCGAGCGAATGTTAATGCTCAGTCGTTCGTCCAGTCGACCTTCAGCTCGTCGCGCTGACCGAACCGCTCGAGGTGACGGCCGATCACGTCCTGCACCCGGTCGAGCACCTCGGCGTTCTCCGCCTCGGCGCGCAGGGCGAGCGCGTCCGGTTCGCTCACCAGCAGGCAGCTGCCCGCACCGCGATCGGCGGGCAGGGTGATCCGGATGCCTTCCGGCTCCTCGGCAACCTCGCACTTCCGGCCGAGGTGCGCGGACAACTGCTTGGCGTAGCGGGCCGGCTTGTCGGTGCCCACCTTCGCCTGCGATCGAATCGTCAAGACGCCTCCCAAGTTATGAGGTCTTTTCAGGATGCGGCGTCAGCCGCATGTGGTGTGGGACTCGACTCGCACCGCCGCGGGTTCTCAGACGTCGTCTGGCGAGGACAGCCCCGACGCCGTGTATCGGTCATACATAAGTCGGGGATCCCACAGTCCAGGCGGCGTCTGAGGTTCCGCTACCCGAACCGCCACGCAACCCCATCCCGAAATCATCTCCAAGTTAGCCCAACCTAATTGGTACCAGTGGCGAGAGCCGGGTGCGAGATCTCACTCGCCCCGGCCTTCGGGGCCGCCTCGTTGCTACGTTCGAAAGGGACTCGGCACCCGAAGGCTGGAGCCCACTGTTGACCAACCCGCCGACCATCTACCTCGTCGCCACCACCGGACATCCGAACTACGGGGACGAACTGATCGCCGCGGCCTGGCTGAAGCACCTGGCGCGCGTCGCGCCGGACAGCGAGATCTGGGTCGACTGCCCCAACCCCGGACCGAGCGACGTGCTGCTCGGCCACCTGCACCCGCGAGTCCGGTTCACCGACACGTTCTGGCGGCTGTGCTGGGAAGCCCCGTCCGACGGCCCGTGGGAGGTCGCGTCGTTCGTGCAGCACGCGATCGACAACCCGGGGCTGGCGCCGCGCTGGGTGGCGGGCATCGAACTGGCCGCCCGGGTCGACCTGGTGCACGTCATCGGCGGCGGGTTCGTCAACGGCATCTGGCCGCGCCACCTCGGCCTGCTCGCGGCCGCGGTGGCGGCGACCCGGCGATCCGGCGGCCGGGCCGTGATGACCGGTCAGGGCTTCTGGCCGGTCGCGCCCGAAGCGGAGCCGCTGCTGCGCAACCTCACCGCGCAGTTCGACGTCGTCGACGTGCGCGACGAGCCGTCGGTGGCGCTGGCCGGCGCCGCCTCGCACACCGGCGACGACATGTTCTTCGGCGTCGAACCCGGCCTGTACCGGGACGACGATCTGCGCGAGGTCATGGTGTGCCTGCAGTCGGACCTGCTCGACGTGACGGTGCCCGCGCTGGCCGGGTTCCTGCTGGACACGCTCAGCGAATGGGGCGTGCGACCCGAGCAGGTCGGCATCGTGGAGGGCATCCCGCGGGTGGACCGCGAGGTCTTCGCGCTGGTCGAGCACGACCTGCCGGGCGCCCGGTTCTACCCGTTCGCCGAGATCATGGACGCCGGGCTGCCCGCGGCGGCCGGGCAGCGCTGGCTGTCCAGCCGGTTCCACCTGCACCTGATGGCCGCGGCGGCCGGGGCGCACGGGGTCGCGGTGTCGATCAACTCGGGCTACTACACCAACAAGCACCGGTCGCTGATCGACCGCGGTTCCGGCTGGACGCTCAGCGAAGGACTGCGGGTCCCGGCCATGCCGACCAGCGGTGGATTCGTCACCGACGTGCTGCGAGAACTGAAGCAGGCCAAGGAAGAACTCGCGAAGGCGATCTACGGGCGCTGATCTACTCCTCGCCGCCGGCGGTGTCTTCGCGCTGCCGACGGCGGTCGGCGATGTAGAACGGCGCAGCCGCCAGCACGGGCACCAGCATGCCCGCGATGACGATCAGAAGAGAAGTGCCCACGGCCGACGAAACTCCGTCCACGGGTGGAAGAATCCACGCTTTGCTCCTCGCCCGGACGGGCGTCTCGCAGAGAGCATCGCTGCACCGCACGATACGTTAGCGGTGCAACATGTGCGCCCGGTCACATCGATTCGGCGTGGATTCTTCCCGCCTCGCAACGGGTTTCGCCCGCCGGCCCGCTGCCGCCCGGTCCGCCCGCACGACTTGCGCCGCGGCGCGGACGAGCCGGGAAATCCTCAGCCGAGGAAGCGCGCGGTGGGCCATTCCTCCTTGATCCAGGCGCTGTTCCAGAACAGCCACTCGTACTCGGTTGCCCGGGTGAACGCTTCGAGCATCCGCTGCCGGGTCTCTTCGTCCGCGGCCTCGGCGACCCGGTCGGTGAGGCCGCGGGCGGTCAGCACGGCCGCGGCGAACTCGTCGTCGGCGTAGGTCTGGATCCACGCCCGGTACGGGTGGCCCTCGGCGCCTCCGGTGGCCTCCAGGATCGCGGTGCCGACGTGCTGGTACACCCAGAAGCACGGCAGGATCGCCGCCAGCAGCACCGGATACGCCTCGGTCAGCGCGTTCGCGCGCAGGAACGAGGTGTAGGCCAGGCAGGACGGGGACGTGCCGATCCCGGCGATCTCGGCGTCGGACAGGCCGAACTCGGCGACGTACCCGGCGTGCAACCGGCGCTCCTCGACCAGCGCGCCCTGCGAGGCGCCGGCGAGGAACGCGGCGTCCTCGGCGTTGTCGGCGCGCGTCGCGGCGGCGGCCAGCGCCTGCGCGAAACCGACCAGGTAGCGCGCGTCCTGCACGATGTAGAACGCGAAGCGGTCGCGGTCCAGGGTGCCGTCGGTCAGCGCGGCGTTGAACGGGTGCTCGACGATCGCCTGCTGCAGATCGGCGGTGTGCGCCCACGCCTTGGCGCAGAAACCGTCGGCGGGCGGAGCGGGCAGCTTGCTCATCAGAACCTCTCGTAGCGTGTGGAAGCCCTTGTGCTCAGGGCTCTGCAGGTGTTCGGGAAGTCGGTTTTGGCTCTTGTTCTTAAGCGACGAAGCCGCTTAGCCCACCTACGCAACCGGCACCGCCGCGGGTTCTCAGACGTCGTCTGGCGAGGACAGCCCCGATGCCGTGTATTGGTCATACATAAGTCGGGGATCCCACAGTCCAGACGGCGTCTGAGGTTCCGCTACGTGCACCGCCACGCAAAACGAGCTTGGAATCCCGAAAGGTCACCACCAGTGGTGGAAGTGGTGGACCGGGCCGTGGCCGTGGCCCACGTCGAGCCGGTCGGAGGCGCGCAGGGCCTCCGTCAGGTACTCCTTGGCCTCGCGCACCGCTTCGAGCCAGTCGCCGCGCTGCGGCCGCAGCGCGGCGATCGCGGCCGACAGCGTGCAGCCGGTGCCGTGGTCGTTGGTGGTCGCGACCCGCTCGCTGGAGAGGAACTCGGCGATCCCGTCGCCGTACAGCAGGTCCACGCTGGTCCCGCCGTCGAGGTGACCGCCCTTGAGCAGCACCTGCTTCGCCCCCAGCCCGGCCAGCCGCTCGGCCTGCGCGGGCATGTCGGCGGGGTCGGTGAGCTCCGGCTCGCCCAGCAGGTCCGCGGCCTCCGGCAGGTTCGGGGTGATCAGGTCCACCCGCGGCAGCAGCTCCTCGCGCAGCGCGCCGACCGCTTCCGGGGCGAGCAGCCGGTCCCCGCTCTTGGCGACCATCACCGGGTCCAGCACGACGTGCGGCGGCGCGTAGCGGTCGAGCACCTCGACCACCGCGCGGATCACCTCGGCGTTGGCCAGCATGCCGATCTTGACCGCGTCCACCCGCACGTCGTCGAGCAGCGTGACCAGCTGCGCGGTGATGAACTCCGGCGGCACCTCGTGGACCTCGGAAACCCCGGTGGTGGTCTGCGCGACCAGCGCGGTGATCACGGACATGCCGTAGGCGCCGTGCGCCGAGAAGGTCTTCAGGTCGGCCTGCACGCCTGCTCCGCCGCTGGGGTCGGTGCCGGCGATGGTCAGCACATTGGGAACCATGACGTCCCTCCGCTAGTACGAGCTAGGTCAGGTTCAACGGGTCTGTTCTCAGCCCGGCAGCCGGGCACCCCGCGTCACTGCCACCAACCTAACAACCGGGCCCGGCTCACGACCACGCCCACCTTGCTGTTTCCGAACTCGTTCCGCGTGGCGGTGCCAAGCACCTCCGGCGCTTCGAAACGCAAGAGCCCGCCCTGCCGCAGCCTCAGTCGATCAGGCCCACCACCACGCCGGCGGTGAGCACCTCGCCGGGTCGCACCTGGTGCCACAGCGTGCCGGTGGCCAGCGCGGAAACCCAGCCGACCGTCCGGCCGCAGCAATCGCCGCCCATCCGGATCTCCGCCAACCGGTCGCCCACCCGCACCCGGCTGCCGTCCGCGACCAGCCAGCACACCAGCACGCCGCGCGCCGGATCGCGACCGGCCCGCCTGCGCCCGAGTTCGGGGAAGTGCACCTCGGTCATCCCGCCCCCCTCGATGATCGCCCCAGCATTGCCCCAGGTGCGCCGCGCGACAAGACCGTTCGGCGGCCGGACCACTCCGATCGCCGAGCCGTCCGCCTGCTCCGATCGGCCCACCCGAACCCGAACCTGGGCGGAATCGGCACAGCGATCGAATTCACATCGAGAAGGCACCCACCGGCGGGCAAGGGGACCCTTCATCGCGGACTAAAGTGGTTGATGATGGAAACCACGACCGATGCCCCGAGCTTCGCCCGTTCCCGCCGGCAACCCCGGCCGGAGGATCCCGCCCGGATCTGGGCCCCGCTGGCGGACCTGACCGAAGCCGCCGTGGCGGCCGCCGGTTCGGGGACGGTGGCGATCACCCGCGGATTCGACCGCAACAGCAGGCAGCGCGCGAAGGCGCTGCGCGAGCTGCTGAACCGGCGCGACGTCGCCGCCGTCGAGGTGACGCCGGCTCCGGGCAGCACCCGGCTGCTGGCCGACGTCGACGTCACCGCGGTGGTCAACCTGATCGGCGCCGGGTCGTGGCAGCCCTACCGGGTGGCCGCCGAGCTGCGCGCCCCGGTGCTCACGCCGAAGCCGGGCGACGGCCCGGCCGAGGAGGTCACGCGGGACGTGATCGCCCTGGCCGGCGACTCGGGCCACCGCGACGTCGCGATCTCGCACGTCGCCGTCCGCTCCGAGGACCCCGCCGCCAGCCGGCTCACCCTGACCTACGACGGCGAGCAGCTGACGGTGCCCGGCGGTTGGTTGACCATCGCGGTGCAGGGCAGCGAGCTGGAGGTCAAGGTCGGCGGCGTGGACTTCCCGGAGCGCACGCTGAGCACCGGCGAGATCCGCGTGGAGGCCTTCGACGCGCCGCACCGGCTGGTCCGCGACGAACTGCCGATCGCCGACTTCGAAGAAGCGGCGGTCACCTTCACCGCCGAGGCCAACGGCCTGGTGGTCCGCCCGGTCTGAGCCCCAGCCCGCCAAGTCACGTCCGCAGCTTCGAACGGAGCTGCGGACTTCTGCTTTTCCGGGAACCGCCGTTCAAGTGAATGATCACTCGGAGTTTCCAGGCCGCCCGATGGAGATGTGCCCTGAACCACTCCCGCGACTGATTTGGGCATATACCGTCACGGTTCATACCGAACTGCGTCCCTCGATCAACACCGCGCGCTGGAGGCAGAGCGCGCGAACTGCAACAGGGAGGCTAGGGATCGTGGAGCCCACCAAGCAGTGGCATGTGAGCTGCCGCGATGTCGCCGGCAGACGTCGGGACATGTCGGTGTTCGTCAACCAGGGGAACATCGTGCTGATCACCCCGCCGGGCGAGACCGCGGTGCTGTCGCCGCTGGAGGTCGGCAGACTGAGAGCAGCCTTGCGCGACGCGATCGTGCAGGCCGCCACCCTCGAGTGAACACCCATCGAGAGCGGGGGCGGGCGACGGTCCGCCCCCGCTCTCGTGATCTCGGCCTTCCCCGCGCTGTCCGCTCACGGCATTATCTACTCCCGGTAACCTGGCGACCGAGAGGTGACTCGTGAGCACGTTCTGGCAACGATCAGCCGCGCTCCTCGGGCGCGGAACGTCCGGCCTGCACACGGCGTTCGTCCTGGCAAAGCAGGGGGTGATCAGCCCGCTCCGGCCGGACAAGCTGCTGCGGGTCGTCCTCGCCTGGCGGCGCTGGGGCATCACGCCGCCGCTGGCCTACGCCGTCGGCTCGGTGCGCCACGCCGACCGCCCGGCCGTGATCGACGAGCGCGGCGCGCTCAGCTACGCCGAGCTCTCGCAGCGCACCACCCGGTTGGCCAACGGCCTGCGCGACCGCGTCCCCGACGGCACCCGGATCGGCGTGCTGTGCCGCAACCACCACGGTCCGGTCGAAACGATCGTCGCCGCCGCCAAGCTCGGCGTCGACGTGGTGCTGCTCAACACCGGCCTGAGCAGCCGCCAGCTCGTCGACGTGATCGCCGAGCAGCGGGTCGGCCTGCTCGTCCTGGACGCCGAGTTCCGCAGCCACCTGCCGAACCTGCCCGAGGACCTCGATGCCGTGCTGGCGTGGACCGAGGGCACCACCCGCCACGACACCCTCGAGCACTTGATCACCACCGCCCCGGCCAAGCAGCTGCCCCGGCCGCGGCGGCACTCCCGGATGATCGTGCTGACCTCCGGCACCACCGGAACCCCGAAGGGCGCCCGCCGCCCCGATCCGGCGGGGCTGGCCCCCGCGGCGTCGATCCTGTCCCGGGTGCCGCTGCACAGCGGCGAACGAGTGCTGGTCAGCGCGCCGCTGTTCCACACCTGGGGAATCGCGGCGTTCCAGCTCGGCTCGGTGCTCGGCGCGACCCTGGTGCTGCACCGCAAGTTCGATCCCGAGCACGCGCTCAGCGCCGTGGAGCGCCACCAGTGCACGTCGGTGTTCGCGGTGCCGGTGATGCTGCAGCGCATCCTCGAACTCCCCGAACGGCTCCGCGCCAAGTACGGACACGACGCGCTGCGCATCGTGGCGAGCAGCGGTTCGGCGCTGCCCGCCGACCTGGCCACCAGGTTCCAGCGCGCCTTCGGGCCGGTGCTCTACAACCTCTACGGCTCCACCGAGGTGTCGTGGGTGAGCATCGCGACACCGCACGACCTGCGCGCCGCTCCCAGCACTGCGGGCCGGCCGCCGCGAGGCACGATCGTGCGCATCCTCGGCGAGGACGGGACACCGGTGCGCCGAGGCGCGACCGGGCGGATCTTCGCGGGCAACGACATGCTCTTCGAGGGCTACACCAACGGCAGCAGCCGGGAGATCCGCGACGGGCTGATGTCCACCGGCGACCTCGGGCGCATCGACGCCGCCGGGCGGTTGTTCGTCGTCGGCCGCGAAGACGACATGATCATCTCCGGTGGCGAGAACGTCTACCCCAAGGAGACCGAGGACGCCATCGCCGGGATGCCCGAAGTGTCCGAGGCCGCCGTCATCGGCGTCGACGACGCCGAGTTCGGGCAGCGGCTCGCGGCGTTCGTGGCGCTCCGCGCCGAGGGCGACCTGGACGCCGAGCAGCTGCGCGACCGGCTCCGCGGCAGGCTGTCGAAATTCGCCATGCCCCGCGATGTGGTGTTCCTCGACGAGCTGCCGCGCAACGCCACCGGCAAGGTCGTGCCGCGCGAGCTGCTCGCCCGCCTGGAGGCATGACCGGCACGGCTGCACGATCACGTCCCGTGGCGAGTTAGGCTGCCTCGGGTGAATGACCGTCTAGTGTGGATCGACTGCGAAATGACCGGTCTCGATCTCGGCAAGGACGCGCTGATCGAGATCGCCGCCCTGGTCACCGATGCCGACCTCAACATCCTCGGCGAAGGCGTGGACATCGTCATCCACGCCGACGACGAGGTGCTCGCCGGGATGCCCGACGTGGTGCGCGACATGCACGACCGCTCCGGGCTCACCGAAGAGGTGCGCCGCTCCGAGGTGACCCTCGAAGAAGCCGAACAGCTGGTGCTGGAGTACATCCGCCAGTACGTCCCGACCGACCGTTCCGCGCCGCTGGCCGGCAACTCGATCGCCACCGACCGCGGCTTCATCTCGCGCGACATGCCGCGGCTGGACAGCCACCTGCACTACCGGATGGTGGACGTGTCGTCCATCAAGGAGCTGTGCCGCCGCTGGTACCCGCGGATCTACTACGCGCAGCCGGAGAAGGGCCTCGCGCACCGCGCGCTGGCCGACATCCGGGAGTCCATCCGCGAGCTGGCCTACTACCGGCGGACGGCGTTCGTCCCGCAGCCGGGGCCGACCAGCGAACAGGCCCAGGCGGTGGCCGCCGAACTGCTCAACGGCGATGGCGCCGGCAAGGCTCGCGAGACCCCGGAGAACGGCCGCTGACCAGCGCGCACCGGGATAACCGGAGCCGGTGGAAAACCCGGTGACAGCGCACGCTACTATGTGAGCGTTGCTCCGGAAGGGGCCCGAAAGGGCCGGTCCGAGCGGCCGAGGTGGGTGTAGCTCAGTCGGTAGAGCACTGGGTTGTGGTCCCAGGTGTCGCGGGTTCGATTCCCGTCACTCACCCCAATGGAGAAAGGCCCCGTTCCGCTGGAACGGGGCCTTTCTCCATTGCCCGGTCGCTCGGGTGAGCGGTCGTTCCCGGCACCACCGGGAACGACCGCTCACGCCCAACTCACCTGTTGCCCTGCACCCACTGGTCCCACGGGATCTGCCAGTCCCCGAAACCGTCCCAGGAACGCAGGTTCGGCCCGCCGGAATTGGTGATCTGCACGACGTCGCCCTTCTTCAGCAGGTCGAAGACCCACTTGGCGTTCTCCATGCTCATGTTGATGCAGCCGTGGCTGACGTTGCTCCGGCCCTGGTCGCCCACCGACCACGGCGCGGCGTGCAGGAACTCGCCACCGTTGGAGATCCGGACCGCCCACTTCACCTCGGTGCGGTAGCCGCCGGCCTCGATCGGCAGACCGTAGGTCGAGGAGTCCATCACCTTCGTGGCGTGGTGCTCGGTGACCACGTGCACGCCGTTGTTGGACGGGAAGGACGGCTTGCCCAGCGACACCGGCATGGTCCGGATCACCTCGCCGTTCTTCTCGATGCTCATCTGGTGCGAGGCACCGTCCGCCTTCAGGATGACCGCGTCGCCGATCGTGATGGCGGCCTTGCGGTCCTCCTCGCCCCAGGCCCCGTTGCCGAGGTCCTTGCCGTACACGTCGACGTCGATCGACACCTTGGTGCCCGGCTTCCAGTAGTCCTTCGGCCGCCAGTGCACCTCGCGGCTGTCGAACCAGTAGAAGGCGCCCTCCACGGCCGGCTCGGTGCTGATCTTGATCGCTTCCTCGGCCTTGGCCTTGTCCGGCGCCGGGGCGTTCTCGCTGAAGTAGAAGGCCAGCGGCTGCCCCACGCCGACGGTCTGCCCGTCGAGCGGGTTCATCGACACGAAGGTCTGCTTGCCGGGCTTGACCGTGCTGAAGGTGGATTGCTGGGTGATGGCAGGCCCGCTCGCCCCCTGCGCGGTCACGGACAGCGTGTACGTCTTGTCGTAGCCGAGCTTCTCGCCCGCCGTCCAACTCGCCCCGTCCGGCGCGATGGCACCGGACAGCTTCGCGCCTTCCGAGTTGGTCAGCACGGCCTCGACGATCTTGCCGTTGACCGCCGTCGCCTTGATCGGCCCAGCCGGTGAGATGTCCTTGGCGCCGTTCTGCGGCGCCAGTTCCAGTGTTGGTGCGGGCGGCACCTCATCGGACGCCGGAGTGGCACCCGAACCCGATTCGCTGCAGCCGGCGACGAGCAACGCCACCAAGCCGAAGATCAACATTGTCAACAGTCGTGAAACCCGTACGGGAACCCCGACCGAATTACGCCACTCCCTCATGGGCAACAGTCCGTCCGATCCGATGCGCCACTACGCCTGTGAACAGTGTGCAGCAATGCCCCGACAGTGTGTGAAGGGACCACAAGATGCACACCGGGTGATCGCCCCTGACCGATCGCCCTCCCTACAGACGCAACGCCCCACCCCGAGGTTGCGTTCCCACCCCGGCAACCTCGCCGAACCCAAACCGACCCCCCTGTTCGGCACCCCCACACGACCGTGCTAATGTTTTCCACGTCGCCAGGGAGACCGGCCGGAACGGGAAACCGAAACCGAACGGATCAGAACTGACCGACAGGCCAGCGCCAATAGCTCAACTGGCAGAGCAGCTGACTCTTAATCAGCGGGTTCGGGGTTCGAGTCCCTGTTGGCGCACTCGATATGCGGAACGCCCTGCTTACGCGGGGCGTTTCGCTTTTTTCATATCTCGTCATTGTTTTGGGGGGCCGAGCCCCCCCAGACCCCCCACGGTGCGGTGGTCGCTTTCGTTTCTCGGGTCGCCTTGGGTGGGCTTCCGGGCCTGGGTAGTTCCTGGGCCATAAAGCATCCTTCGGACTGGGTGGTTCACCTTCTCCGCTTGGCGGGGTACGTCACCTTCCCGCTCGGCTTCGCCGTCGCTGGGGGGACTGGGGAACCTTCGGGTCGGATGACTGCTCTTCTTGTCCTCTTGGACTGGGTTGGTGGTCGTTGCGGCTTGGTTGCCGGTGGTGATTGGGGTTGTACCCGGTCGGACCTGGATTTTGTGGGGGTTCTTGGCCAAGGATCTGGGGGTTGGCTACCGATCGGGGGTTGCTGCGGCTTGGCCTTCTTCGGGTCCTTGATCAGCTTCTTCGTCTTCGTGGTGACCCTGGCTTGCTTGGTCCGGTTGGTTCTTGCGCTTCGCCGGGGTTCCGGCTCCGATCGCAGCTTGGAGTTCTCCCGCGCGCTGATGGGCGTCGGGATGAGCGCCATGCTGTTGCCTCCCCTGATCCCCGGCGGCTTGTGGGCCACCGTGTTCGTCGCCGGCTCCGCCTGGCTGGGCTTGCTGGCGCTGCGCCGACGCCCCGCTCTCGCCTACCTGCACCACTTCGTGGGTTCGTTGGCGATGGCTTACATGTTCGCCGCTTCGCGGCCTCACTCCGCCGCTTCGCAGGCGTTCTCGTTGCCCTCCGGGCACTCGCACGGGCACTCGCACGGCGGCGTTCCGGGCGTCTTCGACGCCCCTCCCGCCGGCTTCGCGTTTCCGCTCGTGGCTTGGGTGCTGCTGATCTACAGCCTGCTCAGCGCCGGCTTCGCCGGCACCGATCTGCTGCGGCCCCGTCCGGGCCGCCGCCGGTTCGGCGCCGCGACCGAACTGGTCCTGTCATCGGGCATGGCCCACATGTTCCTGACCACGCTCTGACCCCGGCCTGGGCTCCGTTCGCCGGGCCCGCACTTCGTGCTGCCATAGCGACACGAAGTGCACGGGTCGCGGGCCGCCTCAGTCCATTCCGGACACTCGGAGGGTGATGTTCAGGCGGCCCGCCGCCATGCCGATCTCCGGTCCCGTGCCCGGGAACGTCTTCGGCACCCCGTGGTAAGCCAGGCGGGACGGCCCGCCGAAGACGAACAGGTCACCCGAGCACAGCTCCACGTCCGTCCACGGCTTGTTGCGGTTCTCCGCGTTCCCGAAGCGGAAGACGCAACTGTCGCCGAGGCTCAGCGACACCACCGGCTCCCGGCTCCGCTCGTCGCGGTCCTGGTGCATGCCCATCCGCGCGTCGGCGTCGTAGAAGTTGACCAGCGCCACGTCCGGCCGGTAGTCCTCCGCTGCGCGGCCGTAGGCGTCGGCCAGCGCTCTGCGCCCCAGGTCGCCGAGCCAGTCCGGGAACGGCGTGACCGGGGAACCGTCGCCGTCGTCGACCGTTCTCGAGTAGCGGTAGGGATACCAGTGCCAGCCGAGGCACACGGTCCGCACCGACATCACGCCGCCGCTGGGCAGCCGCGCCGATCGCAGGCCCGCCGGCGACCGCGCCCATTCCCGGCACGCGACGACCAGTTCGCGCTGCCGCTCGACGTCCAGCCAGTCGGGCACGTGCACCGCCCCCGGGGCGATTTCGGCCCGCTCGCGCGGGATCAACGACTCCACATTCGCCCCTCTACCACGCCAAGATCATCGCAGCTCGGCGATCTCTGCGTGAGAACGCTCTCAATGCTGGTTTCGTTACTCCGTTCAGGTTAGGCTTGCCAAACTTTTGGAGCCAACCGGACAGGCAGGGAGCATCATGTTCCGTCCTCGTCGACTGCTCGCGGTCATCACCGCCGTGCTCGCGCTCGGCACCGCCGCGGCGTGCGGCACGTCGACCCCCGAGCAGTCCCCCGCGCCCCAAGGCACCGAGCGGATCGTCACTCACGCCAAGGGCCAGACCAAGATCACCGGCACCCCGCAGCGGGTGGTCGTGCTGGACACCGGAGAACTCGACGCGGTGCTGGCGCTGGGTGTCAAGCCGATCGGAACCGTGCTGCCGGACGCCAACAAGACGCTGCAGCCGTACCTCGCCGAGAAGGCCGGTGACATCGAGATCGTCGGAACCATCGGCTCGCCCAACCTGGAGAAGATCACCGCTCTCCAGCCGGACCTGATCCTGTCCAGCAAGATCCGCGACGACCAGAACTACGAGGCGCTGAGCAGGATCGCGCCGACCGTGTTCGCCGAGACCGTCGGCAAGACCTGGAAGCAGAACTTCCTGCTCGACGCCGAAGCGCTGGGCAAGAAGGACGAGGCGCAGCGGATCCTCGACGCCTACCAGCAGCGCGCCGCCGACATCGGCAAGCAGGTCGGCGACCCGGCCGCCCGCAAGGTCAGCATGCTGCGGTTCATCCCCGGCGACATCCGCCTGTACGGCAAGGGCTCCTTCATCGGCACGATCCTGGCCGACGCGGGCTTCAGCCGCCCCGACAACCAGCAGATCGAGCAGACCCACACCAAGATCAGCCGCGAGCAGATCTCCCAGGCCGACGGCGACCAGCTGTTCTTCGCCGCCTACGGCGAAAGCGCCAAGCAGCAGATGACCGACGTGGTCGACTCGGTGCAGTGGACGACCCTCAACGCCGTGAAGAACGGCAAGGCCATCGAGGTCCAGGACGACACCTGGTACCTCGGCCTCGGCCCGATCGCCGCCAACCTGGTCCTGGACGACCTGCAGAAGGCCTTCGCCCAGAAGTGACCCGGAGAAGAGCCCGTGGGTCCACTGGACTCACGGGCTCTTCGCTGCGCTGATCCGCAGATCGCCGGCGCTGCGCCCGACGCGCAGCTCGCCCGCCCCGGGCTCGACGGCCACCACCACCGACACCTCGGCTCCCGCCTCGGCCTCGGCGACGGCGAACCCCGCCAGCCGCAGCGGCTCCGCGGCGTACACCTGCACCACCTCGCGTCCCGCTCGGTCGCCGGTGTTGCGCAGCTTTACCCGCACGCCCTCGCCTTCGGCGACAGCCTCCAGGTACTCCCAGGTCGTGTACCCGAGCCCGTGTCCGAAGTGGAACGCCGGTGTCACGGCCCGGTCTTCGTACGCCCGGTAGCCGACCACGGTTCCCTCGGTGTAGTGCAGTTCGCCATCCACCGGCTGCACGCCGGGCAGCGGGACCGGGACGTCGGCGAGCTCAGCGGGGAACGTCGTCGGCAGCCGGCCTCCGGGCTCCGCCTCGCCCACCAGCACATCGGCCAGCGCGTCCCCGTACTCCTGGCTGCCGAACCAGGTCCACAGCACCGCGGGCACGTCGGCGGCCCACGGCATGAGCACCGGCGAGCCGGCGTTGACCACCACGACGGTGTTCGGATTCGCCGCCACGACCTTGCGGATGAGCTCGTTCTGCGCGCCGGGCAGGTCCAGCGAGTCGCGGTCGCGGCCCTCCGTCTCGACCTCGTCGTTGGTGCCGACCACGACCACCGCGACATCGGCGTCCCTGGCGACCGCGAGGGCCGCCGCGAGTTCGCTGGCGTCGTCCCATTCCCGTGCGCGGTGCCCGATTCCGACCGCCACCAGCGCATCGAGGCTCTGCGGGTTGAACTCCACGGTCAGCCCGGCCCGGCCGGCGTCGTCCAGGTCCGACTCCACGAGCACCACGTTGAATCGCTGCTCGGGTGGCTCCAGCATGTCGCCCATCGGATCGTCGATCCCGTCCGCACGCACCACGTCCGCGGCGAGGACCTCCCGGCCCGCGAGCTCGACGCGGAAGCCGCCGGTTCCGTTCACCCCGAACACGTGCTCACCGACGTCGAGCCGGAGATTCCCCCGCAACCGCAACGACTTCGTCCCGGCAGGCAGCCCGCCGAGCCACAGCAGCCGCTCGGTGCCGCGCAATTCGCTTTCAAGCACCTCGCCGTCGGCACCGAGGTAGTCGACGCGCAGGCCGCCGCCCTCGCCCTCCGGATCGGTGACCTCCGCTCCCGGGATCACGTCCAGCAGCCGCCGGTGCCGGACGCCGCGCTGGTACACCACATCCGCGTCCGGCAGCGCCGCCCGCAGCCCGTCCAGCGGCGTCACCACGTGCGGCGGGCTGACGTGCGACGAGCCGCCGCCCTGCACCGCCGGGATAGTGCCGTTCTCGCCGATCACAGCGACTTTGGCGACCTTCGAGTCTATCGGCAGCAGCGGCGCATCGGACACGACCTCGTTGCGCAGCAACACGAATCCCTGCGCCGCGAGCCGCCGGATGACCGGCCGGGCCTCCTCCGGCGGACCACCACCGCCGGGCTCGGAGTCCTCGAACGCGCCGACGCGGTCGGCCAGCCGCAGGACGCGCAGGACCTTGTCGTCGAGCACCGACTCCGGAACTTCGCCCTTCTCCACGGCCTTCGCGAGTTTCCCGCCGCTCCAAGGGCTTTTCGGCCCGGGCATCGCCAGGTCGAGGCCGCCGAGCGCCGCCGCCCGGAGCGAGCGGGTGGCGAACCAGTCCGACACGAGCACGCCGTCCCACGCCCACTCGCCCTTGAGGATGTCGTTCACCAGCACGGAATTCTCGGTCATCGTGGTGCCGTTCACCGAGTTGTAGGCGGCCATCAGCATCCACGGCGAAGCCTTCGCGATGATCCGCTCGAACGGCTTGAGGTAGAGGTCGCGCAGCGTCCGCTCGTCGACGATCGCGTCGTAGCCGAGCCGCTCGGTTTCGCTGTCGTTGGCCACGAAGTGCTTCGGCGTCGCGGCCACCCCGCGCGACTGGATGCCCGCCACCACCTCGGCGCCGATCTCGCCGATCAGCAGCGGGTCCTCCGAGAAGTTCTCGAAATGCCTTCCGCCGAAAGGACTTCGGTGGACGTTGACGGTCGGCGCCAGCACCACGTGCACGCCCCGGCGGCGCGCCTCGTCGCCGAACATCTCCCCCGCGGTCCGCGCCGCCGCCCGGTCCCACGTCGCCGCCAGCGCGGACGCCACCGGGAACAGCAGCGAGGTGTCGCGCTCGTCCCAGGTCGTGCCGCGCACCCCGTTCGGGCCGTCGGAGAGCACCAGCGACCGCAGCCCGATCTGGGGCATCGGGTGCAGGGTCCAGAAATCGGCTCCGGTCAGCAGCCGCGCCTTGTCCGCCACGGTCAGCTCCGAGAGCAACGACCGAAGCTTCGCCTCGTCCACCGGGTCCCCTTTCGCCAGCCCCCGGCCGCCCAGTCTCGGCCACCGCGCCCGGACTGTCGACCGGTACCGCGCCACGCCGTTATCTGCCCATGCACGCCGCCCCCGAACCCAACATGTAGTGTGTCGATCGCTGGTGGTTCACCGGAGGCGTCCGGTGAGGCAAGAGGGAACCCGGTGCGAATCCGGGACTGCCCCGCAGCGGTGAACGGGAACGAAAGTCGTGACCCGGCTGCCGAACGGCAGCGGGTAGAGCACTGGGCGAACAGCCTGGGAAGCCACGACCACTAGGCCGCCCGTGAGTCCGAAGACCTGCCACCGGTGCACGCGCGAAGCGTGCTGTCCGGGGCCTCGAGGGCGGGTCTGCGCGGACGACCAGCGGCTGCCGCCGCGGGTCTCCTCGCACGCCGTCGTGGTCCGCCGAGCTCGCGAGGGAGAGAGCCCGTGACGGCGACACTCAACGACTGGACCCGCGTGTCCACTGTGGTCCACCAAGCCTGCGCCGGGCTGTCCGGCGTGTCCGCCGAAGCCGTGCTCGACGAGGTGCGGCGCACCGGCTACACCGGCATCAGCGACGACGAGCTCTCGCTGGCCCAGGTCATGGCGGCGCGCACGCTGATCGAGACCGAACCGAACTACTCGCAGGTCACCGCCCGGCTGCTGCTGGACCGGATGCGCCGCGAGGCGCTGAGCTACCTGGGCGAGCCGCAGGAGGCCGACCAGGAGGAGATGCGCGCCCGCTACCCGGAGTACTTCGCCGACTACGTGCGGCGCGGCGTCGAACTGGAGATGCTGGACCCGGAGCTGGGCGCCTTCGACCTGGCGCGGCTGGGCGGCGCGCTGGTGGCGGAACGCGACCTGACCTTCGGCTTCCTCGGGCTGCAGACCCTCTACGACCGGTACTTCCTGCACCACGACGGCACCCGGTTCGAGCTGCCGCAGGCGTTCTTCATGCGGGTCGCGATGGGTCTCGCGCTGCAGGAGGACGACCGCGAGGCGCGGGCCATCGAGTTCTACCACCTGCTGTCGTCGTTCGACTTCATGTGCTCGACGCCGACGCTGTTCAACGCCGGCACCACCCGGCCGCAGCTGTCGTCCTGCTTCCTGACCACTGTGGACGACGACCTGTCCGGCATCTTCCACTCGATCAGCAACAACGCGCTGCTGTCGAAGTACGCCGGCGGGCTGGGCAACGACTGGACGCCGGTGCGCGGCATCGGCGCCCACATCAACGGCACCAACGGGAAGTCGCAGGGCGTGGTGCCGTTCCTGAAGATCGCCAATGACACCGCGGTGGCGGTCAACCAGGGCGGCAAGCGCAAGGGCGCGGTGTGCGCGTACCTGGAGACCTGGCACATCGACGTCGAGGAGTTCCTCGACCTGCGCAAGAACACCGGCGACGACCGCCGCCGCACCCACGACATGAACACCGCGAACTGGGTGCCCGACGAGTTCCTGCGCCGCGTCGAAGCCGACGAGCAGTGGACGCTGTTCTCCCCGGACGAGACCTCTGACCTGCACGACCTCTACGGCAAGGCGTTCGCCGAGCGCTACCGCGCCTACGAGCAGGCCGCCGACCGCGGCGAGATCAAGGTGTTCAAGCGGGTCCGCGCGGTGGAGCTGTGGCGGCGGATGCTGACCATGCTCTTCGAGACCGGCCACCCGTGGATCACCTTCAAGGACCCGTGCAACCTGCGCTCGCCGCAGCAGCACAACGGCGTCGTGCACTCCTCGAACCTGTGCACCGAGATCACCCTGAACACCAGCACCGACGAGGTGGCGGTGTGCAACCTCGGGTCGATCAACCTGGCCCGGCACGTCACGGCCGGCGGCATCGACGCCGAGAAGCTGGAGCGCACCACCCGCACCGCCGTGCGGATGCTGGACAACGTCATCGACATCAACTTCTACACGATCCCCGAGGCGCGCCGGTCCAACCTGCGGCACCGGCCGGTCGGGCTGGGGCTGATGGGCTTCGCGGACGCGCTGTTCGTGCAGCGCATCCCGGTGTCGTCGGACGCGGCGGTGGAGTTCGCCGACCGCAGCATGGAGCAGATCAGCTACCACGCCATCGCCGCGTCGAGCGCGCTGGCGGCCGAGCGGGGCCGCTACGAGTCCTTCGACGGTTCGCTGTGGAGCCGCGGCATCCTGCCGATCGACTCGCTCGAACTGCTCGCCGAGGCCCGCGACGGCGACGTCGACCTGGACCGGTCGTCCACGCTGGACTGGGAGGCACTGCGGGCCCGGGTGGTGCGCGATGGCATGCGCAACTCCAACGTGATGGCCATCGCGCCGACCGCCACGATCTCCAACATCTGCGGCGTCAACCAGTCCATCGAGCCGGTCTACCGCAACCTGTACGTCAAGGCGAACATGTCCGGCGACTTCACCGTGGTCAACCCGCAACTGGTCGCCGACCTGAAGCGCGTGGGGCTGTGGGACGACGCGATGGTCGCGGACCTGAAGTTCCACGACGGCAGCCTGCTGCCGATCGAGCGGATCCCGCAGGAGCTCAAGGAGCTCTACGCCACCGCGTTCGAGATCGAGCCGCGCTGGCTGGTGGAGGCCGCAGCGCGGCGGCAGAAGTGGATCGACCAGGCGCAGTCGCTGAACCTCTACGTCAGCCGGCCCAGCGGCCGCACCCTCGACGAGCTCTACCGGCTCGCCTGGCACAAGGGCCTGAAAACCACGTACTACCTGCGCTCCACCAGCGCGACCCACGTGGAGAAGAGCACCCTGCGCGGCACCGACGGCAAGCTCAACGCGGTCCCGACTGCGGTCCCGGTCGCGACTGCGGTCCCGGTCGCGGAGATCCCGACCGCGGCGGCCGGCGCGGCCTGCTCGGTCGAAGACCCCGACTGCGAAGCCTGCCAGTAACCCTCACCCTGGCATCCCGCCGCAATTTCAATGGAAATCGAAGGTCTGATTTCCATTGAAATTGCGGGACCCGAGGGCCGGAGCCGCGGGTCGGATGGGGTGTCGCATGCGCCGTAGGCGCATAGCCCACCTACGACACCGGCACCGCCGCGGGTTCACCGTGCCCACCCCTCCGGGGTTCTCCCGGCGAGGACCGTGTATTGGGCATACAGGGCATCCACAGTCCAGGGAGCCTCTGAGGTTCCGCTACCCGCACCGCCACGCACAACGAGGCTGGAAAAACCTCAATGAAATTGCGGACCCGAGGGCCGGAGGCCGGGTCAAGTCCTGTTCGACGCGCGGACTCGAACCGCGCGATTTCCTTGGAGCAACACAGCATGACCTCCTTGCAATCCCCTTCCCCGGCCGCCGGGCTCGGCGAGATCGACCGCTCCGGCGGGCGCGTCGCCGTCGGCGACAAGGCGATGATCAACGCCCGCGCCGACGTCAACCAGCTGCTCCCGCTCAAGTACGGCTGGGCGTGGGAGAAGTACCTCGCGGGCTGCAACAACCACTGGATGCCCACCGAGATCTCGATGCAGGCCGACATCGCGCTGTGGAAGTCCGCCGACGGCCTCAGCGCCGACGAGCGCCTGCTGCTCAAGCGCAACCTCGGGTTCTTCGCCACCGCGGAATCCCTGGTGGCCAACAACATCGTGCTCGCCGTCTACCGGCACATCACCAACCCCGAGTGCCGCCAGTACCTGCTGCGGCAGGCCTTCGAAGAGGCCGTGCACACCCACACCTTCCAGTACATCTGCGAAAGCCTCGGCCTCGACGAGGGCGAGCTGTTCAACATGTACCGCGAGATCCCGTCGATCGCCGACAAGGACGCCTGGGCGCTGCAGTACACCCGCAGCCTGGAGGACCCCGACTTCGCCACCGGCAGCACCGAGGCCGACCAGGCGTTCCTGCGCGACCTCGTGGCGTTCTACGTGATCTTCGAGGGCATGTGGTTCTACACCGGGTTCGCGCAGATCCTCGCGCTGGGCCGGCGGAACAAGATGGTCGGCATCGCCGAGCAGTACCAGTACATCCTGCGCGACGAGTCGATCCACCTGAACTTCGGCATCGACTGCATCAATCAGATCAAGCTGGAGAACCCGCACCTGTGGACCGAGGAGTTCCAGGCCGAGATCCGGCGGATGCTGGCGGAGGCCTGCGAGCTGGAGATCGCCTACGGGCGCGACACGATGCCGCGCGGCCTGCTCGGCATCAACGCCGAGCTCTGCGCCCAGTACATGCACTTCATCACCAACCGGCGCTGCGCCCAGCTGGGCCTGGAGCCGGTGTTCCCGGAGACCGACAACCCCTTCCCGTGGATGTCGGAGGCCATGGACCTGAAGAAGGAGAAGAACTTCTTCGAAACCCGGGTCATCGAATACCAGTCCGGCGGCTCCCTCCAGTGGGACTGACGCCGGCGAGGTGAAGCGAACGGCCTGTTCACGCCGATAGGTGGAGTGAACAGGCCGTTCGCTTTCGATGTGATCACGCCCACTCGCCGGCGATCGGGCAAACCCGCCCCGTTCGAACCCCCGCCTGCCCTAACGTCGATCGGCGATCGCACACCACAGCGGGGAGGAAGACGTGATCATCTGGGGATTCCGGAGCAGCGTCCAGCGGCTGGCCACCCTGCGACTCGCCTGCCCGGGCTGCCGCGGCACGTGTGCGACGACCCTCAACAAGGGCGTCACCAAGTTCACGCTGTTCTTCATCCCGCTGTTCCCGACCAGGACCCGGTACGCGCTGACCTGCACCTGGTGCGGCACGACGTCTCCGGTCACCAAGGAAATGGCGGAACAGCTCCAGGCCCGGCCGCAGCAGGGCCTGCAAGCCTGATCACTCGCAGACCGCTCCTTCGGCCGCGGAGCCGACCAGCTTCGCGTACTTGCCGAGCACGCCCTTGCGGAACCGCGGTGCCGGCGGTGACCAGTTCTCCCGACGGCGCAGGAGTTCTTCGTCGCCGACGAGCAGGTCCAGGGTCCGGTTGGCGAGGTCGAGGCGGATCGGATCGCCGTCCTGCACCAGCGCGATCGGTCCGCCATCGGTCGCCTCCGGCGCCACGTGCCCGATGCACAACCCCGTGGTCCCGCCGGAGAACCGGCCGTCCGTCACCAGCAGCACGTCCTTGCCCAGCCCGGCGCCCTTGATCGCACCGGTCACGGCGAGCATCTCCCGCATTCCCGGCCCGCCGCGCGGCCCCTCGTAGCGGATGATGACCACGTCCCCGGGCTTCAGCGTGCCTTCCTCCACGGCATCCATCGCCCCCTGCTCGCCGTCGAAGACGCGCGCCGTGCCCTCGAAGCTCGCCGAGTCGAAGCCCGCGCTCTTGACCACCGCACCGTCCGGCGCGAGCGATCCGCGCAGGATCGTGAGCCCGCCGGTGGGGTGGATCGGGTTCGAAAGCCGGTGCAGCACCTCGCCGTCGAGGTCCGGCGGATCGAGCTCGGCGAGGTTCTCCGCAACGGTGCGGCCGGTCACCGTCATGCAGTCGCCGTGCAGCAGCCCGGCATCGAGCAAGGCCTTCATCATCACCGGCACGCCGCCGATCCGGTCCACCGCGGGCATCACGTACCGGCCGAACGGCTTGACGTCGGCCAGGTGCGGAACGCGGTCGCCGATCCGGTTGAAGTCGTCCAGCCGCAGGTCGACCTCGGCCTCCCGGGCGATCGCGAGCAGGTGCAGCACGGCATTGGTCGATCCGCCGAAGGCCATCGTCACGGCGATCGCGTTCTCGAACGCCTCCTTCGTGAGGATCTGCCGCGCGGTCAGCTGTCGAGCAAGCATGCCGACCGCCAGGCGGCCGGCTTCGCGAGCACCCGCGTCACGGCGCCGATCCACCGACGGCGGGCTGGCCGACCCGGGCACCGACATGCCGAGGGCCTCGGCCGCGCAGGCCATGGTGTTCGCGGTGTACATCCCGCCGCAGGCCCCTTCGCCCGGGCAGATGGCGCGCTCGATGCGATCCACCTCGGCGCGCGTGATGAGGCCGCGCGCACACGCCCCTACCGCTTCGAAGGCGTCGATGATGGTGACCTCGCGGTCGTCGACGCGGCCCGGCAGGATCGAGCCGGCGTAGACGAACACCGACGCCAGGTCCAGCCTAGCTGCCGCCATCAGCATGCCCGGCAGGCTCTTGTCGCAGCCCGCGAGCAGCACGGAACCGTCCAGCCGTTCGGCCTCCATCACGGTTTCGACGGAGTCCGCGATGATCTCCCGGGACACCAGGGAGTAGTGCATGCCGACGTGCCCCATCGAGATGCCGTCGGAGACCGAGATCGTGCCGAACTCCATCGGGTACCCGCCGGCCTCGTGCACTCCTTCCTTCGCCGCCTGCGCCAGGCGCTGCAGCGAGAGGTTGCACGGGGTGATCTCGTTCCAGGAGGACGCCACCCCGATCTGGGGCTTGGCGAAGTCGGCGTCCTGCATGCCGACGGCGCGCAACATCCCGCGCGCCGCGGCCCGCTCCATTCCTTCGGTGACCTCGCTGCTGCGAGGCTTCAGCGTGCGCTGGTCGCTCGTGAGCTTGGCATGGTCCACGCCTCGACTGTAGTCCGCATCACACCCGAACCGCCCGCCACAGGACGACGTGTCGGGGCCGGAAATGGAGAAAGGGTCCCTTCTCTTCCGGGTAACCGGAAGAGAAGGGACCCTTCTCAAATAATGTGTCGGCGGTGTCTTACTCTCCCACACCCTG